>JAYTDO010000539.1:0-6535 GCA_043735935.1 Chthoniobacteraceae bacterium
GCCAGGAGCTTCAGCGCCTGATCCGCGTGACATGCGAGCACCACCTTGTCGAAAGTTCGCGTGTTTCCGTCCACCGCCGTCACCACGGCGTGTCCGCTCGTCCGCTCCACGCGGGTGGCTTTATTGCGAAGCTGGATTCGATCCCGCCACGGCGCGGAGATCCTTTCGACATAGCTTTTCGCGCCGCCGCACACAGTGAACCACGGATGTTGAGTGTGAAGCCCAAGAAATCCGTGGTTGTGCCAGAATCGCAGCAGGGTCACGGCGGGAAACTCCAGCATCAAGTCCGGCGGCGTACTCCAGACGGCGCTGCTCATCGGGACCAGATACAGGTTTAATAGGTCGTCACCGTAGGCCCTCGATTTGACGTAATCACGGAGACTGCAAGCGGCGTATTGCGGGTCTTGCAGCGCCGCGACGGCTTCTTTGTTGAATCGATTGACCTGAAGGAGCATCCGCCAATGCCGAATGCTGGCGAGGTTCCTCCGTTGGCCGAAAAGGAGGTTCAGACTTCCGCCGTTGTATTCGAGATTGCTTGGCGTGTGTTGCACGCTGAAAGACATCTCCGTCGGCTTTGTGGCGACGTCCAACTCGCGGAACAAACGCGTCAGAAGCGGATAAGTGACGTGGTTAAACACCATGAAGCCGGTGTCGATCGGCACGGCGCGATTTCCATCATCCACGAGGACCGTATTCGTGTGCCCGCCCGGGTAATCATTCTGTTCGTAAACAGTGATTTCGAATCGATCGTGCAGGAAATGCGCGCAGCCAAGCCCGCTAATTCCGGTTCCGATGATCGCGAGCGTTTTTGCGGCGCGCATTTCGGCGGGTCAGGAGGCAGTATTTGACGCGGTGGCGTGGGTCTCGTCGTAGACGCTCTGCGGAACCGGGCGCAAATCCCAGATGAGCCCCAACCACGACAAGACCTTCAGCCCGTAATAGGTCAGGTCAATTTCCCACCAGTAAAATCCTTGCCGCGCCGCGGCCATGAAACGGTGGTGGTTATTGTGCCAGCCTTCACCGAGCGTGATGATCGCGAGCAAAAGGCTATTGCGGCTGTCGTCGTCCGTCTTAAAGCGCCGGCGTCCAAAAACGTGCGCGAGCGAATTGATAAAGAGCGTCCCGTGAAGGAGAACAACCGTGCTGACGAAAAAGCCCCAGATGAACATCTGGCCGCCCGAAGTGCCGAGACCGGGCGCCCATTGGTGCAAAACCGCGCCAAGCGTGTAAAGTGATGCGCCGAAGATGCCTGGGACGACAAGATCGAACCGATTGAGGAAAACAAGTTCAGGATATTTGGCGAGGTCGTTCACCACTCGGTAGTTGGTGGGAAAATTTCGGCTGCTCGTCATCCAGCCGATGTGCGACCACCAAAAGCCCCGCAGCCCCGGTGAGTGCACATCGTCTTCCTGGTCGGAGTGCTTGTGATGATGGCGATGGACCGCTGCCCACCACAGGGCGCCGCGTTGAACGGCCGTATTCCCGATGACGGCAAAAATGAACTGGGTGGAGCGCGATGTTTCGAAAGTGCGGTGGGAAAAGTACCGGTGATAGAACCCGGTGATCGCGAACATCCGAATGATGTAGAGAGCCACTGACACCGAAATGGCGGTCCAACTCCAGCCAACCCAAAGGACCCCCAAACACCCGACGTGCGTAAATAAAAATGGAAGACAACGGCGAAACTCGAATCGGTCCGGCCGTGCCCGTACGGCGTCGGCACCCTCCGGAAAATAATCCGAATCAAACCACTGACGTGTCGTGATCAGTGCCCGCCGAGCGAGATGGCCGATTTTGGCGGAATGGAATGGAATAAGGTTAGCCACCGTTTTTATACGCTGCCCGCTAGGTTTCAGACGCTGAGAAATCGTGTGATCACCGAATTTCGTCGCTCTGGTTCATTCCGGAGCGTTGGGCAATTGATGCGGATACTGAGGCACTTTTTGAAAGGCCTTCGGATCGTATCCCTGGGCGGCGAGGCGATCGAGGATTTGAGCGTAGGTTTTCTCGGGCAGCGATTTTTGACGTGCCATGATCCACCCGTATTTCCGGGACGGATGCCCGACGACCGTCCAGCGGTAGTCCGGATCGAGATCGAGGACGAGATACTTGGCG
Organism: Chthoniobacteraceae bacterium; assembly: GCA_043735935.1. GTDB lineage: Bacteria > Verrucomicrobiota > Verrucomicrobiia > Chthoniobacterales > Chthoniobacteraceae > JANLQB01. The sequence continues at coordinate 2,116 of JAYTDO010000539.1, forward strand.
GTGACGAGATGGAAAAACCGGATTCGCCACTCCGCATTCGTCTTTTCATCATGGACCCAGGCGATCGCTCGGACCTGCTGCTGCGGTGCCGAGAATGAGCCTTTGCGAAAGGTGAAAATATTGTCGATTCGGCCATCTGCGCGCGGTCGATATCCTTCGATCGAGTCGATGCAGCCTTTCTCAGCGAAGTAAGGGATATTTGCGATCACCCGCCAGTCACCCATGTAGCGCTTGAGGTCAACGTGACGAACGGTACGAAGTTCGTGGCCGCCACTCGCACAACCGCTGCCTAGGAGTGCAGCGAGGAGCGATGCGAAAGTGATCGTCGCCGACCTGAGTATTGAGTTGGTTGTTTTCATTTTTGATTCCCGCGGATTCTCCGGAGTGAACTAATGCCCCGCGTGCCAAGTCGCGAGACATTTCACGAGGGTGTCCGCTGGCGCGGAGCGCGTTTCATGGTTGCGGACACTGAGCGCCGCCATAGACTTCGCGCTCCATTTTCCATGAGCCAGTCTTCCAAACTCATCGTCCTCAAATTCGGCTCCGGCATCCTCGCAAATCGGCAAGGAACATCGCTCGACACGCGGCAGTTTCGGCGGCTGGCCCGCGAGGTTTCGGCGCTCGTTGCGATGGGGCATCAGGTGTTGCTCGTGTCGAGTGGCGCGGTGGCGGCCGGGCTGGGGGAACTCGGATTGAAGGAACGTCCGGATGATCTGGCGGCGAAGCAGGCGTGCGCAGCGATCGGGCAATCGAAGCTGATGCATCTTTACGGGACGATGTTTGCGGAGCACGACTTGGTAGTCGCTCAGATGTTGCTCACGTACCGAGATCTCGACAGCCGCGTTAGTTACGCGAATGCCCAGAACACGATCGCCCGTTTGTTCGAACGAAAGATGGTCGTGCCGATCATCAACGAGAACGACTCGGTCGCGGTGGAAGAACTTCGGTTTGGGGACAACGACATGCTCTCCGCTGAGGTGGCGAAGCTCGCCGGCGCCGACCTGCTCATCCTCTTGACGAGCGTGGACGGACTCCTCGACGCGGCGGGAAAGACAGTGCCCATGGTGGCGAACATCGAAGACGTTTCGAACCTCGTGCGGCGGGACAAGGGCAGGTTCTCAGTCGGCGGGATGTTGTCGAAATTGCAGGCGGTGAAGCTCGCCGTGGATGCGTGCATTCCCACGCACATCGTGAGCGGACGCAAGCCGGGGCAGATCGCGCGCATTCTGGCCGGTCGGAGCGCGGGGACGCGATTCGTTGCCAAAGGCGAGGCTGTGTAGAAAGGTGCGAGCATGTCAGACTTGAAAGCCCAGATCCTCGAATTCGGACGGCGCGCCCGCGCTGCTGCGCGCCAACTTTCCCGCCTCACCACCGAGCAGAAGAACGCAGGACTTCTGGCCATGGCGGATGAATTACTCGCGGCGCAAAGGGAGATTCTTTCGGCCAACGCTCAGGATCTTGAACAAGCAAAACGAAATGGATTGAGCGGGGCGATGCTCGACCGGCTCACCCTCAACGAAAAGCGGCTTGCTGCCATGGCCGACGGGATTCGCGAGGTGGCGGCTCTGCCCGATCCGGTCGGAGAACATATCCGCGACTGGACCCGCCCGAACGGCCTTCGCATCTCAAAGGTGCGTGTTCCGATCGGTGTCATCGGGATCATTTACGAGTCTCGACCGAACGTCACCAGCGATGCCGCCGTCCTATGCACCAAGACGGGGAACGCCACGATCCTGCGCGGAGGGTCGGAATCCATTAACTCAAACGTCGCGATCGCCGCCGCGCTCAGCCGCGGGGGGGCTCGGGCGGGTCTTCCCGCAGACGCTATCGTGCTCATCCCCGTCACCGATCGCGAAGCGGTGAAACACCTTTGCGAAATGGATCGATACCTCGATTGCATCGTCCCGCGCGGCGGAAAGGGATTGATCGAAACGGTCGTCAGTCACGCGCGGATGCCCGTCATCAAACATTACGACGGGATCTGCATCATGTACGTCGACAAGGACGCCGATCTCGAGATGGCTCAGCGGATCGTCTTAAACGGCAAATGCCAGCGGCCCGGCGTCTGCAATGCGCTCGAAACCGTTCTGGTTCATCGAGACATCGCCGCGCGCTTTTTCGAGACGACGGGTGCTGCGCTTCTGGCGGAAAACGTGGAGATTCGCGGTGATGAGGCCACGGTTGCGGCGCTCGGAGCGCGGGCAAAATGCGCTACCGATGCGGACTACCGAACCGAGTTCCTCGACCTGATCATCGCCGCTCGCGTCGTCGAAAGCGCGGATGAGGCGATCCTTCACATCGAAGAAAACGGGTCGCATCACAGCGACGGGATTGTCACTTCAAATACCCAAACCGCGGAAAAATTCCTTAGCGAAGTAGACAGCGCCACCGTCTACTGGAACGCCTCCACACGGTTCACGGACGGGGGCGAATTTGGCTTCGGTGCGGAAATCGGCATCAGTACGGACAAACTCCACGCCCGCGGGCCCATGGCGCTCGAAGAACTGACGACGTACAAGTATCAACTTCGCGGCGACGGCCAAATCCGAGGCTGATGTCTTAGCGGGCGGGTCCGTTACGGAATGATCAATGTCTGACCGGCCTTGATCTTGGGTGTTCCGGCGGTCGAGTAAAAATTCGCGTCCTGAATGTCCTTCCAGCGCGCCTTGTTCTTGTAAAATTTCGCGGCGATGGACGCCATGGTGTCGCCGGATTGCACAACGTAGGTGCGCGTGCCCGGTGGAATCGGTTTCTGGCCCCCGTCGAGTTTCTTTCCCGGGATCGGCGTCGCGAGAGGCGCCGTTTTTTGTCCGCGAATGGCGACGAGCTGCAGCCTCAAATCGAGGTTTTCCTTTTTGATCCTCACTGCTTCCTCCTGCGTGATCATGGATCCTTTGTTCAGCGATTCCGCCAGGCGCAACGTGCCCGCCTGCACGCAGGCGCGCGCGTCTTTGGCATGAGTGCCGCGAGGGTCGAGATCGAGGTAGCGGTTGAAGTGATGCAAGGCGTTTAGGGGATCCTTGAGTTTGTCGTCGTAGATGACTCCGAGTTTGTAATGCACTTCCGCAGTGTTCGCCGTTCCGTCGAACGCGGCCTCGTACAGTTTGATCGCCATTCGGTAGTCGCCACTCGCCGTTTTTTTGTCCCCGGCGTTGACTGCGCGCTCGGAGTCCTTTTGGAAAAGCCTTTCACAACCGCCCATACCGAGTGCTGCGAGCATGGAGGTGGCGAGAATGAAGTGGCGAACGAGCATCGGCATCTTCAGGGGATGCCCGCCTCGGCGAGTCGGTCGACGACGGCCTTGAGCACTTTCACCCGGGCAAACCATTTGAAGTTCGCGGGGATCACGTGCCAAGGGGCTTCGCGCGTCGATGTCTTGTCAAACATGGCCTCCGCGGCCTCGTTGTGCTGGTCCCACTTTTTGCGATTGCGCCAGTCTTCGTCGCTGATTTTCCAGTGCTTGTAGGGATCCTCCTGCCGGCGTTTGAATCGGAATAGCTGCTCGTCCTTCGTGATGTGCAGGTAAAGTTTGACGAAGATCACACCGTCATCGACGAGCAGTCGCTCGTATTCGTTGATCTCCTGGTAGGCGCGTTTCCACTCCTTTTCGGTCGCAAAATCCTCCACGCGCTCGACGAGCACCCGCCCGTACCAGGAACGGTCAAAAATGACGGTTTGTCCGCGCGTGGGAAGTTTGCTCCAAAAGCGCCAGAGGTAGTGGTGCTGGTACTCTTCCGCAGTCGGCTTGACGATGGAGTGGACTCGTAACAGGCGGGGATCGAGTCGCTCGCCGATGCGCTTAATCGCTCCTCCCTTTCCCGCAGCGTCGGGTCCTTCGAAAAGGATGATCACCGAGCGCTTCGATTCGTGCAGCCGCAACTGAAGTTTCAACAGTTCGAGTTGATGCTCCTTCAGTCGCGGTTTGTATTCGTCTTCCTCGAGCGATTTGTGCTCCAGTTCGTCGAGGTGTTTGCCCTTCTTCAGGCCGAATGGTTCTAGGATTTCAGGAGGAGGCATGGAACGACGAGGATACGCTCAAATGGTTTGGCTCAGGTAGCCGCCATCGACGCGGATGTCGGTGCCGGTCACGAAACTCGCCGCCGCGTGGCTCGCAAGGAAAACACACGCGCCGATCAATTCCCGCGCATCGCCAAATCGCGCCATCGGCGTGTGTCCCCAGATGGCCGTCGTCCGCGGCGTCGGCGTACCGTCGTCGTGGAAGAGGAGCTTGCGATTTTGCTCCGCAGGAAAAAAACCGGGAGTCAGGGTGTTGACCCGGACACCTTTGGTTGCCCATTCGCGGGCGAGGAATTGTGAGAGACTCAGGACCGCTGCTTTGCTGGCGGAATATGCGACGACCCGCGAGAGCGGCAGGTGAGCGCTGACGCTGGCGATATTGATGATCGATCCGCGGCCGCGA
>JAYTDO010000540.1:0-1556 GCA_043735935.1 Chthoniobacteraceae bacterium
ATCCAGAGCGGCTGGGATGCGAAGGCGCTGATGAAGACGATGGTGATGAGCGCGACCTACCGGCAGCGCAGCATGGCCGACGAAAAGACGATGGCCGACGACCCGGACAACGAATGGCTGGCGCGCGGCCCGCGCTTCCGGCTGAGCGCCGAAATGATCCGCGACAACGCGCTCGCAGCCGCCGGTCTGCTGAGCGAAAAAACCGGCGGTGCGCCGGTGAATCCCTACGAGATGAGCGAAGCCTTCAAGCCCGCCGCGCCGAGCGGCGGCGACGGCGTGTATCGCCGCAGCCTTTACACGAACTGGCGGCGCACCGGGCCGCCGCCCGCGATGCTCGCCTTTGACGCACCGCGCCGCGCCGTCTGCGCCGCCAAGCGCGAACGCACCGATTCACCGCTCCAGGCCCTGATCCTTTTGAACGGCACGCAGTACGTGGAAGCCGCGCGCGTGCTCGGCGAAAAGCTGCATCGCGAGATGAAAGGGGAGCTGTCCGCGATGATCGAGCAGGGCTTTCTCCGCTGCCTCAGCCGCCCGCCCGACGCCCGCGAAAGGGAAATCACCACGCAGCTTTACAAGGAACAGTTGGCTTACTTTCAGGCCAGGCCGGCGGAAGCTGCGGAATTGCTGAAAACGGGGAACACCACGGTTGGGAAAGACGTGTCGGGGCCGGAGTTGGCGGCGGCGGCGGTGCTGGCTCAGGCTTTGTTGAACCACGATGCTTGTGTGGTGAAAAGGTGAACCACTTATTGACACTGACCGGCACTAATTAGGGAGGAAAATGAATTATGCAAAATGATGACAATTTGTTCTCGAAGGAAGGTTATGCGCTGATGGCAGCGGCGTTTGAGGTCCACAATGAAACCGGCGGCGGTCTGCTGGAGGAAATTTACCAGGAGAGTTTGGAATTGGAGCTTGGGGATCGCGGTATCCCTTTCGTCCCGAAAAGCTAGCTGATGATTTATTACAAAGGGCGGCTGCTAAAGAAGCGTTACCTTCCCGATCTGTTTGTTCACGAGGGGATCGTCGTGGAATTGAAGTCTGTCTCGGCGCTGGCACCCGAGCACGAGGCGCAGCTCATCAACTACATGCGAATCGCGAAGAAGCGTGTCGGCTACCTCATCAACTTCGGGCCGATCAAAGGCGTGGAATGGAAGCGGTTCGTCATCTGACCACTGAGTTTTTAACCACTGACCTGCACTTATGGACACTAATATAGGAAATCGAAACTGGGCGGATACTTGCTGCACTCAAAGCGCCTCCCCCGATCCCTCCCCATTAGTGTCCATAAGTGCAGGTCAGTGGTTAAAAAACCGCCGTGAGTGGTTGACCCAGATGGGCATGGGCCTCGGCGGCATCGCCCTCTCCGAACTTCTTCATCCATCTGCGATGGCCGCCGAGGATCGCGGTGTACTGGGCCAGCCGCACTTTGCGCCGAAGGCGAAGCGCATCATCTACCTCTTCATGTCGGGCGGCCCGTCGCAGCTCGACCTTTTCGACTACAAGCCCGTGCTCAACCAGCGCCACGGCGAGCAGCTTCCCGACTCGATCCGCGGCGG
>JAYTDO010000541.1:0-2521 GCA_043735935.1 Chthoniobacteraceae bacterium
GCACGTCCGGCGCGATGCTCTTCACATCCTGCGGCGTGACGTAGCCACGTCCGCCCATGAACGCCGCCGCTTTCGCCGCGAGAGTCAGATTGATCGTGGCGCGCGGCGAGCCGCCGAAACGAATCTTGCCGACCAATGCCGGCGCGAGCCGGGCCGGTTCGCGCGTCGCGAAGACCAGTTTGATGATGTAGTCGGAAATCTGGTCATCCACATGCACTTGGTCCACGAGCTGGCGCATCTCCAAAATTTTCTCCGGCTGAATGATCGGCTTGAGCGGCTCGCGCGCGCTGGTCTTCGCCATCATGTGCATGATCTGCTTCTCCTCGGCCTCGCTCGGGTAGCCGACGACGACCTTCAACATGAACCGGTCCACCTGCGCCTCAGGCAGCGAGTAGGTGCCTTCCTGTTCGATGGGGTTCTGCGTCGCCAGCACGAGAAAGGGCTTCGGCAGCGGAAAGGTTTCCTCGCCGATGGTTACCTGCCGCTCTTGCATCGCTTCGAGCAAGGCGCTCTGCACCTTGGCCGGCGCGCGGTTGATTTCGTCGGCGAGAATCAGGTTGGCGAAGATGGGTCCCTTCTTCGTTGAGTAAGTGCCTTCGCGTGGATTGTAAATCAGATTGCCCAACAAATCGCTCGGCAACAGATCGGGCGTGAACTGGATGCGCTGAAACTTGGTGTGGATGCACTGTGCCAGCGCACTGACCGTCGCCGTCTTCGCGAGACCGGGCACGCCTTCAAGCAACACATGCCCGTTCGCCAGCAGCCCAATCAACAGCCGGTCAATCAGATGCCGCTGCCCCACGATGGACTTGGCCATCTCCTGCTGGATGCCGGTGATGAGTGGTGTCATCGCCTGGATCTGTTTGTTCAACTGTTCAATTTCGGATTTCATGATTCATCATCGCAACAACACGGAGGGCTTTTAGCCGTTAACAGACGGCTGTCCTCTGCGCCTATTCAGCCTGATTTACCAAGGGTGTGATTGGGTATGGAAGTAGCGCGTTCGTCACAATCAAAAGCGATTCAAGTGCCCGTTGACGTGTGCCGTCTCCACCGACGTCAGTAAGAGACGCCGTGCGGACCGGAAAAGCGTTGCGGCAGGATTTCGTCGCGCATAACAATCGCCTCCTTGTTTTCATGAAGAATGATGTCACCAACAACAACGGATTGTCTCTTGTCCGGCCTGCCATTGCGCCGGTGCTCGACCCTGATTTTCGTCCCGCCGTGCTCGCCAATCGGGCGTTTCGGCAGGCGGCTGAGCGCCAGCCCGTCGCGGTAAGCCTCGCCCTGGAGCGGGCGGATGGCGGCGTCTCCCGCTTCGATACGGGGGTAGCGGATGCGAGCCTCGCGGAGTCGGCTGGAAACTTCATGGTCGTCGAGCGACTGGTGAAGTTTCTGTTGTGGTCGCGTGGTGGCTGGAAGGTTCACTTCAGCGGCCCAACTGAACTTGGTCGCCAGATTCAAGCGCATTATCGCGAGTCGGCGACGGGAAGGTTTGATGCGGAGTTGATGGGCGGAAAGATTTACGAGAAGCCGTTCGAGGTCGCGCTGGTTTCGCGGGACCAGATGCCGGCGGCGAAGGAGATGACGGCGCCGCTCGGGCGGCACCTGGGTGGGTGCCGGATTGGCTTCGACCTCGGTGCGAGCGACCGCAAGGTGGCGGCGGTGATTGATGGAAAGACGGTGTTCAGCGACGAGACGGTGTGGGATCCGCGGACGCACCCTGATCCTCAGTGGCACTTCGATCAGGTCATGGATTCCCTCAAGCGCGCCGCAGCGCACCTGCCGCGTGTGGATGCCATCGGCGGAAGTTCAGCGGGTGTCTATGTGAACAACCGCGTGCAGGTCGCGTCGTTGTTTCGCGGCGTGCCGGAGGAGTTGTTCCGGCAGCGGGTGAAGACGATCTTTTTCGAGCTGAGGAAGGCGTGGAACAACATTCCGTTCAACGTGGTGAATGATGGCGAGGTGACAGCGCTCGCGGGGTCGATGTCGCTCAATGATAATGCGGTGCTCGGCATCGCGTTGGGTTCAAGTCAGGCCGTGGGCTATGTGACGCCAGAGGGAAACATCACGTCGTGGGTCAACGAGCTGGCGTTCGCGCCGGTGGATTATAATCCGGGTGCGCCGGTGGATGAGTGGTCCGGCGACTACGGCTGCGGCGTGCAATACTTCTCGCAGCAATGCGTCGGACGATTGATTCCGAAGGCGGGCATCGAGATGGACGCGAAGTTGTCGCTGCCCGAGAAGTTGGTGGAGGTGCAGAAGTTGATGGCGAAGGGCGACGAGCGTGCGTTGAAGATTTATCAGACCATCGGGACGTATCTTGGCTACGCGGTGGCGCACTACGCAGAGTTCTACGACATCCGGCATTTGCTGATGCTTGGTCGTGTGACGTCGGGCAAGGGTGGTGAAGTGATTTTGCAGGGCGCGAAGGAAGTGCTGAAGCAGGAGTTTCCTGAATTGGCTTTGAAGATTGCCATGGAGATGCCCGATGAGAAATCGAAGCGGCACGGGCAGGCGA
>JAYTDO010000542.1:0-1576 GCA_043735935.1 Chthoniobacteraceae bacterium
ATCGCACACCAGCATCGGAATATGGCAGGTCTTGAGCACATTGATATTCGGCTCAAGGATTGCGACCTTGTTTGTTTTTTTGCCATTCGTCGTCACGGCGCGCAGATCATTCGTGGCGAGACCCTCGAGAATCTCATGCGTGAGGCGGTTGGCTGCGGTGAGCGCGAGCTTGAGCGTCTCCGCGTCAGTGATGCCGATGCCCGCGAGGTCGGAAGCCTTCATGCCGCGCTCCTCGGCGAGCGTGGCGATCTGCGCTGCGGCGCCGTGGACGATGAGCGCGCGGATGTTCAGCGAGCGCAGCACCGCCACATCGAGCAGGATGTTCGCGAAGTTTTCGTCCGTGACGATCGCGCCGTCGATGGCGATGACGAAGGTCTTTTCGCGGAAGCAACGAGCCAAGGTAGCCAGGGCGAGCAGGCTGTGGGTTGAAGGCATTCACGACGCTGCACTGGTAGAGAAAGTGTGGGGTGATGACCTTAGAGAAGCCGCCATCGTGGTGGAACGCCTCGATGGAATCGACGACCTTTCTACCGCCGTCGACAACTTTGGCCCCGACAGGTCCGCTCGATTAGGCGTGCTCGTTGACCATTTGATTCCTGGCTCGAAGGAATGGCACATCACTGAACGGGTGCGCGGACCGTATGTGGCCATTGCCGGAACACCGTATGTGGACGTATGGCAAGCGGTGCGCCCCGGGGTGATTGGCATCAAGGCCTGGCCAGTAATTCCGCGCGAAGAAGAATGGAAAGCCGGTATCTGTAAACGCCTCGGCGGGGGTGAACCACCAGACTTTTGGCGCAAGCTTTTGGCTAGCGTTCGTAGTTATGCCGATCTGGAACCGTCGTTCGTGGGCGCCGTCGAATCGCTTTTAGATTTTCTCCTTACGGAATAGCGCAGATTCACAACCGTTTGGGCCTGTGACCCGGATGAATCAGGATTTCCCGGTCTGAGGCATCACTGAGCTAGGCCGTACGAATCATTCCCACCTGATACCACGAAGAGTGGTTGTCATTTGCCCTGACCTGCCGTAATGTCTTCTTCGCACGAGAAGAGCACCGCCGAAGAAATTCGGACGTCGCAAAGCCACGGACCTACCGGAACCCCCACGTTCCCACGGCCGCCGGGCTACCGAATGACACCCGTCTCCTGCTTGATCCACTCAGGAGAATGTATGTCTAGAAGCAAAAAACTCACGATGAAGCTGGCCTCAGCAGGAGCTGCATTCCTCGTCAGCGGCCTCTCCATGGCTGGAACGTCGCTATTCACCGCTGATGTTGCCCATGCCGACACCATCTCCAATGAAGCGCAGTTTGTGAAGCGCATCAATGAAGCCCGCGTCGCCGGAGGCCTCAAGGAACTCACCGTTCACGTAGCCCTGGTCGACGCCGGACGAAGTTGGGCCACGAAAATGCGTGACACTTCGGTCGCGGCAAACGTGGATGATTGCTTGATCTCTCACAACCCCAATCTGCGCACCGCCGTCAACGCACCGTGGCGCAAACTCGGCGAAAACGTAGGCTGCGGCGATACGGGGCCCGACGAACTGCACGAAGCATTCATGAACTCGCCCAAGCAC
>JAYTDO010000543.1:0-5625 GCA_043735935.1 Chthoniobacteraceae bacterium
CCCACGCGCGCGAGCAGCAACGGATTCTCGAAGACCGTCAGCATTGACTGGCTAGAATTTCGGGACGGACGGAGTCGCTGCGGGCTTCGCTGCGGGCAATTGTTTGGCCAGTTTTTTCTCAATCGCGTCTGCATCGCGTGTCTCAAACTGGAAGGCGATGCCGAGTTTTAATTCTGCCTGCGCGTGGTCGGTGCGTTCCCATTTGTTGATTGCGAATCCTGCCTTGATTGCCTTCTCCAGTTCCCCCGCGAAGTTTCCTGCGTTCTTCGAGCGCTCTTCCTTCCAGGTGAACTTGCCCTTTTCAGCTTCGAGGAGGGCTTTCATCTCCGCGTCGGAAAACTTTTTTGGGACGCCATTTTCGACATGCACGTATTGAATTCGGACAGTCGTCCCGGCGACGAATGCCGCTCGTACCCTCCAGCCATCGAAATTATAGACCCGCTCGATGGCGCCTGGCAGCAGGGGCTTTTCATCGCCGCCGACCATTCCTTCGACCGGGGCTCCGTACCGGGTTTGCGATTGGGCTTCGGTCTCGCCGAGGCGGGCAAACGCGGGGCTCGAAGTCGCGACAAGCAACGTGGCGATGGTTGTGCGGAGGATCGTTTTCAAAAACGGTGTTGATTGGGTTCCCATGGCGATGCAGACGACATCGTGGCGGGAAAAGTTACAACGTCGATTGCGGAATCTTTCCATTGACCGCGCGGCGTCCGGCTGCCATTTTGCGCCCCTCAAAGTGCGGGCTGTGGCTCAGCTTGGTAGAGCGCCTCGTTCGGGACGAGGAGGTCGCGGGTTCGAATCCCGCCAGCCCGACCACTGTGGATGGGCGCCCGGAGGCCCATTTACAGGTCGATGGCCCGTCTTTCTGCGTGCGAGGTCAGCGCCGCTTCGAATAGCTCGTGGCTTGCGATGGCTTCATCCGGCGTGACGCATCCGAATCGTCCGTTGAGAAAGCTTTCCCGCTCGGCCACGACAGCCGCGAGCATTTGTTGGAAGCAGTCGCTGAAACCCGCCTCGAAAATGCCGCCCGTTACGACCGGGAAAGCGGACTCTGCGAGGCCCACATCGTAGCGCTCCCAGACCTGCTCCTTACGCCTTTCGAAGATCCAAACGCTCTTCGGTTCCTTCGTCGAAAAACGCACGCCGCGTTCGGTCCCGAGCACTTCGATAAACCATGTGTTCATCTCGTGAGGGGCGAGACGCTTTGTGGAAATGTGCATCGGCACTTCCATGCCGCCGAGTTCGACATCGCAGTGGAGCTGTGCGTTATCCCACGTGTCGCAGACCGCCATGCCGCCTTTGCCGTCGGGCCGCTGCGGATAAATCTTTTGAAGTTGCGAGTAGACCCGCCGGGGCCGGTAGCCGAGGCGCAGCGGGAGGTGGACAGCGTGCATGCCAAGGTCTCCCATCACTCCGATTTTCCCGCAGAATTGGGTCTGGCGTTTCCAGTTGATCGGTTTGGTCGGATCGAGATCGCTCGCGTGCCAGAATCCGCTCCGGATCTCAATGACGTGGCCTAGTTGAGTATCGCGCAGGAATTTGAAAACCTTTTGAGCGCCCGGCAGAAAAGGAAACTCCGATGAGCAGCGGACAAAACGTCCCAACTCGCGCGCGGTGTCGCGGATTTTGCGTGCGGCGGCCAGATCGATGCCAAAGGGCTTTTCCGCGAACAGATCTTTCCCGGCCCGCAATACGTCGAGATAGATGGATTCGTGGAGGTGATGCGGCACCGCTACGTAGACCAGATCGACATCGCTACGGAGCAACTCGTGATAATCGGATGTGATGAGTGAAACTGTCGGGATTTGCCGAAACCACTCGCGAGTTTTCTCGACCAGATCCGCGATCGCGGTGAGTTCGAGTTTGACCGGGAAGTCCGCGAGGGCGCACCAGCGTCCAACGGCGCTGGCGACTTCGCGACCCATGAGGCCTCCGCCGATGATGCCCAGTTTGAGTGTCTTCATTTGGCGCCGATCAGCGTGGCAGCTTCCGCGGCTGTCGCTCCGTCATGCACGATGGCCATGAGTGCGCGAGTCATGCCCGCGGGGTCGGAGTGCTGGATGATGTTTCGTCCGTAAACGATGCCTGCGGCCCCCTGTTGAATCAGCATTTCGGTTCGTGCCAGGATTTCGGCGTCGGGCGCTTTGCCTCCGCCGCGGACGAGGACGGGGATGCGGCCCGCGATCTCGACGACTTTCGAATATACACTAACGTCGTCGGTCGGATCTGCCTTGATGATGTCCGCGCCGAGTTCGACTGCCTGCCGGACAAGCGGGGTGATTTTTGCGACGTCGCCATCGACCATGTATCCACCGGCTTGTTCATTCGGTCGAAAGACTAGTGGCTCGATCATCAGCGGCATCGCGAAGCGCTCGCAGTCGGGTTTAATGCGCAGGATGTTTTCGATGCATTGATCGGTGACTTCAGGCTGGCCCGGAATGCGGAAGAGATTCACGACGACGCACGTGGCATCGAGTCGTACGGCCTGCTCCACGGCATGGCCGATCATGCGGCTGAAAAGCGTTCGTGGGAGTTCGTTTCCGTAGACGTTTGCCACGTCGGTCCGCAGGACGAGCGCCGGTTTTGCCTTGCCCGGAATCCGCTGGAGCAATTCCGCCTGGCCGATCGTGAGTTGGATGGCGTCGGGCGCCGCTTCCACGAGCGTGCGGACCGCAGCGTCGAGGTCCTCGATGCCCGATAAGAATGCGCGTTCGTTAAAGAAGCCGTGGTCGACGGCGACGTCGAAACAGCGGTTGGATTTGGCGTTGAAGAGTCGATTGAGACGAAAGGATTTCATGGTGGAGAGCGGGCAAAGTGAAGGCGTCTGGCCGCTGCGCGCAAGACGTAAAGGCTCGGATTAAAATCAGCGGGCAATCCGCATTGGCGGCATGCCGCGGGTGATCCCGAACTGCTGCACGATGCGCCCTTGGACCGTGGCTACCACCCAAGTCTCCCCGGTCTTCGCAGAGGTCTCGTAGCTCGCCCCGGGTGCGAGAGCGCCCTGCCACACCCACGTCTTCCAGTAGTTCAGGGAATAAACGGCGAGAGGATTGCGGGAGTTGTTTTCGATTCGCAGCGTGGTGAACACTTCGAGCGGTGCGCCGATGATTAGCTGATTGTCGCGCGCGGCCACGGTGAACTCTTTCACGACCACTCCCGATGGCGTCGACACGGCCCAGCGTTGCCCGATCACTCCGACATCGGTGGTGGTTCGTCCGACTCCGATTTGAGCCTGCCAGTTCCAGCGGCCGTAGCGGTCGATGTTATAGGCGTAAAGCGGTCCGGTGGTGGCGTTGGTGATTTGCACCGTCGCGGTGCTGACGTATGGCGCTGGAATCGGCAGGCCCAACAAACGGGATGGCGGGCGCGGATTGTTCACTCCGGCGAAAGTGAAGATCTGCGCTTCCTGCGCGTCCGTCGTGTATCGACGACCATCGACTTCGTATTCCACGCGCAGAAAATCGGCCTGACCGGGATTCGGGTTCGATCCGAGGCTCGCGGCTGCGACGCGAAAGGAATAGATGCCGTTCTTTACGTAGTTTTCGATATAGGCTTTCACGTCCCGATTGTTTTCGGGTCGACCGTAATACGCGCGGCGAATCCGTAAGTCAGCGAACCCTTGGGCAAGCGTGGCGAAGAAGACTAAGAGGGAGACGAGGAATACACGCGATTTCATGGGGAGGATCAAATTCCCCCGAGTGCCACGAGGTCAAGGAGCGACTCGCACGGCGATTGTCAGTCGGCCGGGCGTTGAGTATGGTCCGCGGATTCCTTCTCCCACGATGTATCGATCCTCCATTCTCGCCGCCGTTCTTTTTGCAGCTTGCTCCGCCTCGGCGGCTCCGACCGATTGGTCGCAATGGCGGGGTCCGAACCGGGATGGGCTCAGCGGGGAGACCGGGTTGCTGAAAGAATGGCCAACGGATGGACCCCCGCTCGCTTGGAAGATCACGGGGCTTGGAGGTGGGTTTTCATCGGTCTCATTCGCGGACGGTAAACTTTTCACGATGGGCTCGCGAAAGGGTGGGCAATGGATCATCGCGCTCGATGCGAGCACGCAGCGCGAGTTGTGGGCGCTGAAGGTTTGCGACAAGGGCGGGGAACCGCGTTGCACGCCGACGGTCGAGGGGGGCCTCGTCTTTGCGGTGGGCACGGATGGAGATCTGGTCTGCGCGGAGGCGGCGTCGGGGCGCGAGGTATGGCGGAAAAACTACGAGCGCGATTTCGGCGGAAAGATGATGTCCGGATGGAATTACTCGGAGTCGCCGCTGGTCGATGGAGCGCGGCTCATCGTCACGCCGGGCGGTAACGACGCGGTGCTGGTGGCGCTCGATAAAAAGACCGGGGCCGAAATCTGGCGTTCGCCGCTGCCGGCGAACATGGGCGGCAAGGGCGGTGACGGTGCGGGTTACACGGGCCCGGTCATCTCGAATGCGGCGGGAGTTCGCCAATATGTCACCCTAGTTGGACGCGGCATCCTCAGCGTCGCCGCGAACGACGGTAAAGCGTTGTGGCACTACAACCGCGTGGCTAACAGCACCGCAAACATTCCCACGCCGCTCGTTTGGGATGACTACGTTTTCTGCTCCAGCGGCTATGGCACGGGTGCGGCTCTTTTGAAAATCGTGAAGGTGGGAGGGAACGTTTCGGCGCCGGTGGCGGCCGACGATTCGCAGAAAAAAGTCGCCGCTCTCACTGCCGATTTGGCGCGTCTTCGCGATGTTCGCGGCAAACTCGACGAGGGCACTGCGGAATGGAAGAAGGCCGATGACGCAGTCCAGTCCGCCAAAGCCGAGATCGCGAAGGTCGGCGGTGCCGACGGCGCGCCTGTTTCGACGCGGGCACTCGGTTCACCGATCGAGGCGCAGGAACAGTATTTTCTGAACGCTTCGACCTTTCAAAATCACCACGGCGGCATGGTGCGCTTGGGCGATTACATCTACGCCGGGACCGGGCACAACAATGGTTTCCCGATCTGCATCGCATGGAAGACGGGTGATGTCGTGTGGCGCAAGGATCGCGGGCCCGGGGCGGAGTCGGCGGCGGTCATTGCGGCGGACGGCCTTTTGTTTTTTCGATACCAGAACGCGGTGATGGCGCTCATCCAGGCGACTCCTGATGGTTACGTGCAAAAGGGTGCGTTTCCACTCGCGGTGCATCTGAAGGAAAGCTGGGCGCATCCCGCGTTGCAGTCGGGCCTGCTCTACCTCCGCGATCAAGATTCCCTCATGTGTTATGATGTCCGCTCGAAATAATCTCGCCGTTTTCGCCACGCTGATCATCGCCTCGCTCGCCATGGGTGCAGAACCGGACGGCACTACCTCGGTCACTCTCGTCAGCGGTGCGCAGGCGTTTCCCGATCCCGACAAGCTCGCGTCGAACTCCGCTTTGCCGGACCCGCTCGTGACCATGTTGGGCCGCGCGGTCCAGACTCGCGAGGAGTGGAGCAACGATCGCGCGCCGGAACTCAGGCGGCTTTTCCAGCATTACATGTACGGCGCGATCCCGCCGAAGCCGGATCGCTTCACCGCGAAAGTCATTCGCGAAGACAAAACTTCGCTCGGCGGCAAGGCCACGCTCCGGGAAGTCGAAATCCGAATTGCCCGACCGGAGACGCGCGTCCATTTG
>JAYTDO010000544.1:0-6487 GCA_043735935.1 Chthoniobacteraceae bacterium
CGCGATCCATCTGCTTTCCGAAAAAATGAAGACCATCCTCATCGGGCTCGCTGCCCTGTTTACTCCGTGTCTCTTTGCGGCGGATGTGCCAATGAAGGACTATTGGCGGAAAGAATACGTTCGCGTTTCCAAAGACCTCCCGCATGTCGAGAGCGCGCCTTGGCGGCTGGTCTGCACGATGCCGTATAACTGCCACTTCCAGCCGTCGATCGAAGTCGAGGCGGAGGCTGGGAAGGTGATTAGTTTCAACTCCAGCAATCCGCTCGTGCTCTATCTCACGCCGACGGAAAGCGTGACGACCCGCGCGGGCGTTGCGGACTACGAGGCGAAGAACTGGGTAAGTGGCGAGGGTGCGATCTACACCATCCCGGCGGGCGTGACGGTGCGCGCGGTGAAGTATCGGGAGACGGGCTACGACACGACGTTCGCGGGCTCCTTTGCATGTAATGACAGCGACTACAATGTGCTGTGGAAGAAGGCGGCGAGGACTGCCTACATCTGCATGCGGGATCATTTCTACGACTGCCCGGATCGGGAGCGCGTGGGCTTTTGGGGCGATGGGACGCCGGAGCTGAACCAATGCTTTTACGTCTTCGATGCCCAATCGCACCGGCTGTGCAAGGAACTCGTCCTGCGAAAGCTGGAGCCGAAGTTTTACCCCGGACAGCACCTGGAGTTTCTTGGCGACTACGGGCTGTGGTTTTACTATTTGCAGACGGGCGATCTGGAGTCGCTGCGCGCGGTGTATGAGCAGACGAAGACGTTCCTTTTTGAGACGTATCAGTTCGGTAATAAGCGGACGTGGTTCGATTGGGGGAAGGAGAACAAGGACATCGCGGTCATCGAGACGTGCTTCTATTTCAACTGTCTCGGCACTCTGAAAAAGATGGCGCTCGCGACAGGGCACGAGGCGGATGTGGCGCTTATCGACGCGAAGCTGGAAGGCATCCGAGGCACGTTCGACAGTCTTTTCTGGAAGGGCGGCTATTACATGTCCGCGCAAGTCACCGAGCCGGACGACCGGGCGAACGCAATGGCCGTGAATGTGGGGCTCGCGGATCGCGCGAAGTGGGCGGCGATTTATGAAAACGTGCTGACGAAGAAGACCTATGCGAGCTGCTTCTTCGACCGCTGGGTCTTTGAGGCGCTGTGCATGATGGGCAAACAGGAGCGCGCGCTGCTCCGAATGCACGAGCGTTACCGGACAATGATCCCGTGCAGTTTTACGACGCTGTGGGAGCACTACGATCGCTGGTGGGCCTCACAGATGGATGCTTTCGATGAAGGCTCGTCGCTCAATCACGGCTGGAATCCGCCGGCGCTCATCCTATCCCAAACCATCGCCGGAGTGTCGCCCGAGACAGCGGGCTGGAGCACGTATCATGTGCTGCCGAAGGAGGCGTTTTTGAACGCGATCAAAGTGGTCGTGCCGTCCATCAAAGGTGACGTGACGGTGGAGTTGAAAAAGACGGCCACGGAGTATGCGCTGGCGCTGATCTCGCCCGCGAATACCACCGCCGTCGTCGGCATCCCGAAAGGCTCGTTTTCCAAGCTGGACTCGATCAAGGCGGGCGACACGACGATTTGGAATGCCACCTACCGCGGCGGCGTCGAGGGCATCACCTGGAGTGGCGAGGATGCCGACTACGTGAAGTTCAACGTCGCGCCCGGCGCGTGGAAATTCCTCGGTCTTGGATCGCTGCCGATGACTTCGCCGAAACCGCTCCCGCCAGCACCGTCGAGTGCCCGCCCGCTCGACAAGAAATCGTGGAGCGCATCCGCGTCGGTGGCTGACGGGACATCGCTCGTCAAAGGCACCAAGATTCCCATCGATGTCTCGGCGGCAAATGCCCTCGACGGCGATCACTGGACGGGCTGGCGCGACATGACGCAGACGCAGCAGCCCGGCCAGTGGTTCCAAGTGGACATGATGCGCGACGAGCATTTTTCAAAGGTCGTCCTCGATAACACTTGGGCGCTCTGGGATTCGCCCGACATCTACGCCGTCGCGGTCTCGAAAGACGGCACCACATGGAGCGACCCCATCGCCACAGGCCGCGGCCAACTCGGCATCACCACCATTTTGTTCCCGGAGCAGACCGCCCGCTACATCCGAATCACCCAGACCGGAGCAAGCGCCAAGTATCACTGGTCCATTTACGAGTTCGATGTTTTCACCGCGCCGTGATCGGCGCATCCCGGTAAATACCCGGCGGTTTCGGTCGTGTGAGCCGCACTGTTCCGCCTCTCTCGGCTATGCCGAGTTTCATGCGGGCGTGCGCTTTCCACGCCAAGACACAACGGTCGAGAGGAGATAGGGTGCGGAGCATGTTCCGCCTGCCCCTCCACAGCATTCTCGCCGCGTCCGTCCTGCTCACCGCAGCAACTTTTGCGGCGGAGCCGCCGAAGACTCCGCCGGACCTCACGCTCGACAGCGCGGTGGATCGCAAGCTGACTTACAATCTCGGGGCGACGGGGCTGCGGGGGTGGATTTATACGAAGCCGGCGACTCACTTCGATGGTCTGCAAGGGCGGACGACGGCGGCGAGCCGGCAGATCCTCGTGACGCATGTGGGCGCGAAGTCTCCGGCGGATGGCGTGGTGAAAGTGGATGATGTGATCCTTGGCGTGGGCGGGAAACTTTTCAGCGAAGATGCGCGGAAGAGTTTCGCGGGGGCGATCCAGACAGCGGAGCAGACGGGCCTTTTGAAAATGACGATCTGGCGCGCGGGGAAGACGCAGGACGTAGAGCTGAAGATGCGCGTGCTGGGGGCGTATGGCGCGACGGCGCCTTACGATTGCGCGAAGTCGAAGCTCATCTTTGACGAAGCGTGCAAGGTGCTCGCGGAGGAACCGCTGAAGGATGGAGTCATGGGCTCGATCAGTGCGCTGGCGCTGCTCTCGACTGGCAATGCCGAGTATCTGCCGAAGGTGCGGGAGTTCGCGCACAAGATGGGGCCGACGACGCTGAAGCTGGAGCTGAAGGCCGGGATGGTCGTGTGGGAGTGGGGCTATCGGAATCTTTTCCTTTGCGAGTATTTCCTGCTCACGGGCGACAAGGAAGTGCTGCACGCGATCAATGAATACACGCTCTCGCTGGCGAAGGGGCAGAGCCTGTATGGCACGTTTGGGCACGGCATTTCATCGCGCACGCCGGAGGGGAAATTGCACGGCTCCATCCCGCCGTATGGACCGGTGAATGAGGCGGGGCTGATCGGAAATCTCGCCATCGTGATGGGAAAAAAGTGCGGCGTCGCGGACCCGGAGGTGGACGCGGCCATCGCGCGGGCGGCGGGATTCTTCGGCTACTTTGTGGACAAAGGCTCGATCCCTTACGGCGAGCACGAGCCTTTTCCTTTTCACGAAAACAACGGGAAGGTTTCCATGTCGGCGGTGCTGTTTTCGATGCAAGGGCGAGTGCCCGAGGCGCAGTTTTTCGCGAAGATGGCGGTGGCCGGTTTCCGCAATCGCGAGTGCGGGCACACGGGGCAGGGCTTTAGTTATTTGTGGAGCGCGCTCGGCGCGAATGTCGGCGGGCCGGCGGCGGCAGTGGCGTTTGTGAAGGAGTCAACGTGGCACCTCGACCTCGTGCGGCGCTGCGATGGGTCGTTTGTCTATGAGGGCGGCGACCAATACGGCCCCGGCAAAACGGAGGATGATACTTACTACGGCAAGACCGGCTACTACGGCATGAGTCCGACGGCGACGTATGTGCTGACGTATGCGCTGCCGCTAAAAAAGCTGTGCATCACCGGCAAGGAGGCAAAGCCCGCAAACGCGTTGAGCGCGGCGGATGTGGCGGGCGCGATTGCCTCTGGGCGGTTCGATACGGCGCGGCTGAAAATGACGCCGAAAGAGCTGGTGGCGGCGTTTGGCGACTGGTCGCCCATCGTGCGCGGCTGGGCGGCGGAGGAGCTGGCGAAGCGCCCCGAGGCGAAGGACATGGTGCCGCAGATCATCGCGCTCGCCGATGGCAAGGATGTGCGCCAGGTCAAAGCCGCGTGCGAGGCACTCGGCGACATCAAGAGCGCGGACGCTCTGCCCGTCCTTGTCCGCCAGCTTTCGCACGCCGATCGTGGAGTGCGCTTCAAGGCTGCGGCGGCCATCAAGAAGATGGGCGGCGCGGCGAAACCAGCGATCCCGGAAATCCTCAAAGCCCTCGTGCAAACCGCCGAGCCGCTCTTCCCCGTGAATTGGGCCGACCCCGTGCAGCTCGCGCACGGCCAACTCGCCGAGGTGCTGTTCGACGGCCCGCTCGCCGACGCGGTGCAAGCCGCCGACCCGACGCTTCTCTACCCCGCCATCCAAGTCATCTCACGCAACCCCGACGGCATGGCGCGCGGAAAACTCGAAAGCTTCTTCGACCGTCGCCTGAAGCTCGAAGACGTCGTCGCGCTCGCCCCCGACATCGTCGCCGCGCTGAAAACGCCGAGCCCGGCGGACACGATGTTTAGCAACGGCATCCGCATGGGAGCATTCAAGGCGCTGACGAAATACCATTTCAAAGAGGGCATCCCCCTCGGCGTCGAATTCGCCAAAACCCAAGGCGGCCACGGCAGCGAAAGTCGCACTGGAGAAATCATGAAACTCCTCGTGAGCTACGGCACCGCCGCCCGCGAAGCCGTGCCCGGCCTGCGCGAGCTGATCGCGTCTTTCAACGCAGAAGTGGCCGCGAAAGATTTCCCCGGCGGCGAAACGAACGCCAAGCGAGTAAACGCCGTGGAAGACGCCATCAAGGTCATCGAAGCCGCGACGACGCAGCCGGAATTGCGGAGTATCTCGGCGGCGCCGAAAACAAAGTAGCCCACTTGTGCCGCTAACCTCGGCTCGTCTTTTGTTCGCACTTGATGAAAGAAAGCGTCTCGACACCCGTCTTCCACAGTACCCGAAATCGTCAGCGAATCATTTCCGAAAGAACTTCACACCAAGCCCCGGTAAATCGCCGCCGCCCCGCGCTTCGGCCCGCGTGCGGTGAACGTGCTTTTCGTCAATCTCATGCGGACATCCATCCTCGCCATCGTCATTGCATCGGCCTGCCTGAGCAGCCACGCAGCGGTTGATTTCTATTCAGCGGACGCCAACCATCTTTGGAACCGGCTCTACTCCGGCCTATTCGTCCGCACCGCTGGCGGCGTCGTGTTCGATGATTTGATGGACGCGCATTTTTCGCGCGAAACACAGCAGTTCCGCTCCGGCGAGACGAACACCGCCGCCATCGCCCTGCTCCGCGAGTTTGTGGAAAATCGCGACGCGCTCGGGCAGGTCACGCCGCTCCAGCGAGCCGTGATGCAGCGCGACTTGCTCGCCATGTTTCATTTTGTCGTAAGCTCCACGGCCACTCCCGAGACGGGCAACCTCGCCGAGGCACTGGTGCGCGCGATCCGGCACGTCGCGTTGACGGCGGATGAACTCCACAAGCTGCCGGACAACTACGCCATCGCCGTCGGCTTGCCCGGCACATTCGCCGACTTCGACGAAGCGGAGCCGGGCCGCGCCTTTCTGCCAAAAGACCTGCTGGCCGACGACGGCGCGTGGCTCGCGTTGGAACCTCGCCATGACCGTCCACTCGCCGCCCCAATCCACTTCCAAATATTTTCCGACCGCTCCGCATTTGATCTTCATTTCCGCCATCCCGGCGGACGCGCGGCGGGAGAGAAATATCTCGATGAACTGGCCGCGTTCCCGAATCCCTTCCTCGACGAAAAGCCCAACGATGCAGTCCAGCAGCACCGCGCCAACTATACAAAAGGCGGCTGGCTGAATCCCCAGACCCCGCAGTTTCCGCCCGGCACGATGTGGGCGCTCGTGCGTCGCGCCATCCTCGTGGACACGCAAGGAGACCTCATCGTCTCGCCGCTTGTCGAAAGCGTGGAAGTCCGCGTCTATCGAGCCTTGGCGGACAGCGCCACCAAGCCGGACGCGCAGACGTTTTTTGAATGGGAACTCAGCCGCCGCCTGCTGCTGGGCAAAGGCGGCTTTCACCTCATGGAAGGCCGCGACCTCATGTTTTCGCCGTTCTTTAATGGGGTGGGAACACTCGAATCTTATACCAAGCAGGAGCCGAGTCAGCCCTTGATCTGCTTTGCCTGCCATTCGGCTCCCGGCATCCACTCCGTCAACAGCCGCACGCTCCAGTTTTTCACCGGCGCGCTCGACTTCGAGTTCAAAGCGAACCCCACCCGCCCGGCGGAATTTCGCACGACGACGCACAAGCGCCTCGACGAAGTCACCGCAGAAGTCGCGACCAAAGAGGCGAGCTGGCAGCAGTTCCGCCGTCGGTGGGACGGGAAGGTGAGATAGGCATCACCACGAATCCGGGTTTGAGGAGCATCGGCAACCGCAGCCTCGGCTGGGAGCTACTGCAGCCGGCGAAAGTGGCCTCTCAGATCGGCTGCATCTCAACGAACCCAATGGGCGAAAATCCCGAGGCTTTCACGCAATCAGTTCATTGATCACGTGCCCGTGCACGTCCGTGAGACGGCGGTCG
>JAYTDO010000545.1:0-4863 GCA_043735935.1 Chthoniobacteraceae bacterium
GGTGAGATCGCTCCAGTCGTTGGCGGAGGAGTTGTTCTGTTTGCTCCATCCATCGAGCAGACCGTCGGGAGTGGTTGGGGCGGCCTGGCCGGAGCGCCAGTAGTAGTTCAGCGCGCCGCCGTTATCGATTTTCTTGTAAAGGTTCCCGCCTCCGAGCGTCGGCCAGTGTGTGCTGACCAAGTCGCCATTTTCGTCCTCGAGCCGCGCCCACTTGCCGTAGTCGGGCGTCGTTCCGGAGGAAGTCGTGGATTCCACGCCGTTACGGCGAAGTTCCACCGGGATCGAGTCCGACGTGCGCACGCCCGCAGCTTGGAAGGCGCGATTGCCGAGATATTGGAGAAAACTGGCCTTCGGGTTGAGGTTAAAAACCGCAGCGCCATCCCAAAGGTCGTCGTTGGGCATCGTGATGCGGAGCGGTTTGAACTGGTAGCTGCGGCTGCTGTTTCCGCGAATCCGCATCGAGCTGCGGTAGCGGATCGTCGTCTCGGCGCCGCGCGTGACGACGAGCGTCTGGTTGAACTGCCGGTCGCTCGAAGGCGTGTTGGCCGCGACCGTGTTGAAGGCCGTATTTTCCGCTCCCGTGAGGATCATCCGATAGTAGCTGTCCGAGCCGTTCAAGACCTCGTTGTCGACCTGATATTGGCAGTTGGCGTTCTGCCCTTCGCTCGTCGGGGCGGGCCACGTGCGCACGCTGCTACCGTCACTCGCCGAGATGTAAAACTCCACGATCGTGAGGTTGACCTTCGGTCCCAGGACGGCGGCGTAATTCCCGCTCCCGTCGCCGGTCATGGCCGTCGATTGAAATGCGCCGGGCGATGCCGACGTAGCATCGCGCCACATCAGCGTCACCGTCACACCCGCCGGCACCTCGTCGTTCACCGAGCAAGAGATCGTCACACTGTCGGTCGACTTCGGCACCTCCGGGAAATGTTTTACGCTGTGGATGATCGGCTGGATGTTTGCCGTCAGGACGGAGTTCGCCGCGCCTGGCGTCGCGCCGGCCACCGCCGTGCTCGGCGCCCAGTTCTGGCCGTTGTCGTTGCTGATCGCCGGATTGCGAAGTTCGATCGATTTGTTGCCGCCGTTGGCGGGCGTGCTCCACTCCCAACCGCCAAACGTCGCCTCGCGCACCCGGGTCGCCCAGTCGCCCTCGCTCGCGTAGCTCACGCTGTCCACGCTCGTGAAGGTTCCCGCGGTCGTGCCGGGCTTGGAAAGGGTGAGTTTTTCCCCACCGTTCGCCAGCGTGCCGCCGGTCGCCCACGGACCGAAGACTCCGCTGATGCCGTAAAGGGTCTGCACGGCAGTCGGGTCGCTCGCGACGACCACGAAGCCACCCGCCGGGATCGTCGTCGCGGCCGGAAACGTATAGCTGACCCCGTTCGTGAAAGCCCATCCGCTGACGTCCACCGGAGCGGTGCCGGTGTTGTGAAGCTCGACGAATTCACGCCCCGTGTTTTCCACGGTGAAAGTGGGAGTCGTGGTCCCGGGGCGATACATGATCTCGTTGATCACGACGTCGGCTCGGGCGATTCCGCTCAGGAAAAGGGCGAACAAAAAGGTGCGGAGCGCTGACGCTACGCCGGCGGGGAAGGGGGAGGACATTCTGTCGAGTATCGCCGAGCGTGTGACAGTCGGCAATCGGAACGTGGCGGTTGTGTGACGGCGTTAGATCACGGCCACGACCAGGTAATACATCCCCGCAAACGCAACCCACGCGGAAGCAAATCGGGCGATCGGCATCAGGGTCGTATCGTCCGGGGCAAGCCGCCGGCGGAACGGCAGCAGGCCGAAAAACAGCGGCAGGACCACGGCCTGATGTCCGATTTCCACGCCGATGCTGAAGGCGACGATCGCCGTCGCCACGGCGATGCCCGGCAGGCCCGCCATCGCGTCCAGCAGGCCGCCCGCAAAGCCAAGCCCGTGAAACAGGCCGAATCCGAACGCCAACGCGAGCCGTCCCCAGCCGCGCGTCTGCGACGGCCAGAAGACATTCTGCACCGCCACGAAAACGATGCTCGCGGCGATCATCGGCTCGACGATGGTCGAGGGCAGCCGGAAAATATTCAGCACCGAGAGGGTGAGCGTGACGGTGTGGGCCAGAGTGAACGCGGTGACCACTTTCACCAGGTCGAGAAGGCTGGTGACCGCGAGCACCAGGCCGGCCATGAAGAGCAGATGGTCATACCCGGTGAGGATGTGCATCACGCCGTGGCGCAGGTATTCGACGAACATGCGACCTCGATCGATGCGGGTCTCGCCGGAAGGGTCAGCCGTTCCCGACCACTGGCACGCGAGCGTGAGCGGCGCTTTTCGCGTGAAAAGCAGGCCGCTTTGCGTGGTGTGTCCGGCTTGCCCGAGCGTGACGACGAACGTCGCCTCCCAAGGATTGCCCGGTGCAAACTCGAATTCATTCAACACGTCCTGCCGGAGCACCAGCGCGGCTGTCGGCGAGGCGGTGGCGAACTCCAGATCGTACGTGATGAGAGACGAGGGAGCCGCATTCGCCGGCGGCGTCACGCGGACGACACGGCCATCGAGCGGCTTTCCGTCGGCCTCCAGGCGGAGGTGCTGGAGAATGTAAGCGCCGTGCCGCGCCCAGATCTCCTCCTTGCTGCTGGCCGCCGCGCCTTTGGAAAATCCCTGCTCGACGAAGGCCTCCTCGGTCGAGACGCGCGCTTCCACGGTGATTCGATCCTCATGCACGAGCACGTTCAGCGAGCCTTGCGCGACGGGATGCGCCCGCGCCGGGACGACGAGGAGGAGCAGCAGGAGGACGATCCAGTTCATCGGTGGACGTGAAAGGTGTTCGCGCGTGGGTTGGCTGCGGTGGATTGCTGGAGCGCATTCTTTCCGCCCACGACATCCCCGACCGACATGCGGATGAGGCCCGCGTGGAAAAGGAGATGCGAATCGCGCGTGCCGGTCGCGAGCGCCCGCTCAATCGCCTCGCCGGCGGCCGCTGCGTAGCCGCCTTTGTAGAGCGCCCAGGCGAGCGAGTCGTGGGCGTAGATGCTTTGGCGCAAACCGAAGTCCTTGCGCGCCCATTCCAGCGCCTTCGCGGAATCCTCCCGCGAGTCCGCGTAGAAGCCGGCGAGATGGTGAAAGTAATGGACCGCGCCCGCTGCGGTGCTCCGCAGGTAGGATTCCTCCGCCCGGTCCAGCCACGGGCGCGCCTTTTCGGGTTCGCGCCGCATCGTGTGAAGGTCCCCCAATGCTTGAAAAAGCTCCGGCCGCGGCACGCGCTCGACGAGCTTCTCATAGGCGGCGATCGCGCCCGGCAGATCACCGCGGGCCGCGTGCAGTTCCGCGAGGTGATCCTCCGCGCTGTATCCATCTGGCCAGCCTTCCACCGCCGCACGATAGTGCTGCTCGGCAGTATCGAAATCGCCGCGCCCGAAGGCGAGTTCGCCGAGTTGGACATCGAACCACGCGACCAGATCGGCCGCCGCGGGTGTGAGATTCGCCGCCAACTCGCGCCCTTTGGCGAGGCGAAGATGCGCCTCCTCCAATCGCCCTGCGACGATATCGAGCCGGGCGAGCCGGGGAGCGGCGGAAAGCTCCGAGTTCTCCAGCCCCGCGAGGTCGTCGCAGGCTTTTCGGGCGGCGGTGTAGTCGCCGATTTCAATGAGCGCGTCGGCGAGCAATTCGAGCGGGCGCAGTTTGCCGGGTTGCAAGGCGCGCAGCCGAGTCGCCGAGTCGCGCGCGTCGGCGAAGCGATGCGCCGCGAGTTGGGCCTGTGCGAGGCCTGCGAGGCCGCCCGGATTTTCCTCCGCCGGGATCGCCTTCAGCGATTGCTCGGCGGCCTGCGTTTCCAGCGCGATGAACCGGTCGTCGCCGGTTCGCCGGAGCGCGTGATGGTAGCGCGCCGCGAGCTGGTTCCATGCGATGAAATCCTCGGGGTCGTTCTTCACCCGCTCCTCGAAAAAGCGAATCGCCGGATCGTCCGGCGCGGCCCGCAACGGGAGCGCCAGCGCGCAAAGCGTGATCGTGAGGAAGCGGGTCATGCGTACAAAAGAAACCGCGCCGGGCGTAGCGGGCGCCCGGCGCGGTTTCAAGGATTCTGTTAGTTCTGCGTTTTGTCGTCCGTGGCCGTGGGCATCCCCGTGGTGGTCGTGGCGACCGGCTGCTGCGCCGGCGCGAGGAACGGAAACACAGCCTGCTGCGGGAACTGCGAGATGCTCGCGTCCACATGATCGCCCGCGGTGATGACACCGTTGGTGACGACGTTCAGGATCGTGTCGATGACGTCGTCGCGCAGGCGGCGTCCATTCGGGAAGCCGCTGCCTTGCGTGGGTGCGCCGCCGCCGATCTTATCGGTGGGCAGGTTCGGGGTCGCGGTGGCGAGCCGCAGATAATCGCCATTCGTCACCGCGAGATTGGCGAGAGTGGTGATATTTGAGCTGTTCGTGCCGAGCGCCGTGAGCGTCGCGACGATGTCGTTTGCAAACTTCGGCGCTCCCGCTTCGGTCCGTGCGGCGTTGTACTTGTTTTTCTTATTGAAAGGAACGAGCGCGACGTTGACCCCCGGGATACCGAGGGCGTCGACGGTGACGAACGCGCCCGTCGCGAGGGTCTCGCCCTTATTGGTCGGCGTTTCAGTCGTGCGCCGTTGCGTGAGGAAACGTGCGCCGATGGTCGTGACAGTGTCCGTCGTGAGCGCGGCCACCGGGAGGCGCAGCGCGATGGCGAGGATGTTGTAGCCGCCGAAGGTGTCGCGCCCGCGGTCGAGCGTTGTCGGATCGATTGCGTTGTTGCGGACCGAGGCGATGAAACGCGAGAAGCCGGGGATATCGAAGAAGAACGGGTCATCCACTTCACCCGCGAAGAAATCAACATCGGCGGAGAGGGCCGTGGAGGTCGGCG
>JAYTDO010000546.1:0-1730 GCA_043735935.1 Chthoniobacteraceae bacterium
CTGCCGAGCGCGCCTCGACCGACGAGGCGATGGCGTGCTGGCCGTGGTGATGGGTGAAGTAGAACGGCTTCGCGATGGCGATCAACTCGGCCTTCTCCAATTTCTGCTCTGCCATTCTCCATCAAGGACTTACATCCGAGACGGGGCCTTGCATGACGGATTTCCTGACAAGGTTGACTCCGCGCCAAAACCACATGCCAGCGCGCAAATCATCGCCAGTCACGATCAGCAACGACCAGCACGAGATCAAAATCTACAGCACGGAGAGACGCAACGGGAGCTGCCGGATGGCGTGTCCATCCTCGAAGCTGTGCGCTACTGGAGCCGCTACAACCTCGGCATCCAGCAGCGGACGATCAACGACCTGCTCAAAGAGTATCTCGCGGCGAGGGAGGCTACGCGAGTCAGCAGCGGATACCTCTACGTGCTCCGGCGTATTCTGGGCGGCTTCGGCAAGTTCACTGCGGGCCGCGTGCTTTCGTCACTGCGCTGCCAGGATCTCGACGATTGGCTTCAAACGGTTTCATGGGGGCCGACTCGCAAGAACGATGCACGGCAGAAAATCATCAGTTTCACCAAGTGGGCAAAGGGGCGCGGGTTTGTGCCTCGCGATTTCCACGAATTCGATGCCGTCCTGAAGTTTCACGAACCGCTGAGCGAGATCAGCGTATTCACGCCGGAAGAGCTTGAGCAGGTGCTCAACGCCGCGCGTGGCCATCTCGCGACGCCCTACATCGCCATTGGCGCGTTCGCAGGGTTACGCTCTGCGGAAATCCAGCGGCTCGACTGGCGGAACGTGAACTTTGAACGCGGCTTCATCGAGGTTCGAGCCGAGACGTGCAAGACGCGCGCACGCCGGCTGGTGCCAATCACGGACAACCTGCGTGCGTGGCTCAAGCCCTTCGCTTTGCCGGGTGGCCCTGTGGTCCCGTATGCCAACATTCATTGTGTCGCCGTGAGGATCGCGAAGAACGCCGGAGTGGTTTGGAAAAAGAACGTGCTGCGTCATTCCTTCGTTAGCTATCGAGTGGCGGCGACCAATGACGGGGCGAAGACAGCTCTGGAGGCTGGCCACAACCAGAACGTCCTCTTTCGACACTATCGCGAAGTAGTGTCACCGGATATGGCAGCAAAGTGGTTCTCGATCATTCCACCCATCGAGATGGAGCGCGGCATGGTTGGAATCTGCCGCAGCAAGTTCGACGCATATCGGCAGAGGACTCGGTTAAAGTGGGAAGCTGACGCGGCCCGACCGGTGGAAAGTCGTGCCGAAACGACGATCTGCTCAGTTTGACATCTCCCTGCGGCTGTTTGCGTGACCTCGGCATGTCGCGTTCGTGGCGACACGAACTGCGCCCCTGCGGTGCGTTCATCGCGCAATGAACGGTGCCGCAATGCGCCTGCGTTGACATGCGTGTGCGGACATGAATCAAGACGCAACTTCATCCGCTCCGCCGGGCTGGATCACCGAGAAAGAGCTGGCCCGGCATCTCCGCATCTCGGTCAGGCACTTGGTCAACTTGAGGAAGTCCGGCCTGCCTTTCATCCAGCTCGGCTCGGCCGTCCGCTACGACATGAGCGAGGTCGAGGCGTTCATCCGCACCAATCGCCGGCTGTCGAGCCATGTGGAGCGGCAGAAGCGGCGCGCGGCGCTGCGGTCGGCCTAAACGAAAACCGCCCGCCTCTTTCGAGACGGGCGGCTCCCATGATGAACACTCGAAGCCCCAACG
>JAYTDO010000547.1:0-5154 GCA_043735935.1 Chthoniobacteraceae bacterium
TCCATGCCCAGCTTGCTGACTTCGCGGATGGTGCCGAGCACCTGCTCGAATTTTGCGTCGCCATCGCGCACGCCCTTCCACGCGGCACCCATGCAAAAACGGGTCGATCCGTTTTCGCGCGCACGCTGCGCCACTTCCATCACGGCTTCGGTGCTCATGAGTTTCTCGGCTTTGACGCCGGTGCTGTAACGGGAGCTTTGCGCGCAGTAGCCGCAGTCTTCCGAGCAGCCTCCAGTCTTGATCGAGAGCAGGGTGCAAAGCTGGACCTCGTTATTGCTCCAGTGCGCGAGGTAGGCGTCGCGCCCCCGCTGGATGAGGTCGAAAAAGGGGAGGTCGTAGAGCGCCTGGATGTCGGAGAGGTTCATCGGGATTTGGGAAGGAGGGTTAGCGCGTCCAATGCCCGCCGGGGCTGGAGAGGATGGGCAGTTCGTCGGTCATGTATTGAGTTTTGCCGGTCGCGCCCCACATGCGGATGCCGGTGGAAGAGTAGAATTTTTTGTTCATGCTCTCGCCGGTGTGGCAGCTCCAGCTTTTGGCGAAGGCATCCTTGGCGAAGAGGCCTTTCTGGAGTTTTGCGAAGTCGTTCTCATGCAGCCAGCACTTCGACGCGCTGTCGAGATTACTCGAGTAGTCGAACATCCAGCAGGCTTTGTTGGAGTGACCGAAGTATTCAAAGCCGACGATCTTTGCGCTCGCACGCGGCTGGCCGGCGTTGAGGTAGTTGATCAGTTCATCGGCCTTGTCGAAGTAGATGAGCTTGAGGTGATACGTGTCGCGCACGCTGGCGATGTTGCTGAGGAGGTCCGCTTTGTCCTGCTTCGCGCGGGCGATGTACGCCGGTCGGTAGACGAGCCAGGTGATCTTCACATCGGGGTTCGCGGCCTGGAGCTGTTGCACGCGCAGGCGCGAGGCCCGGACGAAATTCATCCACCAATTGTCGTGCGGTTGCGCCTTGAACTTCTCCCACTCCATGAGCGACACGCCTCCGGTGAGGATGATGTATTCGCCGTTGGCCGAAGGGACATTTTGCGACGGCGGGAGCGGCGGCGCGGGATTTTCCTGCGCCCGTCCCGGCAGGGTGGAGAGCAGGAAGGCGGCGGCGGCAAACAATGCGGGAAATCTCATGGGCGCTGAAAATGCCCGCAAATGGCGCGATGACAAAGGGGAATTCGCTCTCATCGCGTGCGGCTTTTTCACTCGCGCCGCGGAAGAGTCGCGCCTAGTTTCGCGCTCCTTTTTCCCAAATGAGCACCGAGAACCGAGTGCTCCGCGTGGGCTTGCCGTCGGGCAGCCTGCAGGAGCCGACCTTCGCCCTTTTCGCCAAAGCCGGTTTTAATATCACCGGCGCGAGCCGCTCGTACAAACCGACGGTCGACGACCCCGAGCTGGCGATCCGGCTCCTCCGGGCGCAGGAGATTTCGCGCTACGTGGAGCACGGCTTTCTGGACTGCGGCCTGACGGGGAAGGACTGGATCGCCAACAATGCGAGCGACGTCGCGGTGCTCGCCGAGATGACGTTTTCAAAGGTCAGCAACAAGCCGACCCGCTGGGTCATCGCCGTGCCTGAGGATTCGCCGATCCAGAGCGTGAAGGATTTGCAGGGCAAGGTGATCGCCACCGAAGCAGTCGAGCTCACGCGCAATTTTCTGACCACACACGGCGTCACCGCGGAGATCGAATTCTCGTGGGGCGCGACTGAGGTGAAGGTGCCCGACCTCGTCGACGCGATCGTGGATGTGACCGAGACGGGATCGTCGTTGCGCGCGAACAAGCTGCGCATCCTGGAGACGATCATGGAGTCCTCTCCTCAGTTCATCGCGAACAAGGACGCGCTGACGGACGATTGGAGGAAAGCCAAGATCGACCAGATCGTCCTGCTGCTTCAGGGCGCCTTCAATGCGCGCGACAAGGTGGGGCTGAAGATGAACCTGCCGGAGGCGCGGCTCGCCGAACTGCTCAAGGCCCTCCCCGCGCTGCGAAATCCGACCGTCGCCCATCTTGCCAATCGTGAATGGGTCGCCGTCGAAACGATCATCGACGAGCGGGTGGTGCGCGAAATCATCCCACAGCTCAAGGCGCTGGGAGCCGAAGGCATCATCGAGTATCCGCTCAACAAGCTGGTCTACTGATTTTGGGAATCGCTGAAGTCTCCCAAAATTCCAGTTGCGCAGGGGGGCGGTAAGTGGTTTCCTCGCCACCCCTCAACCGAAAAACAAAGCATCAAATGGGTTCACTTAAGAAGAGACGGAAAGCCAAAATCGCCAAGCATAAACGCCGCAAGCGAATGAAGGAGAACCGTCACAAGAAGCGTTTGCGCTACAAGAGCTAGTCGCTAGATTCCGCGGCATGATTTCGCTCCGATTTGCACGAGTTCGCAAATACACCGGAGCCCTTTCCGCCGCAGTCCTAGCCGCGCTCCCAGCTTCACTCTTCGCTGCGTCGGGGTCTCCCCAGATCCCGCGTGCCAGCAAGCCGGCGCTAAAACCGGCTATAGTGGCTCCCACTCCGGTGCCAGCGGCAACGCCCGCCCCGAAGCGTGCCCTTCCCAGGGCATTGCCCGCCGTGAGTCCGCCCACAAAGGCTGCGCCGATTCCAGACGCTCCCGGGGCGGCCCCTGCCGCCAAAGCGCCCACGCCAGCGACCCACGGCGGGTCAAAGGGGGAATTCGCCGACGCATGGCCGACCGATCGCCCCGCTGCACCTGATCTCCACTTGCGCCCGGAGGAAGCGCGCAAGGCGGAGGCCCTCGTCGCATTCAGCGAAGCCCTCATCGCCGAGGATAATGCCGACACCGAGAAATCCCTCGTCGGCTATCGCAAGGTCCTCGAACTCGATCCGGGCTACGCGGAGCTCGCGGTCAAAGTCGCCTACGAACTCGCGAAGCGGAACGACGTCTCGGCTGGCATCCAGGTGCTCAAAGATTGCGTCAAGGCGGCGCCCAAGGAGCCTCTGCCGCTGATCTATCTGTCGCAGCTTTACTCGAAGTATCTCAAAAAGCCCGACCTCGCCCTGAAATACGCCGAGCAAGCTCTGGCACTCGCGCCGGATAACTTCGCCAGCTACCTCGCGAACTACGAGCTGCATGTCGCCGCCAACGATGTGAAAAAAGCCGAAGCCGTCCTCGAAAAGGCGGCCAAAACCAACAGTAACGACGCCAAATTCTGGCTCCAGCTCGGCGACTTGTATACGCGGCTCTATTTGAAAGAAGACGGCTCATGCGCGCCCGAAGAACAGCAGCGGATGAACGCGGTCTACCGAAAGGCCGCCGAACTGGCTCAGGACGATGCCGCGATGCTCTCCAAAGTCGGCGATTACTTCGTGCTCTCGCGGCAGGTCAAAGAGGCGATTCCGTATTACCTCAAGGTCATCGCCACTCCGACAACCGATAAGACTCCCCCCCTCGAACTCACCCAGAAAAAGCTCGCCCACGCCTTCCTCGCCACCGAGCAGCGCGACGACGCCATCGAGATGCTCGAAAAGATGGCGGCGGAGAATCCGCTTCGCTTCGACACCTTCGAGCTGCTGGGCGAGCTCTACGAACAGAAGGGCGACTTTGAGAAATCGCTCCATAATTTTCAGCACTCCCTTCTGATCGACGCCAGCCAGCCCCAGAATTATCTCCGCCTCACCGACATGCTGCGGCGCACGAAGCGCTTCGACAAAGCCGTGGAGACCATGCTGCAGGCGCGCTCCCGGTTCCCCGATCTCCCGCAAATCACCTTCATCCTCGGCGTCACCCTCAGCGAGGCCAATCGGCATACCGAGGCGATGACCGCCTTTGCCGAGGCGCTCGCCGACGCCGAGAACAGCCACGAGGAGCTGCTGACCTCGAGCTTTTACTTTCAATATGGCGCCGCCGCGGAACGCGCGGGGCTCACGGAAAAGGCGGCAGAGCTGCTCAAGCAGTGCATCGAGATGGACCCGACGAACGCCGCCCAAGCCTATAATTACCTCGGCTACATGTGGGCGGACCTCGGCGAGAACCTGGACGAAGCCGGCGCCATGATCGGGAAGGCCGTCGAGATGGAACCTGATAACGGCGCTTACCTCGACAGTCTCGGGTGGCTTTATTTCAAAAAGGGTGAGCACGAAAAGGCGCTCAAGGAGCTGCTCCGCGCGGCGGAATCCATCAAGCCCGAGGACGCCGTCGTCTTCGATCACCTCGGCGATACCTACCACGCCCTGGGCAAAGTCGCCGAAGCGCTGACCTACTGGCAAAAGGCCCTCGCGCTTTCCGACGACGACAAGAAAGTCGCCGCTAAGGTCGGTGAGAAGATCGAGGCCACGAAACAGAAGATGACCTCGAGCGCGCCGATGCCAAAGCCCGCCGCACCCGCGCCTCCGCCGCCCGGGAACTAGCTCACGAATTCCAGCTCCACCGGCTCGGGGATCAAACCTGCCGCGTGAGCTCGTCCTAGGAATTCCCGGATCGCCGCCCGTCCGGTCTCGCCGTAATCGAGCGTGAAATCGTTCACGTACATCCCGATGAATTCATCAGCCAGTGTCGTGTCCATCCCGCGCGCCAACGGCATCGCGTGTTCGACCCCCGCCGCCCGATGCCGCAGGCCGTATTCGATACTTTCTCGCAAGACCACATTGATCGCGCTCCGATCGGCGGGCGAGAGATCCTTGCGGATCACATTGCCGCCGAGTGGCAGTGGCAGCCCGGTATCGGCCTTCCACCACTCGCCGAGATCCACCACTTTCAAAAATCCATCCCGCGCATACGTAAGCTGGCCTTCGTGAATGATGAGGCCGACGTCGGCACGTCCGCTTTCCACCGCGCCAAAGATTTCATCGAACGCCACCACGTCGTATCGCGGCTCGCGCCCGCCGAGATAAAGCCGCAGGGCCAGAAAGGCGCTCGTGAGCGTGCCGGGAACCGCGATGCGCTTCTCCAGCAGCCAGGCGCGCACCGCATCGGCATCCGCCAGATCCGGCAGCACCGTGCCGGCACGCACGATCAGCATCGGCCCATAACCGTCTCCCATGCTCGCTCCGCAGGGCAGCAGCGCGTATTTATCCAAGACATAAGCGTAGGCGTGGATGCTGATGGCCGAGATGTGGAGTTCGCCGCGCGTCGCCCGGTGGTTGAGCGTCTCGATGTCCTGAAGTGTGTGGGAAAACTCCCAACCGCGCGTATCGATTTTATGC
>JAYTDO010000548.1:0-6105 GCA_043735935.1 Chthoniobacteraceae bacterium
CCACGCACGTCTTCACCAAAGGCGACTTCACCCGTCCTGCCGCCAAGGTCACGCCCGGCGTGCCGGCAATTTTGAACACGCTCAACGAATCGCGTGGCAACCGACCTGAGAAGGCTGAATCTTCCACCCTCTCCAACCGCCTCGACCTCGCCCGCTGGATCGTCGCCACCAACAATCCGCTCACCGCCCGCGTCATGTACAGAGCAGAAAAAAATGGAAGACTGGCCGTTGATGGAAGATTGCATGAGGTGTCCCGATTTGGAATCAACGGGGATTGCGTGACGCAATCAGAAGGGGCGGGAAGAATTATTGATCTTGGCGGCGAGGGTGCGCTGGAGGGCGGCGCGATACTTCACGAGGCCCTGCGGCCAGGTCATATTGCGGCGCGCGAGGGGGATGACCTTATTCTTGATTGCGCTGAAGTATCCAGGGCCGTAGCCGAGGAGGGAGAGCTTTGACTCGATGGCGGCGATCTCGTCGTGGATTTCGGCGGCGGTGAAGCGATCCCGGCTGGTGCTTTTGGCGGTGTTTTTCGAGGCCCAATATCCGGGTTTTTGAAAGGGTTCAGAGGCGTTGCAATGAAGTTGCAATTCGCCTGCGGAAACGGCTCGCCAGTAAATCGCTTCGAAGTAGCTCAACAGGAGGTCGAGGTGTTCGTTGGTGAGTTCTTTGGCAGTGCTGGAGCGCACTCCGGCCCAATGCTCCAGGGCATCGCGGTATTCGTCGTCTGAGACGCCGGCCTGGCGCTGGGCGCGCTTCAGGAGGATCTGCTGGGGGCGGGAGAGCATTTCAAATTAACTCTCCTTGCTTCACTTTCGCCGTCGGCCTCGCCTTGCGCGTGCGCGCCACGGATTTGATCTCTTGGTGCAGGAGCATGAGGAGATGGGTGTCCGAGGGTGGTGGCGGGCCTTGGGGGCGCTCACGCAGCTTGCTCAGGGCGCGCTCGGCGATGGCGCGGCCCACCTTGGCCTTGGCACTGAGTTCCTCCGCGTGCTCGCGGACGTGGCGTCCGATGGCTTCGCTGAGATAGGTCGGGAGGTAGGCGATGCAATCGTGTTTCTTGCACGATTGCAGGATGGCCATGATCTCCTGGCGGATGAATGACACGTCGAATTCCCAGCCGCGCTGCTCGCACTCATAGCCGTATCGCGTGACGGCTTTGGTGAGCGCGGTCCTGTCGCGGAACCAGTGCCCCACGGGCTTGTCGGCGTAGAATTGGTCCCGCAACAAAGCGAGCACTTCGATGAGGAGTTCGGGGATGGTCACTTCAATTTACGGTTAAAGATTGAAGATTTACGATTTCAAAAACGGCGGTGCGAGACTGACCGTCGGCCCAACCATGCGCTGCCCCTCTTCTCCGTTTCGGAAGGGGTGGGTGTCACTACGCTCACGGTCTCTTGACGGGTTGCGGCGGGCGCGGGGCGGGGCCGGTGATTTCTTTGCTGCGCAGCTCGCGGAGGCTGTAGCATTCGCCGAGCTTTTTCATGATCGCCATGCGAAAGTTCGATTCGTCGGCGGTGGGGTGATCGATCTGGCAGTTGGCTTCGTGGACGCGCACGAGCTGCGCGCGTTCTTGCATTTCTTCTTTGGTCGCGATGGGCATGGTTTTTCCAGGGGTTTAGGTTTGCGGATGTGAAATCAATTTCCGGCGTGGGCGTGGGCGGAAGGCGAGTAAACCAGGTCGAAAACAGCTCGCCGGTTCAGCGCGCAGGCTTTGCCGCTGTTCGTGCTCCAGATGGAGACGTGGCCCTTGCGCAGATCGGCGAGCTGCACGGCGCGCGATGGATCGGTGAAGAGGCTGACGACGCCCTGAATGAATTCCACATCGCGCGCGCTGAGGTTCGCGAGCTGGATGTGGAGCGTCTTGGTGTCGCCGGAGATGGCTGCGTTCATCGTCCCTCCTTGGCGGCGTAGAGGGTTTCTCCGCCCATCTGTTTCACGATCGCCAGTGCCTTGAAGAAATCATCCTCGCACATCGGACGGCCCGCCTTGGTGGCGATGCGGCTGCCGACCTTGAGCCGTTCCACGACGATGCGAATGCGCCCGGTGTCGTTGGAGATCTCCAGGCACGCATCCAGCATCTTCGCGGTCGGTCGCTTCACGTACTGGCGGATGATGGGCTCGATGTCTTTGAGCGTGTTGCGGCGCGGCAGCCGCACGGGCAGGCCGATGCGACCGAGCACTTGCTCGTATTGATAGCTGGACTCCTTGCGCAGCGCGTCGTTGAAACGCTCGGTGCTGATGAGCGCGAGGGCGCATCCCGTGGTGTCGTGGATGTCGCGCAGAAACTCCAGCGCAATGGGCTCGTGGCCGGCGCGGTTTGGGAGGAGCCGATGAGCTTCGTCGATGATCAGGATGCGGTGGCGGTTGAACGCGCGATAGGCTGCGGGTAGCAGCGCATCCGCGCCGGTGCGCACGCTGGCCCCGACGGCGCGCACGATGCGGCGGAGAAGCTCGCTGTGCCGCCCGACGACGGGCGCGGTGATGAGCACGCTGCGTCCGTGGTTGTTCGCATCGCGCCAGGCGCGCGTGGAGAGGGTCTTGCCCTGGCCGCTCTCGCCGACGATGGTCGTGATGGAGTTGTTCGCGAGCGCGTAATCCAGCCCGCCCCAGATCAGGCGCGAGATGGTGTTCGGCGTGAAGTCGCTCTGCTGAATTTCACTGCGGCTCTCGGCGAGTTTCTTGAAGCTTTTGATCGAGTCCGTGATGTTGTCCCACGAGCCTTTTCCTTGCGGAGATCCATAGACGCCGTTCAGCACGCGATGCGCGACGGTGCGCTCGTAGCCGAGCGCCTGGCCGGCGTCGTCGAGGGTGTAGTCCTGGTCGAGGACGTACTGGTGGAACCAGACGAGAAGTTCCTGCTGCGCGGGCGGCAGGGTGGACCAGCGATCCACGCGCATGGGAATGCTGATGCGCTGTTGCGCACTGGCGGCGGTGCCGCGTTCGGAAAGCTCCTGCTCGGTGAAGGCAGCGACGCGGTTGATGGGCTTGGGTTCTTCGGTTTCGGTGATCATGGCTGGAAGGCTTGTTAGGGGACTTTAACTGCGCGGCTAATTACCTGCGGCAATCTGGCCGCGCCGAGGAATCGAGATCTCTTTCTGTCCGTATTTCAGAAACTCGATGTTCGGCTCGACTGCCCGTTGAGCGCAGTCTTCAAGTTCCATTTTCACACTGCCAAGAATTTTTCCGGCCATGTTAGCGCAGGCGTCGCACTGAACTGATCGTCTTGGGTCTGCCTTGGCTTGGGCGAACATCTCCAGCATTTGATCTCGCAGCTCTTTAATGTTTTTCGGTGTTTCCATATTCTCCAGGTGTTTGTTGTTTTTTGTGGCGGTGGATCATGAGCAGCACCCGCTTCAGTTCCACCATCGAAGCGGGAATGTCTTTAGAAGAAAGGGATGTTCCGTCCACGAGGAGCTGCTTCACATAACTGTCTCGAAGGCTTTCTCGCCAGCGGCGGTGGAGGGCCGCAATCGAGGATCGATTCTTGTCATGCCAACATTTAGCAGCCGCCCTATTTTTTTCCGGGTTCTTAGCCTTCCAACGCCGAGTCGACTCCCGCCCGCCATGTGGGCTGGAAAGTCTTCGCTGTCGTCTGAGCGGATTTACTTTCTCAGAGATTGCGGCCCACCGCCGCCGACGGGAGAGGTTCGCTTTTTCCCGG
This sequence comes from Chthoniobacteraceae bacterium, assembly GCA_043735935.1. Lineage (GTDB taxonomy): Bacteria > Verrucomicrobiota > Verrucomicrobiia > Chthoniobacterales > Chthoniobacteraceae > JANLQB01. The sequence continues at coordinate 3,665 of JAYTDO010000548.1, forward strand.
TTTGCGCGATGCCATTTCCTAGTTCTCAAGCGGCTGCATATTTTACATTTGGAACTCCGCGAAGAGGCGTAGAATTCAGCGGCCTCTTTCTCGACACCACAGTCAGAGCATCTCTTCACAATTCCTCCAGGTGGTTGTGGGTTTCGTTGGTTCGTTCGCTCTCGAAGAGAGCGGAGATTTCATCGGCGCTGATGTCATCGGACTGCGGCGCGCGGTCTTCGGAGCCGAGGACGCTGCGGAGATCTTCCACGGTCACAGCGGCGTTGCTGACGGCGGTGGCCACGGCGCGGCGCGTCTGTTCTTTCACGCGCTGCTTCTCGTCGGAGCGGGCGCGGGCATCGGCGATTTGCGATCCCATCTGGCGCGCGGTGGCGTCGGCAGTCACGGGGATGCTGGTGCGCTCCAGGTGCGGGGCGAGGGTGCGCAGCTCGGTCTTCGCGTAGAGCAGCTCGGCGGCTTTGCGTTTCATCGCGTCGCCGAGTTCTCCCTTGGTGGAATCGAACCGGCTGATCTCGCGCGCATACTTTGCAACGCCGATGCAGATGCGTTGCTTCGGATTTGTCGCACGCCCGGCCATGATCACGCAGTCGCTCTCGGGGTTGTGATCATTCCAGAAGACCGCGACCTCGGCCCCGGCGCGCGGCATGAGCAGCGGCGGATTGGTGTAATAGAAGAGGCGTTGATTGCGTCCGCTGCCGTGGCTGATGCGCAGTTCTCCGTTGCGCTTGACGGTGACGACGGACATCGCGGATCGGTAAAGCCATTTGTCTTTTTCGGCGAGCTTGCGGAGGGCGGGCTTCTCGTTATTCCACTTCTCGAACGGGCTCTCTCCGCGCAGCGTTTTGCCGTCCTGACATTCGTGAGAATATTCGCGCAGCGCGTCCATCACGCGGTCGGTGAATTGCGAGAGGCTGAGGAGGAATTCGGAGGGATGAATCTTGCCGCACTCGGCGAGGGCTTTGAGCTTCTTCGTCTTCTCGGGCAGGTCGGTGCGCTCGTTGCGCCCGCAGTAGCCAGGGCAGTTGTCCATGATGTGCTGCTGGAGGTGGAACTGTCCTTCGATCTGCCACTTCGCCGAGGGCGTGTGCGCGTGGAAGACTTCGAGGCCAAGCGCGGCGATGCCGCCGATGCGTTCCTCCACGCTGAGGTTCGTGCGGTGGCCGATCACTTTGTTCGATTGCCACGCGCCGCCCTCCAGGAGGAAGCCGAGCTTGGGCAGACCGGGATCATCGCAGGCATCGCCGAGCAGGCCGGCCACGTCGTCGGCGGTGTAGGCTCCGGTGTGGCGCAGCACGACGCGCACGGCGATGGGCATCAGTGATCCGCAGTCCGCGATCTGCAAAATCTGCGGACGACGCAGGATGTAGCCGAGCTTGTTCGGCCACGGTTCCCAACAATAAATGTTCGGCGTCTCGTCGTCGGCGACATAGACCTCGCCGGGCTTGGGCGCGATGGCGTGGACGCTGGAAGTCATCATGCGCGCGGCGTGCGGGCCAGTGTGGAGCGCGGCGGTCATGGGCGTGGTGAAGGCGGCTTCGCGGATGCTCGGCGGCAGGTAACTCTTCGACGGATGCGCACCGTGCAGGTGCTGGCGAACGGCGGCATGAAGCTCCGGATCGCGCATGAGCAGGCGACCGGCGCGCGCCATGGAGCCGTGCTCGATGGACTGCGCCTGGAGCCTGGACTTTTGTTCGTCGCTGAGAAATCGCGCGGCGGGTTTGCGCCCGACGTTGCCTTGCTTCTGCTCGACGAGTCCATTGACGCCGAGCGTGCCGTACGCGCCGACCCAGCGACGAAGCGCAGACACGCTGAAAAGGAACGGCTCATCCAACGCGACGGAGGCGGAGACGGTCGCAACGTGGGCACGTTCTCGGGGCGTGCCGTTGGCGATGAGCTCGTTAAAATGTTTCACGGCGCGCTCGCGTTGCAGCACGCGGGCGCGGGCCTCGGAGGTGAGGGAGAGCGCGAGATAAGTAACCGGGAGTTCGGAGTTCGGAGTTCGGAGTTCGGAGTTCGGAGTTCGGAGTTCGGAGTTCGGAGTTCGGAGTTCGAAGGGCGGCGTGTATTCACGGCGGTTGCCGTTGAACAGGGCGGGCCACGCTTCTTTTTCGGCGCGGCGATGGATGGTCTTCACCGAGACGCCGAGGTGCGCGGCGATGGCGCTGGCGCGGTGGAATGATGAGGTTGAGAGTTGCGGAGTTGAGGGTTGAAAAAAGGATTCAGTCACGTCCCCTGTGCCCTGGACGATCTCGCGATGCGGCCACTCTGCGTTCGCAGCCGCGCTTGCGCGCGGCCCGGTCAATTCCGGCGCAGAGTCCAAGGTGGGTGTTACGGGCGTGACTGAAAATTCTTCCCCGGCGCGGCGATCAACATCAAACCGCGACGGGGAGTGCTCCATCGCAGGCCAGCCAGAAGGCGGCGACGGAAAAGGATCGCCAGAG
>JAYTDO010000549.1:0-2738 GCA_043735935.1 Chthoniobacteraceae bacterium
TATCCCGAGATCACCGAGATGCAGGCCCGCGCCGTGTTCGAGGCCGCCGCTGACGTGGCGAAACTGAAGATCAAGGTGAAGCCCGAGATCATGATCCCGCTCGTCGGGTTCCGGAAAGAGTTCGACCTCCAGGCCGAGATCGTCCATCGCGTCGCCAAGCAGGTCATGGCCGAGAAGAAAGTGAAGTTCGACTACCTCGTCGGCACCATGATCGAAGTCCCGCGCGGCGCCCTCACGGCGGACGAAATCGCGACCAGCGCCGAGTTCTTTAGCTTCGGCACGAACGACCTCACGCAGACCGCGCTCGGCATCAGCCGCGATGACATGGGCAACTTCATGATGCCCTACATCGAGAACGAAGTGTTCAAGAAGAACCCCTTCGCCACCCTCGACACCGTCGGCGTCGGCCAGCTCATGAAGATCGCCGTGGAAAAAGGCCGCAGCAGCCGTCCGGGCATCAAGCTCGGCATCTGCGGCGAACACGGCGGCGATCCCGACAGCGTGAAGTTCTGCCACAAGCTCGGCCTGAACTACGTGAGCTGCTCGCCCTTCCGCGTCCCCGTCGCCCGCCTCGCAGCGGCGCAGGCGGCGATCGAGGAAAAGCGCGCAAACGCGAAGAAGAAGTAAGCTGCCAAGCTTAGTTCGCTAAATCACAAAGCCGCCCTGGGAGACTGGGGCGGCTTTTTTTCTGGCCGAATGTGCGGTCGTAATTACCGTGGGCACATGAAGACGGTCGAACTTACCATCACCCGAATCGGCAATTCCCGTGGCATCCGAATCCCGGCGGACATCCTGCGCCGCTACAAACTGGACACGACCGTCATTCTTGAAGAGCGCGCCGACGAACTGGCATTGCGTCCGAGCAAGCCGACCAAGCTCTCTTGGAAAGAAACATATGCGGAGATGGCGGCGGAAGCGGAGGATTGGTCGGAGTGGGACACGGCGAGTGGCGACGGGCTCCATGACGCCTAAACGCTACGACATCGTCCTCGTCCGTCTCGACCCGGTGATTGGTAGCGAGATGGCGAAAACTCGGCCGGGGGTCGTGATCAGCGCCGATGAGATGAATGCCGCGATCGAGACCGTGGTGGTCTGTCCCCTGACCACGAAACTGCATCCCCGGTGGAGGAGCCGCGTCCCGATCACCACCGGCGGCAAGCGCGCCGAAATCGCTGTCGATCAAATCCGCACAATCAGCAGGCAGCGGATCGTGCGCCGCAATGACAAACTCTCCGCCAAAGCCGCCGCCGAACTTCGCCGGACGATCTCGGAGATGTACGGCGAAGGCTGATGCCACCTATCCGTCACTCGCCCGCCGCAGCCCGGTTTGCGATAAACTTGGAACGAATCACCATGAGGCCATCGCCTGACCAGTCGCGGATATTTCGAAAGCGCACGCGCATCCGCGCCGGATGGGTTGTGCTACTTTCCGCCGCGATGCGCTGCTTTTTCGTGACGGCGCAGGCGTTCACGGGGGCGGATGCGGATGCGATGTTTGAGGCGCATACGACGGCATTTTTCCGGGTGGAGGATGGGCGCGCTTGGTTTTTGGAATCCACGGATGGCGGGAAGGTGTCGTTTTGGATGCGGGCGGAGCAGATGGAGATGGTGCTGGATGTTTTCGAGCGGACGAAGAACCCGAAGCACATGGAGATGTTCACGCATCTCTTTCGCGGGTTTGTGGCCGATCATGGCGAGGATTGGCGGCGCAATGAATTCAACGACGACATCATGTGGATGGTGATTGCGTGTGCGCGGGCGCATCTGCTCACGGGCGATGCGGCGTTTCTCAAGGCGGCGCGCTTGAATTTCGACCTGTGCTACGAGCGGGCGGCGTCGCCGGACTTGGGCGGCGGGCTTTGGTGGAAGGTGGACAACCGGTCGAAGAATGCTTGCGTGAACGGGCCGGGTGCCATCGCGGCTTTTCTGCTGGGCAAGGCGACGAAGGACGAGAGCTACACGGCCAAGGCGAAGGAGCTTTTCGAGTGGCTGCGCGCGACGTTGTTTGATCCGGCGACGGGGCGCGTATCGGACAACATCCGAGTCGGCGGCCGGGTGAATCACATGGCGCTGACTTACAATCAGGGAACTTTCGTGGGCGCGGCAAACTTGCTCGGCTTCACCGATGACGCGCGGCTGGCGGCGACTTTCACGATGAACGAGCTGTGCCGCGATGGGTATTTGCCGTCGTCCGGGGAGAAGGGCGACGGGGGAGGTTTCAATGGGATCGCCGTGCGGTGGATCGCGCGGTTCATGCAGGATCACAAAGAGCAGGCGAGCTTCGAGCCTTGGCTGCAAAGGAACGCCGAGGCCGCGTGGCAGTCGCGTCGGGCGTCGGATGGGCTGTCGTGGTGCCGCTGGCCGGAGCCGACGCCGGAAGGGCGCAGATACTCGTGGGGATGCAGCAATGCGGTCGTGATTTTGCAGGTGGTGCGCCCGCCGGATTCCGCCAAGACTGAGGGTTCCCAATGAATCTCCGCCTTCTCGTTTTTCCGCTGCTCATGACACTCGCGGGCGACCTCATCGCGCAGGCGCCGGGCGTCGATGCCTATCGCAAGTATGCGCTGACGCATGACGGCGACACCGCGCGGGGGAGGAAGCTTTTCAACGAAGACCAGCGGCTGATTTGCGCGCAGTGCCATTCGATCGATGGCAGCGCGAGCAAGGCGGGGCCGGATTTGTCCGCGGCGGGCGATACGTTTGGGCGGCGCGATTTGGTGGATGCGCTGTTGCAGCCG
>JAYTDO010000550.1:0-5611 GCA_043735935.1 Chthoniobacteraceae bacterium
CCTGACCCTTCAAGACGAGCGCACTGCTGCACGAGGCCAGATGCTCGGCGAATGTATTGAGCAGGCGGATGAGCGCGTCGTATTGCTTCGGCGTGAGGATGCGCGTGTTGAAGTAGTATTCCTCCAGTTTCTTCAAATCGACCTCCGCGCCCCACTTGATGAGCGTCGCCGCGATGCGTTTGAATTGCACTTTGTCGGGCCGCTGCAAGAGCACCTGCCCGGTCTGGAGAAACGCGATCACATTCTCCCCGACCCGCACCGGCACGGCGCTCTCGCACAGTCCGGCGAAACACTTCAGCGTCTTTGGCGCGAACTGCGCCTCCTCCTCCAACTTGCGCTGCAAGGCATAGCACGCGGAGCAGCTCTGGTTGATTTTGGCCAGGAGCGCGCAAAACGGATTCTCCTGCTTCTTCGGGTAGTGGATGACGTTCAACATGTCCGGCCCGTGAATTCGGAGCGGCAACCCGGTTCCTTGTGTGAACGCCAACTCGTAGTCGCGATACACCTGCGACTCGGAGAGGGCTTCCAGGGTGCGCTGGCTGGATTTGACGGAATCAGGCATCGGCGGGTGAAACGATGCATGCGCCCGTTCCCCTCAAACAATCTTATTCCGAGGCGCTGCTAGCGGAGAAACCCTGCCAGCAGGACGGCAAACCCCGCCTTGCTCCTCCATTCCATGAGGAACTTTCGCGCCCGATAGACGCGCGTCTCGATGGCCTTGGGCGTGGTCTTCAGCAGCGCCGCGCATTCCTGATGCGAACGCTGTTCGAGCGTGGCGAGCACGAGCGCAGTGCGAAGGTCGTGGGGGAGCGCCGCCATGCCGTCGTCGAGCGCAGACAGCTTCTCATGCGCCAGCGCCTCATCGGAGGGAGTGCGGTTTTCGACCGCCACGTCGCGCGCCGGGTGTTCGTCGTCATCCTGTCGTGCGGAGAGGCTGTCCGTCCGTGCCGCCTGGCGGGTCCGGCGGCTTTTGACGTGATCGCGGCAGAGATTGAGCGCGATTTGGTAAAGCCACGTCGAAAATCTCGCTTCCGGCTTGAACTTTCCAACATTGAAAAAGAGGCGCACGAAAATTTCCTGAGCGAGTTCGCGCGCGTCGGCGTCGTTGGGGACGTGGCGGTAGATGAAATGAAAGACCGGCTGCTCGTAGCGGTCCATCAGGCAGGTGAGCGCCGACTCATCGCCGCCGGCCAGAGCTTCCACCAGCGCCAGGTCGGGATCTGGTTCCGCCGCGCCGCTCATCGTCCATGCTCGGCAGTGCTCAGGGCGTCTGCGGTCGATTGAAGCAGCTTCTCATATTGCTGTGGAGTCAGCACCGATTTCATCTCGAAGATATGCTGCAAGGTGGCGTTTTGCAGCTCGCCCTGCGCCTCATGAATCCGCCCCACAGCGGCCTTCACGCGCTCGGAATCGCTGCGTTCTTCGAGGATTGCCTTGCCCAGCTCGGCGTTCGCGATCCGCAGCATTTCGCCATAGTGCTTTTTCTGCTCCGCATATCGCTGCTCGATGGGCTCCAGCGCCTTTTCCTGCGCCGCCGTGATGCCAAGCTCGGTGTGAATCCAAGCGTGTGCGTCGCCTTTCTCGGCGTGGTGCGACCGTTTGAGATACCGCGCAGTGAGCCAACAAGCCGCACCCGCGATCACCGCGACCAACGCCAGCAAGGATCAAGCCGCGAGCCGCGCTCTTCATTCTGTATAACCCATGAGTGTCGCCGGCAGGGAGGGCGCGGAACTGCCGAAGACCTGAAGATCGAGTGCCAGTCGCGTTTGCATATTTCGCGAATCGGCCACAGCCGTCGTGCCTAAACCGACGCCCATGACGAGGGCGAGCGCCATCGCGGCAAAAGCCATCGCTGGTTTGAAAAGCGGCTCCAAAAGCCAGCCGAACCAAGCGCCGCGCAGCTCGCCAGACGCGGTTTTGCGCTGGCGGATTTCGCGCCAAACGTCTTGCTGGAAATTCGCAGGCACTGCGGTCAGCGGGGCGTCGCGACGCTGCGCGAGCAAGTGGTCAAGATTTCGGTCGTCCATATACCTCTTCTAAACGATGCCGCGCAGCGTATCCCTCGAAAAATCGGCGCGGGCACATCTCACGGCAATAAATCGGCGCGAATCGTGACCGTTCCGCCCGCAGTGGATTCCCAAACTATAACGGCCCCGTCCTTGGGCCGCGCCGCCCCGGCCACCATTCGAGCATTGTCTGAAAAGCTCTCTGGCCGGCCACTGTTCCGCTGAATCATCAAACCACCCGCGCTTTCCCAAAGATAGACCGTGCCCTTTGACGTGTTGAGGATGAGCGCCTGATTCCCGGCATCCGAAAGACGCTGCTCCGGCGCGGTGGGATTGCTGGCAAAGACCGCCTTCTCACGCCGCCAAACGGCCAGAGGTTCGCCCTTTGGATTGATCGCGACCGCACCGCCATCCATCGGGCAGCCGTTCAACTTCCAAGTGCCTTCGCCGAGCTTTTGCGCAGCGCCAAAAGTCTTCCCGCGGTCGCTGCTCATCGCGAGGTAAAGATCGCGCGAGCCGCCGAGCCAGTTGCGCCACATCACTGCGACCCGCCCGGCTGCATCCACGGCCACGCTCGGGTGACAGCACTCGCAGATGTGTCCGTCGGGAGATTTGTAGATCAGCGCATTCGTGCCCCACGACGCGCCGCCGTCGCGCGAGGCGGCACCCCACATTTCCGCCCCGCCGCTGCGGAGATCGAGCCAGGTCGCGAAGACGTTGCCCTGCCCATCGCCAGCCATCGCGTGGAGACCTTCACGCGCCGATTTCGGGGAGTTGTTGATATTCGCACCCTCCTTCCACGTCGCCCCTCCGTCCGTCGAACTCCAGCAATCCAAATCACCACCCGTATGTGAAATCGCCGTGATCGCGATGACCTTGTCGGAGGCGGCAATCCGCGGCCCGCGCCGCATCCCGAGCGCGAGTTTTTGCAGTTCGGCGACCTTCACCGGCGGGAAAAGCTGCGCCCGTCCGCCGACGCGGTGTGATAGATCGCAGTGCCTTTTCCAAAAGTGACGTGACGGTGAATTGGAGGGAGGCTTTCATTTGGTCGGGAACTTAGCATTTCGCCCGTGACTTCTGCACTCTGTTCCGTGGCTTCACGCCGATCGCTGGGCGTTGCGAAAGGGCAACAATCCGCAGAAAAGCGAGGGGTTGGGAAACGCGCACCGTTTCACTTAGAAGCGACCGAATCCATCGGGAGCAACGAACAAACAACAAATCATCCCTATGAAACTCCTCACGAAACTCACCCTTATCGCCGCGACCTTTGCGGCTCTCGGAACCAGCGCCGCTTTCGCGGACAATCAACAACTGCAAAACCAGCTCGCTTTGCAGCGTCAGGCAGCCCAGCGCAACCAGACGACCGTCGCCGTGTATGGCCACCATCGCGGAGTCGGCCGCTCCAGCACCACGCAGGAACGGCGCTCGGAGTCGCGCTTCGAGCTGCGCTCCAATGCCCACGGCCAGACTTTCGGTGCTTACGTGCCGGTCAAATAAATCTCTCTCGCGTCGCCGCCCTTGAAGGCTCCCAGCCGCTCTCCCGGAGTGCTGGGAGCTTTCTGTTTGCGCTGCACAAAGTTCGCCACGCTTTGCCGCCTTTCGTTCATGCGGCTACTGCGGCGCGGTCAGCCCGGAGCGTTTTCCAGAGTAGAGGCACCGCTCTGAGTCCTATCGCACACGACTTGCTTATCGCTCCGGCGTGCGCATCGCCCCATTGCTCGCCATCCTCATTTGCTTCGTCTTCCCCAGTTTCCAACCCGCCCGCGCGGCCACGGAGATTCCGTTCACTTTTCGGGCCGGGATGATCTGGCTGAAAGTCGGCGTCGCGGGTCAAGCGACGCCCCTCAATTTCCTGCTCGATTCCGGCGCGGGCCGAAGCGTGGTTCATCTCGGCACCGCGCAGCGTTTGGGCGTGAAGCTCGGCGCTCGTGAAACTGTGCAGGGCGTGGATGGCCGCTGTGCGGCTTACCGCGTCGATAGCTTCGCCGCGACTGTCGCCGCCGCCACGTCCGTGCCGCGCGAAGTGCTCGCTTTGGATTTGAGTTCGGTCAGCGCGGGATGCGGAGCCCGGATCGACGGCTTGCTCGGCACGGATTTTTTCCGCGAGCGCATCGTCCAGATAGATTTCGCGGCGCAAAAGATTCGCCTGCTCAATCGCAACGAACTCCCGGCTTCCAGCGCGCAGGTTCTTCCGCTGGTCACCCGCAACGATGCGTTCTGCGTGCGCGTCAGCGTCGATCAAAACGCGGCGCAATGGATGCGCCTGGATACCGGATGCAGCAGTGCCTTGGAATGGGTCGTCACCGCCGCCAAATTACGGCGAGCGGCTGGCACGTCCGTCGCGGCGGCGGCGGGTTCCCGAGCACACATTCACACCGACGTGCTGTTCGGCTCCGCACACCTCTCCGCTGTCACAACCGGCGTGCATGAGCGGCCACTTTTTCCCGGTGAAGCCGGACTCCTCGGCAACGGAGTGCTCTCGCAATTCCGAGTCACCGTGGACGCGGGCAAGTCGCGGCTACTGCTTGACCGCATCCAGTAGCGGCATTCGCGCAATTCCTCAGTCGCGGTAGTAGTGACCGTGGCTGCTCGCGTGATCCTGCGCATCGTGGGCATCATGCGCCGCGCGCTTTGCGTGAAAGCGGTCGCGCAAAGCGTGCAAGAAATCGCGCGGGTCGCCGGTGGAATACGCACGATCCGCTGCTGCAGCGGCGTGGTAACGATCTTCCGCGGCGTGGCGGGAGCGCTCATCGGCGCGAGCGTGGTCGCGGTAGTGGTGCTCGTCGGGATCGTGAGCCAGCACGGGAGCCGCACTGAGGCCCACCAAACCGGCGGTGGCGAGGAGGATCAAACAAAGGCGAGGACGGGATGTTTTCATACGGAGTCAGACGGGCCGGGCGTGCCGCTATTCAAAGTTCCCGAACCGCCGACCTCCGCGTTCAGTCGTCGAGCTTCACGGAGCGGAGGCGCAGTGCGTTGGTGATGACGGAGACGGAACTTAGGCTCATCGCGGCTCCGGCGATGATCGGGCTGAGTAGCAGGCCGAAGAATGGATAAAGCAGGCCCGCGGCGATGGGGATGCCGAGCGCGTTGTAGATGAAGGCGAAGAAAAGGTTCTGCCGGATGTTGCCCATCAGCGCGCGGCTGAGACGGATGGCGCGGGCGATGCCGCGGAGGTCGCCTTTCATCAGCGTGATGCCGGCGCTTTCCATTGCCACGTCGGTGCCCGTGCCCATCGCGATGCCGACATGGGCGGCAGCGAGCGCGGGCGCATCATTGATGCCGTCGCCTGCCATCGCGACGATCTGGCCGCTGCGCGCGAGTGCTTCGATGCGCTCGTGCTTGTCGGCTGGCGCGACGCCCGCCTCGACTTCATCGAGGCCGAGTTGCCTCGCCACGGCGTCGGCGGTGTGCTGGTTGTCGCCGGTGAGCATCACGATTTTCAGGCCGACTGCGTGCAGCGAACGGATCGCTTCGGGCGTGGACTCTTTGATCGGATCGGCGACAGAAACGATGCCGGCGGGCTTGCCGCCGATGGCGACGAACATCGCCGTCTGGCCCTGCCGCTGGAGCGGTTCGGCTTCGGCGGCAAGGGCCTCGGTGCC
>JAYTDO010000551.1:0-5121 GCA_043735935.1 Chthoniobacteraceae bacterium
GGGGCGCTTTTTCCGCGTCGTCACACCATGAAATCCTAGCACGCCTCTTCTGCGCACCTGCGCCCGGCATTTCAATCAATCCCGTCGCCTCAACCCGCCTTCATCATCTGCCACCACGCTGCCAGTGCATGGGATTTTGGCGGAAAATAGCGCGCCCTGATTTCGATAAGCCGGATGGCTTCCCGCAAAACGCTGGCGTCCACACGGCCAAGCTCCGCCCACTGCTGGAGAATGTCCGGCGTGCTCCAGAGGCGTATTTCGGGGAACGTGCGGCGCGTGTGGTTGGCGGCCTGTTTATCGTCGATCGCGAGATCCAAGTGACGACTCGCGGCGATGGCAATGCTCATGGCTTCGCCGTCGTCCACGACGATGGATTGCTCGACATAGAGGGTCTGTTCCTCGTCGCCGGAAAGCTCCAGCATTTGCAGCAGGCCGGAGGCGATGAGCGGTGCGAGATCCACGTCCACCATCTCGCCGGTATGCGTGTCGGGTAACTCCTTCACCTCATCACACACCGCTGGGCAGATAGCAAACTGCCAGCCCGTGACCTCTGCGATGCTCGCGAGGCACTCTGCAGCGAGCAAATTGAGCAGCACGGAGCTGTCATTGAGCAGAACCTTCATCGTCGGGTCTAGGCGGGAACCATGTCCGACGGGTTGAGTTCGACCGGTTCGAACTCATCATCGGCAGAGTAGCCAGCATCGTCGGTCAGCAGACGGAGTGATTCCAGTTCCAGGCGGGCCGCTATTCGACCCATGCGAAGCTTTCGGGCAAGCTGGCCTTCGGTGATGGGTTCGTCCTCCCGTTCGTAGGCGCTGAGCGCGAGCTGACGGTAACGCAACGGCAGCATCGGCTGACGCGAATCCGAGCCGAGGCCGAGCGCTGAGCGAGCCTGCTCGGGCTTGAATCCACGCTTCTCACGGAGCGTGTTCCAAGTGCCGGATGAAATGCGTTTCAGCTCCTCCAATCGCAGAAACATCGCCTGCGCCGAGACATGGTAGAGATGCGCGAGCGAGAGCACGGCGCCGATGGTCGGGCGTTCTTTGCCGAGCGCCGTCACGGCATCCGACAGGCGCCGGGAGATGCCCGTGCGTGGCATGAGGAAATGTTTGGCGAACGCATCGGCGAATCGCTCCGCCGCCAGCTTGCCCCAGTGGTCATGCGTGAAGCTGACATCGGCGAGATAGCGCGTGGTGAGAAAGTGGCCGTATTCGTGCGCGAGCGACCAGTTGCCGCGCGTCGGCGGGTGGTTGCGATTGATGGCGATGCACGCGCCCAGCTCGTCGTTGCAGGCGAAAAGCCCGCCGACTTTGGGCGGCAAATTGAGATAGAACACGCGCACACCCACCGCCTCCTCCAGCAACGACCGCAGGTCCGACACCGGCCCGTCGCCAAGCCCGAGCCGCGTGCGTTCTTCCGCCGCCACTTCCTCGCCGCGCTGCTCCGGCGTCGCGCTCGGCACATCCAGCGCGTAGGTCGGTGGAAACGTCGGACGCATCACCGCCTCGTTGATTTCCTCCAACTCGACATAGTCCCGCGCGAGACTTTCCAATTCCATCGCCACCGCCGTCAGTTCGCTCTCGGTCACATTCTGCTGACCCGGCGGCAGGCGGAACTGCGGCACAAACGGCTCCTTGTTCGTCCGCTTGGAAACGAACTCGCTCACCGGACGCCCGAACATCTTCGCCATCTCGATGAGTTCGCCCGGCGTCACGCGGCGGTCGCCTTTTTCAATCGCCACCAGCGTCGTGCGCAAGATGCCCAGCTTCGTACCCACCGCCTCCTGCGTAAGCCCGCGCGCCTTGCGGGCATCCTTCAACCGCTCACCGAGCTGGCGATAGTCGAGGTTGTTGAGAAGTTCAGAATCCATAGGTGTGATGTGAAGTGTCAGGCGGCGAGTGCAAGTGAGTCGGAATGAATCGCGGAGGAAAATGAACGCCGTTCGTCCACATGGCGGCGCAGGAGATTGATGAGGGATTCCCGGAAGGCCGGTGACTTGAGTTCGATTTCGGTTCGCAGCAGATCGGGCCATTTTGCACAGAGCCCAGGCCACGGTTGTTTGACACGCAGGCATGAAGCGAGCGAGTCCGCCTGCACGGTGAGCTTTGAAAGCGAAAGCCACTCAGCTTCGCGCAGCGGGCGCCGTGGGTTGAAGATGTCGGTGGAGTAGTGCTTCGAATTATCGGGTAGTCCGGCGGCATGAAACGACAGCCTGCGGATGAGGCACGATGGGCAACAGCCGCACTGCGGCGCGGAATGATTGTAGTTGGGAAAGCGGTCGCAGGAGAAAGATTTTTCCAGAAGCGGGGCGAAGCAGCGGACACTCGTCGCCGAGAGCATCTGCGCCTTCGTCGAAAGCGTGAACGGGTTGGCGATGACAAATGGCTTTGAAAAAACCACACTCACCAATGCCGCCATGCGGCGGAGGAACACGGGATGCGTGCCACGGCTGTTCTGGCTGCCGAACTGAGCTGAATCACACGGCAGATTGAGCGCGCCGAAGCCGTTCTCGAACAGGAACAGTCGCGAGTTACCAGCCATGAGTGCGGCCACCGAACCGAGCGCCGTATGCATGAAGGCCCGCGTGCGTTGCGTGCTCTCGAAGCCTTCAAGTTCATGCCGTTGCTTGTCTGGAAAGCCGTAGCTCATGCCGACGTGCTCGATGCGGCGGGGGAACTGTTCGCGCAATTCGGCGACCTGCGATTCCTGTCCGGCAGCAATGCGGCTGTGAGTCTGGCCCGAGACGAGAAGGCCCATGCCGCCCGTTCGCGCGAGCCATTGCAACGCTCCCGCGAGCGAATCGAGACCGCCGCTGAAAAGCGAAGTCCACGCGATTTCCGGTCCGCGCATTTTGGTAAAATGCCGCTGCCGTTCCGCATCAAACTCAGCACGCCCCGGCAGAAACTCGAACGTCCAGTCATCTTCGGTCAGGAACTCCAAAACTTGAGCGAGCGCTTCTTCCGCCTTCGCCCAGACATCCACATCGCTGACTGGAATCTCCAAGTGAATCCGCCGCCGCCAGTGCGCCGGGCCGCTCATGCCATACGGGTATCGCGGAGCGCAGCGGTCTGCGAGATAGATGGCCACGGCGAGCCAGATGAAATCCGCCTCCAGTCCGCCAAGCGGCCTGCGCGCCTGCTTTGCGAGTGTGCTCAAGTCGGCGTTAAATGCCACACCACAAACATCCGGTGCGACTCGTAACGCAGGCGTGGTCGTCCGGTCGAAAGTCCACTGATCGCTGAAACGAAACCGATAGACGGGCCGCGAGTCTCCGGGCTTCGTTCTGGCCGACTTGCGAGGAACGTTCTTACAGCTTCCGAGGGTGGCGAAAAAAGTCGTTTCCATAGTTTGTTCCTCAGATTTCCTCGTTGTTCAGGCTTTCCGCCGAGTGCGTCACGGGTGCGACCTTGGCCGCTCTGGCGGGCAATCCTTTCAGAGAGCAATTTAACATTCGGGCGGTCAAATCGGACGTGAAAAACGCCTGAGCAAGTTTCGATTTGATTGACCCAATAATCGCGTGGCTTGCAGCTAGGTTCTGCGTGCGGTTTCGCGCCAAGTATCCGGTCATACCATCACAGCACCGGCTCTGGGCAAAATGCACGAGGAGCTGCTCCGCCGCTTGCTGACGCGACAACGTAATCCCTTCGGAAATGGCGGTGAGACCAATTATTTTAGCCGCATTTGCAAAGTGCCCAGTGAGTGGCGAGTCAACGTGATTTCGTTGAATCGCATCCACGCCTGCCAGCAACTGCTGGCCGTTGTTTCCAACACACGCGACCACCAGAAGATCCACAGCCGCGGAAAATGCGGGCGCTCCGCCATCACGCCTGATGTCGAGTTCCACTCCGCGCATGACGCACTCCGCGACATCCGCATCGTCAGCGCCGTCACGCGCCATCGTGTAGGCTCTGCCGTAGCAAGGCCTCGTTCTTCCAAAATCTGCTCCGTCGGTTGGCATGGATAAATGATGACATAGTCTCAAGTTACGTCAACAATAAATCTGACATTGTCATATTATGTGCTCGTCGGCGCACGAGGCGGCAGTGGAAATATGGGGAGTTGTCGCTGTGATGGGCGGCGGTTCGAGTGAGCGGGAGATTTTCGCGTCCCGACAATAATTTCGTGCGCGGGCTGATTCACTCATTTTGAAAACGCATGTCTTCCAGTGAAATGACACACCTGAACCGTGAACGATGAACCCGATGCCGCACTCATCCACGCCGCACTGCGCTTAGAGCCGTGGCGCGCGACCTCGCGCGGGCAGTTTCACGCGGGGCTTTTGCGTGCCTGCGCGACTGTTTATTGCAGGATTGGCGACGCGCCTTTCAAAAATTTCAGCGCGAAGAGCAGGCCGCCGGGGACGAGTTCGTAGAGCGCGGCGTCGTGGAAAAGGATGACGTACTGCCGCAGCTCGTAGCCGCACACGGCGGCGATGAGCACGCCGAGCGCGAGCGGCTGGCGCGGGCCGAAACGCTGCGTGAGCTGCGCGAGCTGGGCAACCGCGAGCAGGCGCAGCGGCATGTCCCAGATGGTCGTGTAGCGCAGGTTCATGCCGTACTTCACATTGCACATGAGCACGTAGCTGCAGGCCATGAAGGCCGCGAGATAGAGCAGCGGACGGCTTTCGCGGGCCGTGGAAAAAAAACCGCCGATGGCGAGGATGAGCACGACCGGACTGACCAGCATGTAGTCCACGAAGTAGCGGTACCACGGCCCGTCGCCGGTGCGGATGGCGTAGTCGAGCGTCTGCGCTTTCGCGACGAGCAGCTTGTAGATGTGGAGGAAATTTTCCGTCCCGCCCGCGAGCGTGACGAGCACGGTGAGCCCGACGAGCGGCCCGGCGATCAAGCACAGGAGCAGCTTCGGCGTGACCGTGCCCCATTTTCCCCAGCGGTTCAGCACGACCAGTCCGCTGAGCGCGATGAAGACGAAGAAGGCGTTTTCTTTCGTCATCACCATCGCCGCGAGGCAGACGGTGAGGCCCGCGAGCCAGCCCGCGTGGTTCGGGGCGCGGAGGTTTTCCCACAGCAGCCAGAGGCACATGAGCGCCCAGAAGGCGAAGAAGCCGTCGATCATCCGGTGCTGCGCGAGATGGATTTGCACGGGCGCGAAAGCCATCAG
>JAYTDO010000552.1:0-5558 GCA_043735935.1 Chthoniobacteraceae bacterium
CAACTCCACCAAGTCCTCCTCAATCTCTGCGTCAACGCCCGCGATGCCATGCCCAATGGCGGCATCCTCACCCTCGCGGCCGAAAATGTCACCATCGACGCCCATTACGCTGCCATGAACCTCGAATCCAAGGCGGGCCCCTACGTCCTCCTCCAGATCGAGGACGATGGGTGCGGCATCCCGGCCAACGTCATCGAGAAGATTTTCGATCCCTTCTTTACCACCAAGGAAGTCGGCAAGGGCACTGGCCTCGGCCTCTCGACCTCCCTCGCGATCATCAAAAGCCACGGCGGCTTCATCCGCGTCTACAGCGAAGGCGGACGTGGTACCACCTTCAAGGTTTACCTGCCCGCCAAGACCAATGCCTCCGCCGAGGCCGCAGCCGCTGCCACGGTGGAACTACCGCGCGGAGACGGCCAGCTCATCCTGGTCATCGACGACGAGGCCTCGGTGCGCATCATCACCAAACAGACCCTCGAAGCCTTTGGCTACCGCGTGTTGCTCGCCTCCGATGGCGCCGTGGCCGTCTCCCTCTACGCCACCCGAGGTCAGGAAATCGCCGCCGTCCTCACCGATATGATGATGCCCGGGATGGATGGTCCCGTGACCATCCGAGTCTTGCGGCGGATGAATCCCAAAATTCGTATCATCGGCGCCAGCGGTCTTTCGACGGAAGGTCACGCGAACCTTGTGGCGAATTTGGGTGTGAAACATTTTCTCCCAAAGCCGTACACCGCCGACACGCTGCTCAACGCGCTGAAGCAAGTGCTCTCGTCAGAGGCGTAAACCCGGGTTCCTGAACCCCATGGTTCAAAGCGCACCGCCGCCTGGCATCCGCCCGGGCTAAAATCCGCGCGCCATTGCGACGGCGCGTGGAGTTCCCTCGCGCCGAATGCATAGTTCTCCTCGCCGTCGATGCATGAGCCGTGCTTTTGCACTCGTTATGAAAAGCACGAGTAATCCCATTTTCGACCGCGGTGGTCCAGTCGCGGCGGCGCGCCCTCACTGGACGCCACGGCTTTTCGTTTCAATCTTTCCAAACCGCGTCCGATGAATCCTCCGACGCCCGCAACGCACGAAGCAGGCCATTCAAGCCCCTCCTTCAGGGGACGAATCATCGTCGTGGACGGCGGAGAGCGTTCGCGGAAAGCAACGCTGGCGACATTACGTGAGGCCGGGTTTTTCAGCCTGGAGGCAAGTGGCATCCAGGAGTGCATGGAACTCCTCGGCGCAGGAATGCCCGATCTCATCCTGCTCGACGCACAGCTCCGCAAGCTGTCCGGCACTGACGCTTTGCAAATCCTCAGAACGAAGACGGCCAACGCCGACGTCGCGATCGTGACGCATTTTGTCGAGAGCCTGAGCGACGAACAGCATGCCGATGAAGCGACCTCGGGCGCGGATGGCTACATCACCCACCCCACCTCAGGCCACGAACTGATCAATCGCATCGAATCGATCCTCCGACTCAAGCGAGCCGAGGCGTCGCTCACCCACCTGCGGAGCCAACTTTCCACCGAAGAACGTTTCAGCCGTTTCGCCGATCAGATCGACGACGCTTTCTGCATCTTCGACATCGCAGTGCAACGGCTGACCTACGCAAACGCCGCGTTTCAACGCCTGTCTGGACAGCCCGACGCACCCATCAATTCAAACCCGAGTGCCTACGTCGCCTTGATCCATCTGCAGGATCAGGATCGGATCCTACGGGCCGTTTCAAAATCGCCGACCACTTTTAACGAAACGTACCGGCTCAACCACCCCGACGGAAGGGTGCGTTGGCACACCGCGCGCGCGTTTCCCATTTACGAGGCCGGAAGTGTCACCCGGCTGATTGGGGCCATCGTCCGCGACATCACCGACCAGAAGCAGGCCGAGTCGTTAATCTCCGAACAGGCGGCCCTCCTCGACGGAGCGCAGGAGACCATCTTTGTCCAGGACCTCGGCGGCCACGTCCTCTTCTGGAACAAGAGCGCAGCGAAGGCATACGGTTTGCCTGCGGAAGAAATGATCGGCAAACCGTTCGCTTCCGGAAGCGAGCCGGGACACGAACAACACGCGGAAGCCTGGCGGCACGTGCTCGACCGCGGGGACTGGACCGGCGAAATCAACGAGGAAACGCCCGACGGACGCCCGCGCGTGATCGAAGCGCGCTGGAGCCTCGTGCGCGATTCGGACGGCGCGCCGACTTCGGTCTTTTGCATCCATTCCGACATCACCGAGCGCAAGCGACTGGAGACCCAGTTCCTACGGGCACAGCGTATGGAGAGCATCGGCACCCTCGCCGGCGGCATCGCGCACGACCTCAACAACGTCCTCTCGCCGATCGTCATGTCGATCGAGCTTCTCAAGCTCAAACACACCGACATTCCCACGCTCGACATCCTCGACACGATCGAAGGCAATGCGCACCGCGGTGCCGAGATGGTCCGGCAGGTCCTTTCGTTCGCCCGCGGCGTCGAAGGTCAGCGGCTCCTCGTCCAGCCGAAATACTTTATTAAGGACGTGCAAAAAATCGCTGCTGAAACATTTCCGAAAAACGTCGAACTCGTCGCCGTGAATGCCCCGGATCTGTGGAATGTGGTGGGCGACGCGACACAGCTTCACCAAGTCGTGCTCAACCTGTGCGTCAATGCGCGCGATGCGATGCCGAAAGGCGGTCGGATCACGATTACTGCTCAAAACGTCCTGCTCGACGAGAGTTACACCGCCATCAACATCGAAGCGCACGCCGGGCCGCACGTCGTCATCCAAGTCCAGGACAATGGGACGGGCATGACTCGGGAAACAATGGACAAAGTGTTCGATCCATTTTTTACGACGAAGGATTTAGGCAACGGCACCGGGCTCGGTCTTTCCTCCTCGCTGGCGATCATCCGAAGCCACGGCGGTTTCATCCGGGTCTATTCGGAACTCGGAAAAGGGACCAGTTTCAAGGTGCATCTCCCCGCAAAAATCGCCGCTCGCGGACTCTCGGAAGATCAGCTTCCGCTGAGTCTCCCGCGCGGCCACGGGGAATTGATCATGGTCATCGACGATGAACCCTCGATTCGCACCATCACCCGGCAAACGCTGGAATCCTTCGGATACCGGGTCCTCCTCGCGTCCGACGGAGCGGAAGCTGTTGCCCTCTTTGCCACACACCAGTCCGACGTCTCGGCCGTCATTACCGATATGATGATGCCCATCATGGATGGCCCCGCGACCATCCAGGTGCTGCGGCGATTCAACCCGCGACTGGCGATCATCGCAGCGAGCGGACTCTCGGGCACGGGCCACGTGCCCAAGGTCGCCGGGCTCAATGTCCGCCACTTCCTCCCGAAGCCCTACACCGCGGAATCCCTTTTGACGGTGCTCCAGCAAGTCTTGCGCGGGGAAGCGTAATCGTCCGTCCGCTGCACCGTCGGATCGTCCCACGCGTCCGATCTTTCGAGGAATCCACGCGAGCGTCTGCGAGGGCCCAAAGGCGCACCCCACTACAAGGCCTTCACCGTGCCACACGCGCGTGGCAATGGCCCTTCCATCCCCCATCCACCGCGTCACTTCATTCTCAGTCCGACCGACCTCGTGTAGCGACTATGCCTCGCCATCAGGTGCGCCGTGGATCACCGTCGCGAGGGTCTTGAGAAGGGTTTCCGCGGTGTAGGGCTTGGGTAGAAAACGCTTTACGTTGCCACCCTCGCTGCCGACGAGACTCCCCTGCGCGGCCATCCCGCTGGCGGCGATTACTTTCACGTTCGGATTGATCCGGACGAGCACCTGGATGGTCGCGGGCCCGTCCATCACAGGCATCATCATATCCGTCAATACCACGGCGATTTCCGCGTGACGCTTCGCGTAAACGGCCACGGCGTCGGCCCCATCCGACGCGAGGATGACGCGGTATCCGAAGGATTCCAGCGTTTGCCGGGTGATGGTGCGGATCGTCGCCTCGTCGTCGATGACGAGAATGCATTCGCCTTTACCGCGCGGAAGCGCCGACGATGTTTCTTCCACCGAACGTTCTTGAGCGTCTGCATTTGCAGGAAGATGAACGTGGAAAGTCGACCCGTTTCCGAACTCCGAATCCACCCGGATAAATCCGCCGTGACTCTTGATGATTGCAATCGAAGTCGACAATCCCAGGCCCGTGCCCTTGCCGAGTTCCTTGGTCGTAAAAAATGGATCGAAAATCTTTTCTCGCACCTCAGGCCTCATACCCGCCCCGGTGTCCCGCACGGCGATGACGACGTGTGGTCCCACTTTGGCTTCGATATTCATGGCGACGTAATTCTCATCCAGGATCAGGTTCTGCGCAGTGATCGAGAGCTGTCCGCCCTCCGGCATTGCATCGCGCGCGTTGACACAAAGGTTGAGCAGCACTTGGTGAAATTGGGTGGGGTCTCCGACCACACTCCACAGGCCGGCCGCGATCTTGACTTTGACTTCCAGGTTCTTTGGAAACGTATCGACCGCGATTTTCTTGATGTCGTTGATTAAATGCCGCGGTTGGACCAAGAGCCGCCGCCCCTCGACGCCACGGGCGAAGGAGAGCACTTGCTTCACCATATCGGCGCCCCGCCGGGCAGAGGTCTCAACCGTCTCCAAAATGCTCATCTTTTCTGCATCCATGCAGTTCATCTTGAGCAGCTCCATCGCCATGATGATGGGCGAGAGGACGTTATTCAAATCGTGCGCGATGCCGCCCGCGAGGGTACCGATGCTTTCCATGCGCTGCACCCGCAGGAACTGCATTTCGAGGTTTCTCCGATCAGTGATGTCGGTGTTGATGCAAAGGATCGACTTCGGCGCCCCGGAGCCGTTTCGGACGAGCGTCCAGTGTGCCTCGATGATGATCTCCCGACCGTCCTTGGTCTTCTCCACGAGTTCACCGATCCAGTCGCCCCGTTCGAGGACCTGATGCCACGCGATCTTGTGCTGCTCTGAAATATTCTCCCCACTCGGGACAAACTTCCGGCCGATGATGTCCGAAGCGTTGCATCCGTAAGTACGTCCGGCGCTCCGATTCCAATAGAGAACCTTTCCCGTCAAATCTTGCACCAGAATCGCCTCCTGTGCGTGGTCGAGTAACGAAGCCTGTTCGTGGATGACTTCCTCGGCTTCCTTACGCTCCGTAATGTCGCGCGCAATACCCGCCACACGATACAAGTTTCCGATCGCATCATAGATCGGCACCGTGCGCGCCCAGAGCCAACGAACGGCTCCGCTCGGTCGCAAGATGCGGAATTCGTCGTTGAACGCGTGCGGCCGGTCCTGGATCGCCAAGCGCATCCTCTCCTGATCGAGCGGATGAATCGCCTCTAGGAAAAGATGCGAGTTTTCATACACCAAATCGCGAGCGAATCCCCAAACGATGTCGAAGGCCGGATTGACGTAAACGATCCGCTCGGTCGCGAGTTCGCGAATCCAGAAGACATCTTCGACATTCTCCTCGAACTGCCGAAACCGCTCCTCGGTCTCCCGGAGCTTTTCCTCCTGCTGGTAGCGCTCGCTCAGATCGATCATGCCTCCCACCATGTGGGTCGGCTTCCCCTTCTCGTCACGACTGACAAAGCCGC
>JAYTDO010000553.1:0-4671 GCA_043735935.1 Chthoniobacteraceae bacterium
GAAGGCCCCTTCGGCGCCGGAAGGTTACATTTTGGACCAGGGGCATGTGCTCACTCCGGAGATCACCGAGCGACTCGGGACCGAGTTAAAGAATCTCGCGATCACCGAGGACATGCACGTTTACCTGGTGACGGTCCATTCGGTCGGGAAGGACAAGCTCGACGCCATGGGCGCGAAGCTCGTCGAGGCGTGGTGCGGGGGAAAGATCGGGGCGGTCCTTTGCTTCGACGACGAGATGGGATGGGTGACGGTCGGGACCAGTGCGTTGGCCGACGAACACTTTTCCAGTGTCGTTCTCAACATGGTTTTGCGCGACCCGCTGCTGGCGAATCGAAAGAAGGGGATGTCCCGGGATAAACTGGAACGAGCGACCATGACGGTGGTGGAAGGTTTCCTAAATCTAAAAAGGAAAGAGGCCCGCAGCGCTCACCGCCAAAAACTACTCGCTCTAGCGATGGGCGGGATGGTGCTGATCGTGGTGGTGCTGGGCGCAGTTAGCTATTTTTCAAAACCGAAGGACGATTCTGCCGGGGACGCCGCACCCTCGACCACGCCGGGCGGCACGGCGGGGTGACGGTTTGCCAAAGCTTTGTCATTGAGGATTGGCGGGTCCTGCGGCATTCGCTTTCCTCCGCACGCTACAGCCATGGATCGCCTGAAAAAAATTCTCGATGTGAAAGAAACGGAAGTCGCCCGCCTTCTGCCGAAGCTCGACATGCTCCGGACGGCGGCGCTGCTGCGGGATGATTACCGCGGTTTCATGCGCCGGCTGGATCTCGGCACGGAACGACTCGGCCTGATCGCGGAGGTGAAGAAAGCGTCGCCGTCGGCGGGAGTCATCGCGGCGAATTTCGATCCCGTGGCCATCGCGCAGCAGTATGAAGCCGCTGGCGCCGACTGCGTCTCGGTGCTCACGGATGAGCAGTTCTTTCAGGGGCATCTCGCCTACCTGAAGCTCGTGCGCGCCGCGATCTCGTTGCCGTGTTTGAGAAAGGATTTTACCATTCACGAAGTGCAAATCTACGAGGCTGCCGTGGCGGGCGCGGATGCGGTGCTGCTGATCGTGGCGGCGCTGGAGCAGGAGCGGCTCGAGGCGCTTTATTCCTGCGCCGAAGCGCTCCAGCTCGATGTGCTGGTGGAGGTGCACGACGAGGAGGAGCTGTGGCGCGCGGTCGATCTCGGCGCGCGGCTCATCGGCATCAACAATCGCAACCTCACGACCTTCGAGGTGGACATCGAGACGACCGAGCGCCTCAGCGAAGAGGTCCCCGACGGCATCGTGCTCGTGAGCGAAAGTGGGCTCAAAACGCGGGGCGACACGCAGCGGGTTTTTGACTCGGGTTGTAATGCGATCCTCGTCGGCGAAGCCCTCATGCGCACCGGCGACATCGCTGCGCAGGTCGCCGAGATGCTCGCGGTGGAGTGACGCGCGTTACGCGAAGAAGCGCTCCGGGGTCTTCATCTCGCGAGGCTGGCAGATGCGCGCGACGAGGCTCTCCCAGCTCTCGTGCCCGCTGAGGATCTCGATCTCGACGCGCAGGAAAACGATCGGCACCTCTGCATGGAGGAACTTCGCAGGGAATCGCACGGCGTCCTTTTCGGTCGTGACCGCGAAGTCGAGATCGCGCCGAACGCAGCGCTGGTGGAACTCGGCGAGCTCCTGGTCGGTGAAGCGGTGGTGATCGGCGAACCGCTTTGAAAAGACGAGTTCGGCGCCGAGTTGCGTGAGCTTTTCCTCAAAACTCTCCGGCCGGGCGATGCCGCTGAGAGCCGCGACGTATTTGCCCCGAAGGGTTTCCAGCGGAAGACGTTCACCGGTGGCCAGGTTCTGGAGATAAAGTGCGCGGTGTGTGGTCTCGATGATCTCGGCCGTGCGGTTGTAGGTGCGGATGCGTTCGATGAGCTCGGTGTTGTCGCTCCCATCGCATTTGGTGAGGAAGATGTAGGCGGCGCGGCGCAGATTGCCCGGCGGCTCGCGGAGTGTTCCCCGCGGGAGCAGGTATTCGTTTCCAAATGGCGCCTGCCGGTCGATGAGGCAGATCTCCAGCCGGTGCCGCAGGCTGAGGTACTGCATCCCGTCATCGAGGATCAGCGCGTCGCATTTCATTTTCTGGATGGCATACAGCGCGGCGGCGACGCGGTCCTTGTAGGAAAGCACGATCACGTTCCCGAGGGACTTCGCGAGCATGAAGGGCTCGTCGCCGGCGAAGCGGGAATCGAGCAGCAAGCGCTGTCCGTCATGCACGACGCGCGGTTTGCGGCGGTCGAGGCCCAGCCACTTTCGCTGGAGGCGGCGGAGCAGGGGAGGTTTCTTGGATTTGTAACCGCGGCTCAGGATCGCCACGCGGCGCCCGCCGTCCTGGAGCGTGCGCGCGAACTTTTCCACGACGGGCGTCTTGCCGGTGCCGCCGACGGTGAGATTGCCGATCGAGATGACCATCACGCCCGGGTTGCGCTCGCGCAGGAGCCGGTGGCGGTAGAGCCAGAGCCGGGCCTGGACGATGCCGCGGAAGATGAACGACAGCCCGAAGAGCAGCCAGCGGAGCAGAAAGGCGCGCTTGCCGTAACGGCGTTCGAGGATGACATCGATGGCGAACTGTTCGAGTTCGTCGAATTGGCGGCGCATGAGGCTGGAAAGCTACGCGGGAACCGTGGCCGGGAGGAAACGCTAATCGTCGGCGCGGGGCGCGATTTTTGTGCGGCCATGCGCCTCGGCATCGCGGGCGCGGTTGCGCTAAGGATTGACGGGTTGAGCGGTTCTCGTTTCGACTCCATCCCATGCGCTTCCTACTCCCGCTCATCACCGCCCTCGCCCTCCCCGCGCTCGCCGCGGATGAGAATCCTCCCGGTTTCATCGTTCAGGCCGGTGACGGCATGACGCCGCAGGAGACCGCCGCCGGCATGAAGGTGCCGGAAGGTTTCGCGGTGAAAGTCTTCGCCGCCGAGCCGGACATCGTGCAGCCGATTGCCTTTGCGATCGACGACCGCGGGCGCCTCTGGGTTTGCGAGAATCTCTCCTATCCCGACTGGAAGCCCGAGGGGAACGATCGGATCACGATCCTCGAAGACACGGACGGCGATGGGAAGTTCGACAAGAAGACGCTCTTTTACGACAAGCTTAACAACGTGTCGGCAATCGAGGTCGGCTTTGGCGGCGTCTGGGTCGGCTCGAATCCGAATCTTTATTTCATCCCGGACAAGGACGGCGACGATAAGCCGGACGGCCCGCCGGAAGTGGTGCTGGATGGCTGGGGGCACGAGGACATGCACGAGATCTTCAATTCGTTTTCGTGGGGGCCGGACGGCTGGCTTTACGGCACGCAGGGCGTGTTCACGAACTCGAAGGTCGGCAAGCCGGGCACGCCCGATAGCGAGCGGGTGAAGATCAACGCAGGCGTGTGGCGCTTGCATCCGCAGACGCGGAAGTTCGAGGTCTTCGCCGCCGGGACGAGCAATCCGTGGGGCGTGGATTGGGACGATTACGGCCAGTGTTTCATCACGGCGTGCGTGATCCCGCATTTGTACCACCTTTCGCTCGGCGGCCTTTACCAGCGGCAGGCGGGGAAACATTTCAACGAGTTCGCCTACGACGACATCAAGACCATCGCGCGGCATCGGCATTACGGCGGAGGCAACTGGGCGGACGGCTCGCGCAAGGGCGATGAATCGACGGACGCGGCGGGCGGTGGCCACGCCCATGCAGGGGCGATGGTCTACCTCGGCGATTCGTGGCCGGAACAATATCGCGGCTCGATTTTCATGAACAACATCCACGGGAACCGGATCAACAACGATTCGCTGACGCCGGATGGCAGCGGCTACAGTGGTGATCGGCTGCCGGATTTCATGACGAGCACGGACAAGTGGTACCGCGGGCTCGGGATCAAATACGGGCCCGATGGGAGTGTGTTTGTGAGCGACTGGTACGATGCGCGCGCCTGCCACCAGCAAAAGCCGCACGACCGGCGCAACGGCCGGATTTACAAGATCGTCTACAAGGATGCAAAGCAGGCTCCCGTCGACATCGCGAAGCGGAGCAACGACGAACTCGTGAAGCTCCAGCTTCACAAGAATGACTGGTACGTGAGACACGCGCGCCGTGTGCTCCAGGAGCGGGGGCCGAATCCCGAGGTACATAAAGGATTGCTCGGCATCGTGATGAATCCGGCGCTCACGGTGCCGCAGCGCCTGCGCGGGCTTTGGGCACTGCAAGTGACGGGCGGCTTGACGGATTCCGTCGCTGATGAACTGCTCGTAAGCCGGGTGCCGTGGCTCCAAGCGTGGACGATTCAGTTCGTCTGCGAGAAAGAGGTGCCGTCCGAGAAGATGTTGAAGGACATGGCCTTCCTCTCGCGCACAAGCGAATCCCAGACGGTCCGCCTTTACCTCGCAAGCGCCTTGCAGCGTCTCCCACTGGCGAAGCGTTGGAGCATCGTCGCGGGGCTGATTTCACATCCGCAGGATCAAACCGATGTGAATCTCCCATACATGATTTGGTATGGCCTCGAGCCGCTTATTTCCTCTGATCCGTCGCGCGCCGCCAGCTTCCTCACGGATTGCAGGATTCCCAAGATTCAGGAATTCATCGCCCGGCGGATGGCGGTGATCAATTAGGGCGCCTTCATGAAAACGTATGTCGCGGTGGCACTTTCGGCGCTCATCCTCGCATCC
>JAYTDO010000554.1:0-1816 GCA_043735935.1 Chthoniobacteraceae bacterium
ATCGCGCAGGAATACCGGCAGGCGAGCGCGCAGCATGAGCAGGAATATGCGGAGACGGCGGCGGCGCTGGCGGAGAAGCAGGAACTCATCGCCGGGGAAGCCGCCGACGTGAGCCAGCTCTGGCGGAAGCTGGTGAAGCTGTTTCACCCCGACCGCTGGGCGCACGAGCCGGAGAAGCAGGAGACTTATCACAATCTGACCGCGGCGATCAACCACGCGAAGGACCACGGCGACCTAGCCACGCTGCGCCGGATCACGGAAGACCGCCGCAATCGAATGGGCTTCATCCTGCGGCAAGGTTGGGCGGCGCTCGGCTTCGGCGAGGAGCGAGAGCTCGCGCAACTGCGCCGGCTGTGGACTCGCATCAAGCTGGAAATCCTCCGCGTGCTGGAGGCGGGCCATGCGCTCAAGGAGAGCCCCGATTACGAGCTGCACCGGCTGACGAGGCAGACCCCTGCGTTTTTCGACGAGACGGTGCGGAGGCATGTCGAGGGCTTGGAGAAGGAAGCGGCGGTGCTGGAAAGTGAGGCGGAGGAACTGGCGAAGGAGATCGAGGAACTGACGGGCGAGGCGGGAGCGGGCATGGGGTAGGGGATGCCGGGAACTGACGTCCCATTGGGCGTCGCGGGGTTTTTCCTTGGCGCAGTGGCGGGATTGCGCGCATAGAACGGAGTGCGCATTGTGCGCGTAGTTTTCCACCCTTTTCCCACCCACGAATGAACACCAAACAAGTCCTCGAAATGTTTACTGAGCACGGCGTCATCGATGCCGGCCAGATCGAAGACGTCACCCAGGAAGTCAACCACAGCGGCAAGTCGCTCGTCGAAGTCATGGTTGATTTCGGCATCTGCACCGACCAGCAGTTTTACGAAACCATCGCGTCTTCGCTCGGGACGGATTTCGTCGATCTCACGGGCTTTGAGCCACCGCAGGATGTCCTCCGCCTCATCCCCGGCGGCCTCGCGCTGCTGCACCGCGCTTTTCCGCTCAGCGTGGAAAGCGGGAACATCCAGGTGGCCCTCGCCGACCCACTCAATGCCCAGACCGGCGAAGACCTGCGCTTTGCGCTGGGCAAGGAAATCCAGGTGATGGTGGCGCCGGTCTATCAGATCGATGAGCTGATCAAAAAGAACTACGGCACGGACCTCGGGAGCATGGACGACATCCTCGCGCAACTCGGCGGGGAGCTGGAATTTGGTGGCGGCGACGGGCTCGACATGAAGCACCTTGAGGCCGAGGCCAATGCGACGCCGATCATTCGCTACGTGGATCTCATCATCCACCAAGCCATCCAGGATCGAGCGTCGGACATTCATTTCGAGCCGTTCGAGACGGAGTTCAAAATCCGCTACCGCGTGGACGGTGCGCTCTACGAAATGGCCCCGCCGCCGCGGCACCTCGCGCTGCCCGTGATCTCGCGCGTGAAGGTCATGTCGAACCTGAACATCGCCGAGCGCCGGCTGCCGCAGGACGGACGCATCCAGAAAAACATCGCCGGCCGGCAGGTCGATCTTCGCGTCTCCACGCTGCCCACGCAGTTCGGCGAGAGCGTGGTGCTCCGCGTCCTCGACCGGACGACCGTGAACCTCGAGATCGAGGCGCTCGGGATGCCGTCCTACATTTACAACTACCTCCTGCGCACGATCGAAAAGCCCAACGGGATCTTCATCGTCACCGGCCCCACCGGCTCCGGAAAAACGACCACGCTTTACGCCTGCCTGAACAAGATCAACACCATCGACTCGAAGGTGCTGACCGCCGAAGACCCGGTGGAATACAACATCGAGGGGATCATCCAGGTGCCGATGGATGAAAA
>JAYTDO010000555.1:0-2974 GCA_043735935.1 Chthoniobacteraceae bacterium
TGTGGCTGTGATACCAATAGGTGCCGTTTTGCCGCACCGGGAAACGATAAGTGAAGGTCTCGCCCGCACCGATGCCGGGATAGGTGACGCCCGGCACGCCATCCATGTGAAACGGCAGGATCAAGCCGTGCCAATGGATCGACGTGCTCTCCTTCGCGAGCCGGTTCGTCACGTGGATGATCGCATCTTGGCCCTCGCGCAAACGCACGAGCGGCCCCGGCACCGTGCCATTGACCGCGATGGCCGACGCGCGCCGGCCGCCGATGTCGATGGACTGTTTATCGATGGTGAGTTCAATCGGTCCTCCCGTTACGCGCGCCCCTTTTTTTCCGGGTCGCGCGTAGGCCGGGACGAGGCTTTCGAGTCCCGCCAGCGCACTGACGGCGGCGGCGTTGCGCAGAAAGTGGCGCCGGGTGAAGTGCGAGTCGGGATTGTTCATTCGGTGTGTGGGTGGCGTTTCGAGATTCAGCGCATGGGCGCACGATCAGCGTCCATCCGTGGACGCGCCCGCTCCTCAGCCGCGAAGCGATCCGGCTCTCGCTGAAATTGCTCCATGCACTGCGGCGAACAGATGGAGATCATCTTCGCCTTGTGCCGAAGGTGACTGAAGGACTCGCGGCACTCGCGCACCTTCCAGCCGCAGACGGTGCAGATGTCGTCCGCGCCGTTGGGCTCTGGTTGAGGATCGGGAGTCATGGCTGTTTATCGCGCCGCAAGAGTTTGCGGGCTACGCATCTCTTCGGAAAAACGGCGCGCTTTTTCAGTTCGCAGCGGCTCCGCCAAAGACCACTTTGGTCACGAATGGTTTTCCGAAAAACGGAGAGCGGTAGATGACACTGACCGGCACGCCTTCGCGGAGTTTCGCGGCATCGACGAACTGCGCGCCTTCGATGAAGCGGGTGCGGGAATTCCAACTCAGCGTCATCGACGGCGCATTTTTCGGGCGGCGCAGTTGAAATGTTTTCGCACTCCCGTCGAGGCGCTCAACGATTCCCGCGGAATCCCGACCGAGCCGCGGCAGTGCGAACGCTTTGGAACTGCCGACGATGGATGCGGCGAGGAGTAGCGCCACGAAAAGGCCCGGCAAGCGGCGTGTTCCGATGCCGTAGGTAGCGTCCATTGTAGCAATCACGCAGCCGGCTCGGTGAGAGCCTCCGGTTCGACGCGGCGGATGCTTTCGGCGAGCACGGTGAAGGTGCGGCCCGTCAGTCCCGCCGCCGCATTCTCCAGCACGAAGGCGCAAGGGCCATCCGCGGTCTGGAGCGTGATTTCAGTCGCGTGGACCATATTCAGATAGCTCTGCTCGTGAGGGCCGATGTGAATACTGCCATCCTCCGTGCGCACGTCGATGGAGGATGCGTTCGCGGAAAAAAACAGGCCGCTCGGCGTGCTCAACTCGACCGTCAGATCATTCATTTTGTGGAAACGGGCGACCCCGTGCCGTCCAGCCCCGCGGGGCTGGACGGGCGAGCTGGAGGGCATCGGAGCCGTGGCGGTGGTTACGCCTTTTTGTGGTCCGTGCAGACGTAGGCGGATTCCGGCCCGCACTTCGAGCAGGTGTGCTTGTATTGCGAGAGCGTCGGGCCTTTGCCGCCGCCGGTGGAGGTGACGGTGACTTTGCCGCCGCAGCCGGAGCAATCGTGTTTCGAGTCTGGCGCGAACCAAGCCATGATGCCTGTCTTTTCTTTTTCGCCGTCCTTCACGTCCAGCGTTTTGCAGTCCTTGCAGGCCATCGCGACTTTGGCTTTCGGCAGACAGCATTCCATCGCCTCTTCCTTGGTCGTGATCTTGCGCGGGAAGTCGGTCGGGCTGTGCCCGCCAGGGCCGGCGATTGCGGAAGTGGCGAACATGCCCGCCGCAAGGGCGAGCGCGAGGTGGAGTTTGGTGGTCAGTTTCATGATGTCGTTTTGTTTATTGGTTTTTGCTTTGTGTTGATGGGGCAGCGGTGTGCTGCCGGTAAGTGGACTTTCGCGAATCGCGGAGCGGTCTGCTCCGCATCCGCTCTGAAAGACTCCGCATTTCTTCGGATCACTCCGCGTCAGCTCTTGTGCCCTGCGCAGGTGTAGGCGGACTTGTCGCCGCACTTGGTGCAGACGTGTTTGGTGATCGCCACCGGCCCTGCTTTTCCGCCGGGCACCGAAATGACCGAAACCTTGCCGCCGCAGCCGGAGCAGCCGTGGGTCTGGTCCGGCGCGAACCACGAGAGGAAGGTCTTCTTTTCCTTAATCGGGTCCACCGTTTTGCACGACGTGCAGGCGAAGGCCATCTTCGTGCCCTTTTCGAGTTTTTCCGCCTGCGCCTTGCTGTCGATGCGGGTCGGATAGTTGGTCAGGTTAGCGTTGCCTGGGCCAGCGAACGATGACGCCGTGATGAACGCCGCCGCGAAGGCGAGCGCGAGGTAGGTTTTGGTGTTCATTTTCATGGTTTGATCAGTTTGATCAGTAAACCTCGTGGCGCCGTGGGATCGCGGCTACGCATCCGTTCGGAAAGACTCCGCGTTTTTTTGGGTCGGGCCAGGCGCACGCCAGAGCGTCCGCTCAAGCCTCCGCCAGCGGGAGCTTCGCGCGATAGTCGCGCGGCGCTTCTCCGACCACTTTCTTGAAGGCGCGGTTGAACTGCGAGAGCGACTGGAAGCCCACTTCAAACGCAACTTCACTCACCCGCCGGTTCGGATTGAGCAGGAGATTGCGCGCCTTCTCGACCCTCGTGCGTGTCACGTATTCGACGAAGTTGATCCCGGTCATCTCCTTGAACTTTTGACTGAAATACGTCGCGCTCATGTTCACGACGTGCGCAACGGTGGCGAGCGACAACTCTTCGTCCGCGTGCTCCGCGATGAAGCTGCGTGCCCGCGCTACGGCAGGCGACTCCTTTGCCTGACCCTTCAAGACGAGCGCACTGCTGCACGAGGCCAGATGCTCGGCGAATGTATTGAGCAGGCGGATGAGCGCGTCGTATTGCTTCGGCGTGAGGA
>JAYTDO010000556.1:0-1971 GCA_043735935.1 Chthoniobacteraceae bacterium
AAAATCGGAGACTACCGCCCCTATGGCAACACCAGCCCTCAGCGAAATCGAAAGCGAGTTTGCGCGCCTGTCGCCTGAAGCTCAACTCGGCCTTCTCGATCGTCTCGTCCATCGCGCACGCGTCGCGGTGTCCGGACGCCGCGACACCTGGGAAGCCGACCTCTCCGCGATGGCTGCCGACCCGGAAATGCAGCGCGAACTCAATCGCATCAATGCCGAGTTCAGTGTCACCGAAGCCGACGGTCTGGAGCAGCGCTGATGGCCGTCCAGCGCGGTGAAATCTACCTCGTGAACCTGAATCCCGTTCAAGGACGGGAACAGGCTGGCCACCGGCCCGTTTTGGTGTTGTCCGCCGATGCCATCAACCGCCTGCCCTGGTCGTGACCGTCGTTGTCGGAACCAAAGGCGAAAACGTCACGCGTGACTATCCGACCAACGTCCGCGTCTCGGCGGCGGAGAGCGGCTTGCCGATGGAGACGGTTTTTCTCTGCTTCCAATTGCGTTCCCTCGATCCCATCCGCTTTACCGGCCCACTCGCAGGCAAAGTTTCCGCCGCCGTGCTCGAAAATGTTGAAACCGCCGTTCGTCACTGTCTGGGGCTATAGCGGACGCTTCGCTCAAAGTGACCGGATGAACAGACCGCACCTCGGTTCCGATTTCGACGCCTTCCTCCAGCACGACGGACTGCTGGCGGAGTGCGAAGGCCGGCGCGCTCAAGCGCGTAGTCGCGTGGCAGCTTGAGCGCGAAATGAAGCGCCGCCGCATCACCCGCGCGAAGCTGGCGAGCCGCATGAAAACGAGCCCCGCCCCGCTCGACCGCTTGTTCGCGCCAGACCGATCAGTCAAGAAATGTCGCCTGACCCGTATCTCGTACAAGCCTCTGAACTCTGCGTCTTTGCGCCTCTGCGTTGAAAATCCCATCCCCGTTTTTAGGTTTACAGCACGTTGCCAAATCTTTCGATGCCCTGCGCGTGACACCGCGGGAACGACCCGCTACTCGTCAACATCCACGTGAGCCCTGCTGAAATCCTCGCCAACCTCCGCACCTTCTCCCAGCGGGAGCGGATTCCCCTCACGATGGGTCAGATCGATCTCACGCAAGTGACCGAAGCCGCCTACGCGCCCTTTGCCAAGTATCTCGAAAGCCTCGCCGCTCACTCCAAACCCGAGACCGCCGCCGAGGAAGTCTTCCGCGCCCTCGCTCGCGATGTTTGCGGCATCGACACCTTCCCTCAGGTCTTCACCGGCGAAGGCTTCGTCGATTTCGTCCTTCCCGAGGTCAATGGCAGCGCCGTCCTCGTCGAGCTGAAGCCGCTCTTCGTCCACTACGACGCCAGTCGCCTCCAGCGAAAAGTCCACAACCCCAAGACCTATCTCGCGCAGGTCAAAAAATATCTCTCGCGCTACGAATACGTCGTCCTCACCGACCTGCGCACCGCCTGGCTCTACAGCGCCCGCGACGTCTTCATCAGCGACACCTTTTTCGCCGAGCTGCCCTTCGCCGATCTCCTCCAGCGCCAGACCGAGCAGCTCAGCCTCCTCGATGTCGTCCGCCGCGCGGAAGACGACGCCGAAAAGCCCGACCTCGACCGCCAGTTCTTCACCGACCTCCGCGAGTGGTTCGAGGCCTTCGCCAACGTCAAATTCCGCCCCGGCTGCGACCACGCCGAGTCCGTCATCCTGCTCATCAACAAACTCGTCTTCGCCAAGACCCTCGAAGACCACGGCCTCATCGACTACCGGTGGTTGCAGGACGATTACGAACTCCATCTCAATCGCTGGGAACCCAAGGGGCTGCACCGCGTCATCCGCGCCTTCCTCGGCAGCTTCGAGGATTTCTTCGACGAATACTACGACACCGAACTCTTTGCTCACCGCATCTCGGACAGACTCGTAGAGACGGAGGAAAACCTCACCCTCTTCGCCCGCAAACTCGAAGCCATCCTCGGCGTCGGCAAGTGGGACAAAGTC
>JAYTDO010000557.1:0-2833 GCA_043735935.1 Chthoniobacteraceae bacterium
ATGTCCGTGCGAACACGATTTTGATTCGCGGCGAACTGACCCCGGCCGCGACGGGGATTTTCGCGAATACGATCTCGACCGGCAGCGGCGGCGCGGGGGGAAGTGTCCGCGTCGTTGCCGATACGCTGCGAATCAAGAATGCCGGCTCGATCTCCGCGGACACGAGCGGCTTGGGCGCGGGTGGGGACGTGGAAATCCATGCCCGCGACATCGCGATCGCGGCACACGCGCAAAGCGCCGAACCGCACAAGACAGGCGTTTTTGCCGATTCGCTCTCCACCATGGCCGGTGGAAAAGGTGGCGACGTGTCGATCACGGCCGATCGCCTGCGCATCACGGATGGAGGATTGATCTCCACGAAAACGCTCGGCTTCGGGCGCGGTGGCGATACGAAGATTCAAGTCGGCAAGCTCAGAATCTCCCGTGGTGAATCCCCGATCTTCACCGGTATCGCGGTGGACACACCGTTCGGGGCGGGTGCCGGTGGCAATGCGAGTGTGGTCGCGGGCAAGATCCGAATCGATGATCGGGGCCAGATTTCGGCGAATACCGGAACGTTCCATCTCGATGGCGCGGGTCGAGTCGGCGCGGGGGGAAGCGTTCGCGTTCAGGCAGGCGACATTGCCATCACGGGCCGTGCCGACGAGCAGTTCACAGGCATCTCGGCGGAGAGCCTCTTTTCGGGCGATGGCGGGCCCGGAGGGAATGTGGAGGTGATCGCCGATCGCTTGCGGCTCCTCGATGGCGGTGGCATTTCCGCGAACACCAACGGCGCCGGCGCGAGCGGAAATGTCCTCGTGAGCGCTCGAGATGCGCTTCTTTCGAATCCGGGCACCAATCGTTTCACTGCGATCTCCGCGGAGACAAAATCCCACGATGATGCGGGCGCGGGCGGGAGCATTCGTGCGGAATTCGGCGCGCTCACGATCATCGGCGGCGGAACGATCGCTGCGAATACCGCCGGTCCGGGAGCGGCGGGAAATATCGCGGTCGTCGTGGACACAGCGCGTCTGATCGCAGGCGGTCGTATCTCTGCCGATTCACGTAGCACCGGGCCGGGCGGATCGATCGAAGTGCGAGCCCGGGACCTCTTCGTTTCGAGCGCTGACGCCTTGCGCCAGAGCGGCATTTTCTCGCGCAGCCTCTCGCGCGGAGCGGGCGGCAGTATTGATGTGGTGGCAGAGAATCTGCGGCTCACCTCCGCTGGCGGCGTCGTGGCGACGGCGCGAAGCCGCGGCGACGGCGGAAGCGTGACGGTTCGCGTGGATCAATTGGCGCTCGACACGATGGGCGCGATCACGGCCTCAACCACCGCGCGCGGAGCCGGTGGAAGCGTCGATGTGACTGCCGGGACGCTTTCCATCGACGGCGCGGCGGGCCGCACGGGAATTTTTGCGGATACGAGCGCGGCGCGAAATGGAGGAAACGGTGGCACGATCCGCGTCGCTGCGGATTCGCTCTCTGTCGCGAGTGCCGGTCGGATTTCGGCGAGCACGAGCGGCTCAGGGCGCGGTGGTGGTATTGTGTTGGGGGCGGGAAAGGTCGGCCTGCGCGATGGCGCCGCGATCACCACCTCGGCCACGGGCGCCGGCAGCGCGGGCGATATCCTCCTCACCGTCAGTGGGCCGGTGAATCTCACGAACGGAAGCAGCCTCGCGAATACCGCGTTGATCAGCGACGCCGGGCTGATCGAACTGAACTCGCTGGGACCAGTGACCTTGAGCCTCAGCGCGATCACGGTGCAGGCGACCGCGCGGAATGCGGGGCGGATCGCCGTTCGCACACCTGGGGCGCTGACGTTGCAAAACAGCGGCATCGTCGCGGCGGCCGGCGGCACGGGCGGAAACATCGAGATCGCCGCGGGATTCTTGGACCTTCAATCGAGCCTGATCAGCGCCAATGCGGTGGCGGGCGATGGCGGTTCGATCGCGCTTTTCATCCTTGCGAGCGGTGTGTTTGGCGATTCGCGGGATTTTGTGGTTGTGTCCGATTTCGTGCGGCAATCCTCCGACAGCCGCATCAGCGCTTCGTCGGAGCAAGGGCTCCAGGGGATTCTGGTGATCGCCGCGCCTCAGGTCGATCTGTCGGGAAGCCTCGCGGAATTAAAAACAGACCTTCTCAACACGTCGGTCCGCTTGCAGGACCGGTGCGCGATGGGCCTCGGATCGGGCGTCAGCACCTTCCTCGTGGTCGGTCGCGGCGGAGTCTCGCTCGTTCCGGATGACCCGTTGCCGAGTGTTCGCTGAAGCGGTTAGACGGTGCAGATGCCGACCGCCTGCTTCAGCGATGCGAGCACGTCGGGTCGCGCGGGGATGAACTCTTGCGCCACGTGGCCAGTGTGTCCGGTCGCTACGATCGCGCGCATGATGGCGCCGTAGTTGAGTTCCTGAGTCTCGTCGATCTCGTGTCGCCCCGGCACGCCGCCGGTATGGTAATGAGCGAAGAACTCGTGGCTCTTGGTGATCGTGGCGATGACGTCCCCTTCCATGATCTGCATGTGGTAGATGTCATATAGCAGCTTGACGCGCGGCGAGTTGACGCCGTTCATGACTTCGACACCGAAGTCGGTGCGGTCGCCGTGGTAGTCCTTGTGGTCGACGCGGCTGTTGAGCAGCTCGACGCAGATCGTGACCCCCTGCTCCTCGGCCAGCGGGGCGATCATGCGCAGTCCATCAATCGCGGCGGCGATCGCGTCGGCGTCGCTCCGGCCATTGCGGTTGCCGAACATCGCGATCAGGTTCGGGACCCCCTTGGCCTTCGCCACCGGCAGCGCCAGCTCGAGCTCCTTGAGGAGCATCGCGTGGCTCGCGCGATTCGTGAAGCCGTTGCGCAG
>JAYTDO010000558.1:0-5504 GCA_043735935.1 Chthoniobacteraceae bacterium
TCGAGCGCTGACGTCATTCGCGCAGGTGTAGCCGAGCACGTAATCGAGCGCCGCGTCGCGCGAGACATTCTTACACGCACGACCGATGACCACCGCCAACTCGCATTCGTAATCCACCTTCCGGCTCCGAAGCCAGCGCGGCAGCATGATGGGAGCGCCCGGATGCTGCACCGAGGCCACGTTTTTCATAAATAAGACGGGATAATCCGGGAGCGGGGCGTTCGTTTCGGCGGCGTGCTGGCGGTAGTTCAGTCCGATACAAAGGATGGCCGTTGGCGTCAGCGGAGCGAGCACGCGGCGGACAACCACCGGCGCGTCCGGACCATCGAGCTTGCCGAGCAAATCACCACTGAGCCTCCGATGGTTTCCGTTCGGCTGTTGTTCGGCCCAGCCGATTTCACCGGTGGTGGATTCGTAACGGATGATTTTCATAAGGGATCCTGGCGTTTGTGGGCAGTTGTCTTGGAAAGGGGCGCGTAGCTCGGTGCGAATTCGAGCGCGTCGGATGCCGTAAAGTGCCACCACTCGTCGCGCATCTTGATGAATCCAGCACGTTTCATCGCCGTTTGGAGCAGGTCCAGATTCTTGGCGATCAAACGATCCGGCCCGCGATAGTTCGACAGCGCGTCGCTCGTGAATTCATCAAAGCCGCTCGGCATTCGCAGTTCCTTCCCCGCGAGGTCCGCCAGCGTCACGTCCACACACGCCCCGTAACTATGGAGCGAGCCGCCCCGTGCGGGGTCGCCGATGACTTCGGGATTTTGGATGGCGATCCAGAGGAGCCGATGCGCCCACACGGGTCGGAAAGCGTCCCAAATCTTCAGTCGCGCCCCGTGTGTGACGAGCCATCGCTGGGCCAGATTCAGTCGCGTCGCCACGCTCTCCCGCACCAGGCAGCGCGCATCTGGCTCGTAAATCCGAGCGCCGGTCACATTCCGCGCCGTGGCGTATCGCAAATCGACCATGACCCCAGGGCACGCCGTCGCGACGTCCACCATTGGCTCGTCCTTGCGCGACCCTGCCGCTGGCGGGGCCGCTGCGGCGGCGACGCCGAGAAGCATCAAAAGTGAAGCAGAACGACTGCAAAGAAGCGCGGACAGACCCATTCCAGCGCCGACCATAAGTTCACTCGTGCGCGCTGGCAATTTCCTTGTCGCGCATTCGCAAAAGCTCGGCGGCGGCTCTCGTTCCGGATTCTCATTGCTCCCGTCGTTTTGATTTCGATGATCCGCACCATGTTTCCGTCGGCAGAATCGCCCGCTCCATCACCCCGCCCGAACCGCTTCCAGCGGCTCCGCGGGTTGTTTCGCGGCGTTTCCTACATCGCGATTTTCTCCGGCGCGCTCCTCGTCGTCGGTGCCGTGGCCGATCGGCTCCTTCCTCCGATCGTGGTGCCCGTTATCGACGACAAACTCGCGTACTTCGCCGACCATCGGGACGAATTCGATACACTCTTCTTCGGATCGAGCCGCACCTACTCCCAGATCTTCCCGTCGCTCTTCGATCGGATCACCGCCGAAGCCGGACTTCCCACGAAGTCGTTCAATTTCGGTGCCGACGGCATGTTCCCGCCGGAAGACGGTTTCGTCGCAGAAAAGCTCTTCGCCCTTCGCCCGAAAAACCTTCGCCGCGTCTTCATCGAAATCAGCTTCTTTCGAAACGACTGGGTCGGAATCGATCCGGATTCCATCCGCGCGTTGCACTGGCACGATCTCACGCGTCTTTCCCTTTGCCTTCAGGAAGAATGGGTCCCTTCTCGTTCGCCCAAAGCCGACGCAAAACCGCCAAAGCCGTTCCGATGGAAAGACTGGCGCAGACAATGGGCGCGCTTCCAGCGGGATTGGAGTGCGCGAATCCGCGATCTGACTTCGGGAACGGCATTCGAGCGGCGCATTTCAAATTCCCTCGTCCATATCCGCCTCTTCCTACGGCGTTCGTTGAATGCCGGGCGCGGCTCCGACCTCATTGGGCACCTCGGTCACGGGACGCGAGCGATCCCCTCCTGGCCCATCCCGGGCAGCGATCTCCAAGGCACGCGCATCCCCCCCATCCGAGCCTCGATCCCTGAGCCGCCTCTGGAGCGTTTCGACACCCTCTTCGCGAAAGTCACGGCCGAGCCGATCCCGCTTCAGCCGCTGCCGCCCACCGCCGCAGACGATCTCCGCCGCATCGTTGCCCTCGTTCGTTCGGTCGGCGCCGAGCCGATCCTTTTCATCGCCCCGGACGTCCAGCCGCATCGCCGCTTCCTCGGGGACGAGCCAGAACTGCCGATGTTCGACTTCACCGAAGTCGCCCGCTGGCCTCAGCTTTTCCGACGCGAGGAACGGCTCGACGCCAGCCATCTCGATCGCAAAGGCGCGAAACAATTCACCCGTGAATTCGCCACCATGTTCGTCGATCGAAAGCGCGCCGCCCTCGTCCCCTGATCGCCGATGCTTTTCGTCGACCCGACATTCCTCATCTACTTCGCGATCGTCCTCGGCGTCCACTGGACCCTCCGCGGCAATACCGCCCGCAAGGCATGGCTGCTCCTCGCCAGCCACTTTTTCTACGCCTGCTTCTTCATCGGGAACCCGTGGGAATTCTACACGAAGCTCCGCGACCATCTCCCGCTCCCCGAAGGCTGGTGGTTCCCCGTGGTGCTCATGGCCTCCACGTGCATGGACTACGCCGTTGGCCTCGGCATCGCCGCCGCGCCCACCGATACCCGCCGCCGCGCATGGCTCTTCCTCAGCCTCGCCGCGAATTTGGGAGTCCTCTGTTTTTTCAAATACTACAATTTCTTCGTCACTTCGGCCGGGGACTTTCTCGCCTGGTTTGGCCTGCCCGTGAGCAAGTGGACCCTCCAAATTTTCCTCCCATACGGCATCAGCTTCTACACGTTTCAGTCGATGAGTTATTCGATCGACGTCTATCGGCGTCGGCTCGAACCCGTCCGCCGCTTCCTCGATCTCGCCTTCTTCATCTCCTTCTTCCCGCAGCTCGTCGCCGGTCCGATCGTCCGCGCCATGACCTTCCTCCCGCAGGTCACGGAGACTCGCCGTTGGGCGAACGTCGATG
The DNA here is from genome assembly GCA_043735935.1 of Chthoniobacteraceae bacterium. GTDB lineage: Bacteria > Verrucomicrobiota > Verrucomicrobiia > Chthoniobacterales > Chthoniobacteraceae > JANLQB01. The sequence goes on from JAYTDO010000558.1 coordinate 3,061, forward strand.
TCCGCGGCTGCCTCGTCCTCTTCTTCATCGGCTTTGTCAAAAAGGCGTGCATCTCCGAAAACGTCGCCCCTTTCGTCGACGAATACTTTGGGGCTCCCGCCACCTTCTCCGTCGGCGCCGCCTTCATCGGCGTCCTCTTCTACGCCGTCCAGATCTACTGCGACTTCAGCGGCTATAGCGACATGGCCATCGCCACCGCGCGACTTCTCGGCTACGAACTCACGCTGAATTTCAGCTTCCCGTATTTCGCCGCGCACATCACCGAATTCTGGCGTCGCTGGCACATTTCGCTCAGCACCTGGCTTCGCGACTACCTCTACATTTCCCTCGGCGGAAACCGCGGCAGCAAGATTTTCACCTACCGCAATCTCATGCTCACGATGCTGCTCGGCGGCCTCTGGCATGGTGCGTCGTGGACGTTTGTCATCTGGGGCGGCATGCACGGTTTCGCCCTCATCGTTCATCGCGAATGGGCGCGGCTCACCGAACATTGCGGCGCGTTCGTCCGCCGCACATTCACCCTCCTGGGTCCCGCCCTCTGTTTTTATTGGGTCTGCATCACCTGGATCTTTTTTCGCGCGGCGCCCATTCGTGATGCCCAAACGCACGCCATCCAGCAGACCGGCTTTCAAGTCGCCCGCACCGTCCTCGATGCCTTCGTGCTCTTTCATTCGCCCGGCGAACGCGAATTCACCGGTTGGTGTTTCCTCCTCTTTGGTCTGCTCGTCGGCGTCCATTGGCTCTGCTCCCGCGGCCTTCTCGCCACGTGGTGGCGCCGCCTGCCTGCGTGGGCTTTCTCCGCCCTCCTCGGCAGCGGCACTGCGATCGCGCTTTGTTTTGTCCCCACGAAATACAAGGCGTTCATTTATTTCCAATTCTGATCCCGTTCGAGCGGATCACCCCCGCCTTCATGTCGTGAAAGCGATTGAGGAAAAAATGCGTGCCGTTACGCTGCCCGCCTTCCGCCTATGCGTTATCCATTTCCTCTCCTGGCGATCCTCGTCGCGACGCTGCTGCCCGGGGTAGCGGCATCGGCGATCGCTGCCGAGCCTGTGGCGAATCCGGAAGAGTCCGGCAAGGCGCTCGAAGCCCTCAAAGGCTGGCTGGCTTCGCCTGACGAAAGTCGCGGCGAGATTGCCGTTCAACCTTTTGCCAACGCGCCTCTCACAAAGCCTGACGCCGAACGCGCGCGGGCGATGTTTTGGGAAGATCACCTCGCGATGTTGCGGAAGACTCGCGCCGCCGAGGTTGCCGCGCGGGTCGTCGAAATCGGCGGTCTGCGGATGAAGTTCGAATTGCTCAAATTCGGCGAAGGAGACCCGCCTGCCGACGGACGAAGCCTTTTCATCTCGATGCATGGCGGGGGAGGCGCTCCGCCGCCGGTGAATGAATCGCAATGGGTCAACCAAGTCCGCCTCGGCAAGGCCTACGCCCCACACGAAGGCATCTACCTCGCGCCGCGAGCGCCCTCGGATACGTGGGACCTGTGGCATCGCGATCATATCGACGGTTTCTTCGCCCGCCTCATCGAAGACATGGTGGCCATCGAAGGAGTGAATCCCAACCGAGTTTATCTCATGGGATACTCCGCCGGGGGCGACGGCGTCTATCAAGTCGGCCCGCGCATGGCCGACCGATGGGCCGCCGCGGCGATGATGGGCGGACACCCGAACGAGGCTTCCCCACTCGGCCTCCGCAACATCGGCTTCGCCATCCAGGTCGGGGCCAACGACGGCGCTTACAACCGCAACAAAGTCGCCGCCGAATGGGGCCATCGTCTCGACGATCTCGAAAAGGCCGACCCCGGCGGTTACCCTCACTTTACCGAGCTTCACGCGGGCAAAGGCCACTGGATGGATCTCGAAGACCGCAAGGCGATCCCGTGGATGGAAAAATTCACGCGCAAGGCCCTCCCCGAAAAGGTCGCGTGGCATCAGGACGATGTGATTCATGCGGATTTTTATTGGCTCGGAATGCGCGCGGATGAAGCCAAGGCGGGTCAGGAACTCGTCGCCGAACGCAAGGGCCAGCAATTCATCGTGATGGCAAAGGAAGTGGGGACGGTCTTTGTGCGCCTAAACGACGCGATGGCCGACCTTGACGCTCCCGTGCGGATCCGCCGCGACGGGGTGGAAGTGTTCGACGGCCGAGTCCGCCGCACCATCGGCACGCTAGCCCGCACGCTAGCCGCCCGCGGCGATCGCGACCTCATGTTCTCCGCCGAAGTCCCGCTTATACCCGCCAAGTAGCGCACAACGGCGTGTTCCGACACAGCCACGTGCTTGATACTCGGGGCATTGACCGCCCTTGCGCGGTGTGTGGTACTCGGGTTCACGCGCCGCCGTACTGGCTCCAGGCCGTCCCGCCCCTCACCCCGAAGCTCAGGTTGCTGGCCGTTGCCACGGCCACCCTTTGGGCTGCCTGCGGCAGGCGATGTCGCTCCG
>JAYTDO010000559.1:0-9311 GCA_043735935.1 Chthoniobacteraceae bacterium
AACTGGCGAAGCCGGCGAATGCATCGCTCTGGAAAAGCTTCGCGGGCTATTTTGCGGAGAGGGATGTGAAGGGGTTGCTCGCACGGGAAACGGCGGGGATCGTGGAGCCGGAAAGACGTGCGTTTGTGATCGCGAATTTTTTTGCGAACCAACTCGCCTTCCGCTTTTTCACGAGCTTTGTGCGCCGGGTTTCGGGAGGAAACATCGTTGAGGCGATCCAGGAGGTGAGTGTGATGCTGCCGATTCTGGCGACGCTCAGCCCTTACCTTTACGCCTTTCGCAGCCAGGCGGTGGATCGTGGCTGGCTGGAGGAGGCGGGCGTGGCGCTGGCTGGGGTGAAACCGCCGAGTCTTGCGAATTCAAAACGCGCGTGGTTTACCGATACCCTCGAAGATGTGAACGGAGTGGCGAACACGATTCGTAAACTGACCGCGGCGACGGTCGCGGAAGGACACGATCTGACGGTGGTGACGTCGCGAAGTTCGGTGCAGATCACGGGCATCCCGATCCAGAATTTCCCGCCCATAGGGGAGTTTGAGCTGCCGGAGTACGAACTTCAGAAGCTCAGTTTTCCGCCGATCCTCCAGATGATCGACTACGTCCAGCGCGAGGGATTTACGGAGCTGATCATTTCCACTCCTGGTCCGGTCGGCCTCACGGCACTGCTGGCGGCTTCGTTGCTCGGGATCCGCACGAGCGGCATTTATCACACGGATTTTCCTCAGTATGTGCGGATCCTGAGCGAGGACTCTTTCATGGAGACGCTGACGTGGAATTTCATGCGCTGGTTCTACGGGCAGCTCGATGTACTTTACGTGAACTCGGAGGGCTACCGGCGGGCGTGGACCGAGCGCGGGATCGCAGCGGAGCGGATCAAGATTCTGCCGCGCGGGCTGGATACGGCGCTCTTTCATCCGTCGCGGCGGGAGCGGGATTTCTGGAAGCAATACGGCATCGCGCCTGGAAAGACTGTGCTGCTCTATGTCGGGCGGGTGTCGAAGGAGAAGGATCTGGATGTGATCGTGGCCGCGTGGAACCGGCTGAAGCGCGATGGGCTGGCGCTGGCTTTCGTCGGGGACGGGCCGTTTTTGAAGGAGCTGAAACAACTCGCGCCCGACGCCGCTTTCACCGGCTACCTCGCTGGCCTCGAACTCGCACGCGCCTTTGCCTCGTCCGACGTGTTCGTCTTCCCGAGCACGACGGACACGTTTGGAAATGTGATCCTCGAAGCACTCGCGAGCGGGGTGCCGTGCGTGGTTTCCGATCAAGGCGGGCCGAAGGATTTGATCGCGCATGGGACGACGGGCTTCGTGACGCGGGCGCTGGATGTGGAAGACTTCACGCGTCACGTCGCGCGGCTCGCGCACGATGCGGCGCTGCGGGAGGCGATGAGGATCGAGGCGCATCGCGCGGTGCAGGATCGTGACTGGGCCGAGGCGGGACGGCAGTTTTGGGCGATGGGCGCGGAGTGATGCGGGGCTTGCGGGAGGGGTCGTGCTTCTCCTCCCTGCGTCGGCCATATGAAATCAGCGTTCCTCCCGTTGCTCGTCTGCCTGAACCTTTCCGCCTTTGCGCATCCTCCGGGAAGACTGTAGAGGTTGCCACAAGTAGTCAGAGTTTCTCCGGGGCGCGGTCTTATGGATGGATCGTGCGCATGTCAGTGGATGGACAACTCGTGAAAGTGCAGGCTTCCTCGGAGCCATTGGAGCGGGCCGGGAGCGATCCCGCTCAACTTGCGGCGCTGCTGAAACAATCGGAGTTTCAAGCCCCTCGCCAGCCTCTTGCACCTCTGCTTCAAGCACCACCGCGCTAACATTTCATCGCACTCAGGGAGCGGTGCTTGCGCGGATGCGGCGGGGCGCGTTAGCTCTGCCCCGTGTCCCTTCTCTCGCAAGAACTCATCGAACAAATCGCCGCGGCGAACGACATCGTCGGTGTGATTGAGGGTTACCTCGGGCCGCTCAAGCGCGCGGGGGCGGCGTTCCGTGCGCTGTGCCCGTTTCATCAGGAACGGACGCCCTCGTTTCAGGTGAATCCGCAGCGTCAGATTTTCAAGTGCTTCGGGTGCGGGATGGGCGGGAGCGTGTTCCGGTTTGTGCAGGAGTATGAGCACGTGGATTTCATCACGGCGGCGAAAAAGCTGGCGGCGCGTGCGAACATCCAGATCGTCGAGCAGGAGATGAGCGCGGAGGATAAGGCGCGGGTGACATTGCGCCGACGCTTGCTCGCACTCCACGCAGAAGTCGCCGATTTCTTTCATCTGAACCTGATGCGCAAGCCTGCGGCGGCCGTCGCTCGGGATTATTTGAAAAGCCGGGGCATCCTCGGCGAGGTCGCGAAAAGCTGGAAGATCGGTTACGCGCCAAACGAGTGGGATACCATGGCGGCGGTCGCGCGAGAGCGGGGGTTCAATCGGGAGGAGTTGGTGGCGAGCGGGCTGGTGTCGACGCGCGAGGAAGACGACCGTGGTGAGTTTTATGACCGGTTTCGGGATCGGGTGATGTTCCCGATCTGCAACGACATGGGGGAGGTGATCGCCTTCAGCGGGCGAGTGCTCGCTGCGGAGGCGAAAGGGGCGAAATACGTCAATTCTCCGGAGACGCTGCTGTTTACGAAAGGGGGGGTCCTGTTTGGTCTGCATCGATCGAAACGGGCGTTGATCGAAAAGCAGCAAGCGATCGTTTGCGAGGGACAATTGGACTTGATCACGGCGTTTGAGGCGGGAGTGCAGAATGTCATCGCCCCGCAGGGAACGGCGTTTACCGACAAACAGGCGCGGATACTGAAGCGGTACGTCGAGGAGGTCGTGTTGTGCTTTGACTCCGATGCGGCTGGGGAAAACGCGGCGGGGAAGTCGCTTCCACATCTGTTGGCCGCGGGCGTCATCGTCCGTGTGGCCGAGATGCCTGCGGGGGAAGACCCGGACTCGATGATCCGCGGGCGGGGCGCGGCGGCATTTGTCGGACAGATCGCGGCCGCCAAGGATTTCTTCGACTTCCAAATCGATCGGCTGGCAGCGAGGGAAGATTTCGCCACGGCCCGAGGTCGCACGCAGGCAGCGCGCAAAATGGCGGAGTCGATCAGCTTGATTGAAGACGCCGTTCTCCGGGAGGCGGTCATGAACAGGGTGACCATGCGACTCGAAGTTTCGCGTGAGGAGTTTATGAAGATGCTGAAAGCCCCGCAGGGGCGTCGGGGGGATGAATCCGTCGAGGGGCAACGAAGCGCGCCGATGCTGCTCGACTCGACCATGAGGTTGCTCGCCGTCGCGGTGCTGCGCGATCCGGGAGCGCGCGCGTGGGTTCTCGCCGAGGATTGGCAGCGGCTGCTCAGTCGCGATCAGGATGCCGGATTGGTGGTGAAGATCCTTTCGGCGAACCTCAATCCAGAGGATCCCGCATCAATGAGCGCATTTCTCGCCTCGCTGGATGCGGACGAGGAATCCGCGGTGTCGATGTTGCTTGAAGGGCACGTTCCCGAACACACCATGACGATCGTGCAGGACTGCTGGCGGGAGTTGGAGCGAAGGCTCATCCGCTGGCGACTGGATGCGGTGCAAGCTCGTCTGCGGGCCCCGGCACAGGCGGATGCGGCGGTCGAAAAGATGCAAAAAGAAGTCCTTGATTTACAAAAACGTCTTCTGGATATTGCGCGACCTTTTTCCCCGCCAATATAGACGCCGGTATCGTCTTTTGAGGTGCGGATCGATGCCTCCAACCAAGCGGGTATGCCCAAAAAACTTAAGAAAGCCGTTCCGAAACCCACGAAGCACGCCACTAAGAAGAGGCCGAACCCAAAGACGAAGAAAAAAGCGGAACGACCGTTGGTAAAAAAGGGAAAGGCCTCCAAAAAGGGCGGAAAGACGCAAGTCGTTAAAGCCGCCAAACCGGCGAAAAAGGTCAAATCGACTCGTGGCGGGAGATTGCCCAAAGTTGGGAAGGCTTCGAAGAAAAATAAGAGTGCGAAGGCGAAAAAGGCGGTGAAGGCGGTGAAGGCGAAAAAAGCGGTGAAAGCGGTGAAAGCGGTGAAGCCGCCGAAGGCCAAAGCCGTGCCGAAACTAAAGCCTGCGAAACAGGCGGTGAAAGCCAAGCCGCAGCCCAAACCCGAGAAGGCGGCTGGGAAGCGTGGACGACCCCAGAAGCCGGATCGGGCTGGCGCGAAATCGAAGGCGGGCAGCAACGGAGTGCATCCCGGTAAGAATGGCGCCGTGACTACCCCACTCGCACCGGTTGGTCCCGTGATCAGCGTGATCGACCAACCGGACGTGCAGGATAAACTGCGGGAACTCATCCGACTTGCGAAGGAACAAGGGTATCTGACTTTCGACGACCTGAACGAAGCGTTGCCAGACAACGTCAACGATCCGGACGAAATGGAGACGATCATGAGTCGTCTGCGGGGCATGGAGATCGAGATCATCGACGCATCGCAGGTGGATCGCCTCAAGGACGGCAAGAAGGATTCCGAGGAGGAAGAGGAGGAAAAACCGGAGGCGAAACTTGATATCCTCGACGATCCGGTGCGGATGTACCTCAAGCAGATGGGGCAGGTGCCGCTTCTGACACGAGAGCAGGAGGTGGAGATATCAAAGCGAATCGAGGAGGCGGAGATCAACGTTCAAAAGTTTACGAATCGTTTTGGCTTCATCGCACGGGCGTATCTCGATTTGGCGGCGAAACTTCAGGAAGGGCGCGAGCGCTTTGACCGGGTCATCCTCGACAAGAAAATCGAAAGCCGCGAGCGGTACATGAAGTTCCTTCCAAAACTCTGTCATCAACTGGAACACTCGGCGGAAGCGTGCGCGAACACCTACAAGAACTACCTCGCGCACGGTGGAAAGAATCACGAGACCAAGTCGTATCACGAGTTTCAGCGCGCCCACAATTCGATCCAAAAAATCTACCCGAAGTTTTTCTTTAAACAAAAGGTGACGGAAGAGTTTGTGCATCTGGCTGACGAGACGCATCTGACGATCAACTTGCACGTGGCGGAGATGGGGAAACCAAAGAAGGTCGCAAAAGCCGATGGCAGCGCGAAGATCGATCACGCCGGAAAGTTGAAAGAGATTCAAATGCGCGCATGGCTGAGCCCGGAGGAATTTCTCGGGGAATATCAGGAATTGAAAGCGTGGCTTAAACGGGCGCTCAAGGCCAAGACCGAGATGGTTGAGGCGAACTTGCGCCTGGTGATTTCGATCGCCAAGAAATACACGAACCGCGGCCTGTCGTTCCTGGACCTCATCCAGGAGGGCAACATGGGATTGATGAAGGCGGTCGAAAAATTCGAGTACCGTCGCGGATACAAGTTTTCGACTTACGCCACCTGGTGGATTCGGCAGGCCATCACCCGGTCCATCGCGGATCAGGCCCGGACGATTCGCATCCCAGTGCACATGATCGAGACGATCAACAAGCTGATGCGTGTGCAAAAGCAACTTGTGCAGGACTATGGCCGGGAGCCGACCCCGGAGGAGGTGGCGGACGAAATCCAGCTTCCTGTCGAGCGCGTCCGCGCCGTCCTGAAGATGGCGCAACAGCCGATCTCGCTGCAATCTCCTGTCGGCGAGAGCGACGACACGAGCTTCGGTGATTTTATCGAGGACAAGGGTGCTGAAAACCCATCGGACATGACGGCGATCGTTCTGTTGAAGGAGAAGATCAAAGATGTTCTCGAAACTTTGACTGAGCGGGAACGGCAGGTTCTGGAACAGAGGTTTGGCTTGATCGACGGATACAGCCGCACCCTTGAGGAAGTCGGGCGGCAATTCAAAGTGACCCGCGAACGCATCCGCCAGATCGAAGCGAAAGCACTTCGGAAAATGCGCCATCCGACGCGCATCCGGCAACTCGAAGGCTTCCTTGAAGCCGATGCCGTTTAGGCAGCGCGCATTTTTCGCACAAACGTCGCAACTATCCCGGGTCTCGACTGTTTCACGGACAGCCATGAACCAAACCGACGAAAACGACGATCTTTGGCGCTTACTCGGTAAAGCACCGTCTCCAGTCGCATCACCCTATTTCTCGCGCAATGTGCTCCGTGAAGTCCGGGGGATGCACCAGGAAAAGGGTGGAGTGCTGCGCTGGATGTGGCATCGCTGGTATTTTGCCGTAGGCGGTGCGGCTGTGGCGCTCGCCGTCGGATTCTTCGCGCTCCAGCGCGCGGCGTTGCAGCCGGATCAATTGACCGCCATTGCAGCCGAAGTTTCGGAAAGCCCGGATTATCTGGTTATCACGAATCTCGATGAATTACTCGCGACGGAGGAGAGTTCTGTATGGTTGGAAAAGCCGGTCTATTAGTTCTCCTTGCGTTCGTTGCGGGTCATTCGTTTGGACAGTCGGCGACGCCCGCTCCGACTTCCTCTCCGGCACCCGAGGCCGCTGGTAAACGTCCTCTTTTGGGGCCCGGTCTGCGTCGGCCGGGGTCGGAAGGAATGTCGGCGGAATTTGCCGATGTCCGAAAAGCCATCGCAGCGCTCACCCCGGAGCAGCGCCAGCGTTTCGCGGACAATTTTAAGCGATGGGCAAGTTTGCCGCCCGAAGAGCGGAACGTGCTCGTCGATCGCGAGGCGTTGAGGCGCAAAAAAATGGCCGAGGATATCGACACCGCGCTCAATCAAGCCGGGCTTCAGCTTTCCGGCGAGCGGCGGGCTCAGTTCGCTCGACGCTATGGCGATGAGCGGCGAAAAATTGAAGAGCAGCTTCGGACGGAAATGGACGAGAAGCGGCAGCCGTTGCTGAAGGATATCATCTCAAAACTCAAAGGTGAGTTTTCAGGTTCGCCCACTGCCGACGGGCAGTGAGGTCGTATTGGTTGGCCGAGATCCTCGATTAAAAGACGTCCCCGTTCAGCGTTTTTTGGCGCCGCTTTCGTCCGCAAGGTTGCGCAAGTATTGCTCAACTTGCGCTCCAAATTCCTCCGGGTATTTCTCGGCTTGCGCCTGCTCGATCGCTGCGCGATCTCGCGGAGGTAGGCCGGCGAAGGATGCCTTTTTGCCGGCGACGTCCCGCGCGCCGCGTTCGACGGCCTCTTCGGGTCCGGGCATGAATTTCTGAGCGGCTGTCGTGCCGCCCGGTGATCCAGGCTTCGGCGGACCTGGTTTGGCTCCGGGTTTGCCCATTGCGGGGGGGCCTGATGGCGGTCCCTGCATAGGCGAAGGTGGGCCGCTCGCGGGAGTAAGGCCCGCTTGCGCTTGCGCGAGGGAACCCTGCGCTTGTGCAAGGGCAGCGCTGGCCTTGGCGGCAGCCGCCTGTGCAGCCGCAGGGTGGTTTGCGGCAGCTTGCGCGGCGGCTTCGCCGAGGGCCTGCGCGGCTTGGGCGGCGGCGTCCTGTCCCGCGTCACTCATTTCGTTTCCTTTGGCGGCGGCTTCGCCCGCCTTGGCGGCAGCATCCGTGAGCTTATCGGCGGCCTGCTGCATTTGCGCGCCGGCTTGTTGTTGCGCGGCTGGGTCGGGGGCGGCGGCAGAGGCTTTTTGCATTGCGGCTTCGGCTTGCGCGAGTTCTTGCCCGGCTTGCGCGAGTTGCGCGGCGGCAGCCACCATCGCATGGGCGTCTTCCGGCGCCGGCGGTTGCCCAAGTTGCGCCTGTGCGTCTTGTGCGACGCGATCGACGGCTTTGAGGGCCCGGTAAAGATCGGCGATGGCCTGCTGCTCGGCCGTTCGCGCGGGCGCTCCATCGGGGATCTCGAGCGCACTCTTTGCGGCTCCCATGGCTCGGTCGGCGTCCGCGAGCGCTTCTGCGGTCACGTCGGTCGCCAGCGTGGATTTGAAATCATTTAACCGCGCCCGGATCTCAGCCTGCGTCGCCGACTGACCATTGAATCGACGGTCCTCCTTCTCCTTCGATTGCGCCAATGCCATTGCCGTGGCCGCCTCGAGTTTCTGTTCTTCCTGGATGAATTCGCCGAGTGCATCCGCCGCTTTCTTTGCCGCCGCGAGTTGTTGCTGCGTTTGTTGCGCTTCGGCCATCTGTTGCGCGATCTGCTGTTCGGCCTGCGCGAGAGCTTGCGCGGCTGCTTGCTGCGCCGCTTGCGGTTGAGCGGCGGCAGCGGCTTGCTGCGCCTGCGCGGCCGCCTGTTGCAATGCGGCAGCAGCCTGCGGAGCTTGGTTGCCGCCCATTTGCGCGAGTTGAGCGGCTTGTTGCGCCATTTGCGCCTGCTGCGTTTTGTCGCCGGTTTTCGCTGCGGCGCCCTGCTTCTGCTGGAGATCGTGGACCGCCTTCTCCAGTGCCGCCAAATCCTTCGCTGCGTCGCCCGACGCGCGTCCCTCCGCCTTTTCCGCCGTGGCCGCCTGCGCTGCTACGTCCGCACGCGCCTTCTCCAGTTGCGCCAAGGCGCCCTCAGCGTTCTTCGTCGCCTCGCCTGCGTTTCGTTCGGCCATCGCACCGCGCGCTTCCTGCATTTTTTCCTGTGCCACCTTCAGCGACTGCGAGGCCGACGTGGCGTCGTTGGCCACGTCTTGCGCGACCAGGTCGCTCTTGTTGGCCAGATCGCCTTGGTTGCTCTCCATCGCGGCCAGGTCGCCCGTTTTTGCGGCTCGGTCATCAGTGAATCTCTTCTGCAAATCCTGGTTCGAGCGCAACTGCTCCACGGGCTGTTTCGCAAGCTTCGCGTCGAGTTGTTTCGCTTCGATTTTTTCCTGGACCCAGTTGTCAAAATCATCCGCTTTCGCGGCCTTCCTCGCCTCGGTCGCGATGTCCTTCTGTTCGGAGATCATCTTTCCGAGCTCGCGTTCCGCCTGTCTTAGCAGTTCCGACTTGTTCTGAGTCGGCGCGACTTGTTTCGCGATTTTCCGCAAGGCGTCGCGGCTCGTCTTTTCGTCCGTCACCGCTTTGAAAAGCTGCGCCGCCTTCAGTGCTTCCGCGGCGCTCTCCACATTCGGCTGGACTCGCTGGGCATCCGCCAATGCCTGCCCGAACGAGACCGCGCGGTCGGGCTCTTTCGCGAAATCCGCGATCTTCGCCGTCAGCATTTTCAGTTCTTCCGCGATGGCCGCCTGCTCGCTGCGTTCGCCTTCCAAGTTCGCCTGCATCGCCGCTTCGAACGCCTCCGGTTTCCTCCCGCCCGTCCACTTGCCGAGCTCGATTCCATTCTGCAAATTGGCCGCCTGCCGATCGGCAAGTTGCGAGAGCGCCTGCGATAGCTCCAGTGCTTCCTGATTCCTCCGGTGTGCCGTCAGCAGCTTCTGCATTTGCACCAGGATCGCCTTCTGGCTCGCGTAGGCATCCGACACTGTCTTCTTTGCCTCGCCAGCGTTCGGCACTGCACGAGCTTTTTGGAGCAGATCCACGACCTCTTTCATCTCGGTCGCGCTGAGC
>JAYTDO010000560.1:0-8640 GCA_043735935.1 Chthoniobacteraceae bacterium
CCCCTCCCCCCCCCCGCGTCGAAACGCCCGCGCACGGTCCACCGAAAAATCCGCTTTCCAACGCTCCCTCGATCCGCTAAAACTCTTCGCCATCGCCCACCCCATCGGCTCCCACCCGCGACCCAAATGAAAACCCGCAGAACAACGAAGCTCGGACTAGACAGGTGTTAGGCGCTTCTCGCGCTTCCCAGTAACGAACGATTCAGATACACCCACTCACATGGCACCTTGGTTCTGGTATGCAGTCGTCGCCGCCGTCCTTTACGGCGCACATCAAATTTTCACCCGCATGGCGTCCGACCACATCGGCGACGGCATCGGTGGCTTCGTCGTCGAGGGCGTGGCGGCGCTGACCATCCTCATCTATCTCGCCTTTCTCTACTTCACGAACCGCTGGAACCAGAAGTTCAGCAGCGAGGGCTTTTACTATTCCGCACTTACCGGCGTATGCGTCGGCGCGGGCACCGTTGCTTTCTTTCTGCTCTTCCAGCGTGGCGGCCCACTTTCGTCCGTGCCCGTCATCTTAGCTGGCGGCGCAGCTATTATGGCCATCGCTGGCATCGTCTTTTTCCACGAGCCAGCTTCTTGGCAGCGGCTTCTCGGAGTCGGTCTTGCCATTGCCGGACTCTTTCTCCTCCGCAAGTAGTTCAACGCGCCAATGCAAATGACCGCAACGCCTAACCATGCGCGGTCGCTGGGATCGGCGACGCTAAGCGCTGCTATATGTACCTGATGAAACGAGCCCTTCTCCTTCTCCTAACGCTCGCGGTCTCGGCGCACGTGCAGGGTGCGCCAATGGTGATTCCTCTTGCCAGCTTTGAGAGCGACGATCTCTCGCTTGTCCTTCGCGTGCTGGCTCGCCAGGGACACTTCAATCTCGTCATCGCCGGCAAGCTCAGCGGCACCGTGCTCCTCCGCGTGGAAAAGAAGACGCCACGTCAAATCTTCGACATGGTCGTGGCCAGCAAGAACCTCGTCGTCAATGAGCGCGATGGCATCGTTTACGTCCGCACGAGAAGCACCGCCCCATCACCCACCCGTTCGCCGAAATGACGGCAACGGCTGACGATGGGCGGCAGCGAACGGGGCCGCGCGGTGAGCGGGGTGGGCAGGCGTTCGCTAGATCGTTCGTGTCGAAGCGCGCTTGCGGCAAAGTCTGTGCCGGGTAAATCGCTTGTCCTCATTCACGCGGGTTGGCGCCCCGTCCCTTGAAGCCTATACCGAGCACGACGGTTAGCATGTCGCGCATTCCCCCGTTTTTATTTGTCCCAAATTTCTGATCTTCGGATGTTTCTCTGCGTAACGGCGATTCCAGCGTTCGCTGACTCACAAATAAAATGCCTCTCGACCGACGCGGTAGGAAACCTTTAACGGACGACCGCACCGCCGAACATCCGCCCCAACGAATTGCGCCGCGGGCGCGGGCCTTGGGGTCGGTAGGCCGCTCGACCACGATGGAGGGGATTAGGCGATGAATCGAAGTGTGATCGTGCGCGAGGGATGGGTCTTTGTAGTGGTGTGCGTGGCATTCATCGTGTTGGCCATGGTCCTGCCGCCGCTGTTCAGGATCGAGCTATGGCCGATTTTGACTACGATGCCGTTTGCGCCCCTTGTGATCCCCTTTTATGTGCTCGTGCGTTGGATCTTTTGCAGACGGAGGTATCATTGATGAACATCCCTCGACAACGACCTGACCTTGCTCCGCTGCGGGTGGGGTCGCTCGCCGTTTCCTCGCACATTCCAAAACGATGAACTCGCAAATCACCACACGATCCTTTGCGATGGCTTTGCTTGCTGCCGGGCGCGGCCGTTGAACGAAGCCGAAAAGTTCTCCGACTCGTCAACCTCGTGCTCCATCCCAGCGCTGAATCCTTTGATGAACGACTACGGTGATTTTGAATGGGACCGCACTTGGGAGCAATTCAACGGTGGGCAAGGTATGGTGAGCACGCCATACGTCTTGTGGAGCCTCTATTACGACTGCGACCTGATCGGTCCGATCCTCGAGAGGCTCGATTCCGACCCGAAGGCCGCTGCGGAGGCGTTATGCCTGACATCCGATTGGGAAAAGGCTCGTGAGGCGAAACGAAGCGGACCCATCGAGAGCCAAAAGACAAAATGACCAGGAGAGTTGCGCTTTCAGCCTGCGCCCTAATACTCGCGCTCTCCTCGGCGGGGCACGCATGGGCGAAGGATCGTTTGTTTCATGGGGTCAATGCGGACCCAGTCTGGGAATATCAGCCGGAAGAACTGGTTCATTTTACAAAGATGCTCAAGGACTCCGGATGCGGAGCGGTGCGTATCCCCATGCGATGGCGGGTGCTGGAGCCGGGCAAGGGTGAGTGGGATTTCACTGCGATGGATCGTGCCTTGGAGAGTATTCCGAGGGAGATCGAGATTCTCGGGACGCTGATGTCGGTCCCGGAGTGGGCGAATGGCATCGACCCGAAGAAGGCGGCGGGGTGGTTCGATGCGTATCCCCCGCGGGACCTCGCGGACTGGGAAGGCGCAGTCGCGGCGATCGTGACGCACTACCGGCACCGGGTGAAGCACTGGGAGATTTGGAATGAGGAGAACGGCGTCGATTTCTTTCGGCCCCGCCCCGATGCCCGGGCTTATACCGAGATCCTCAAGGTCGCCTATCAGTCGACCAAGAAGGCGGACCCATCATGCCTGGTGGTGCTGGGTGGAATGCAGTTGAATGGGATCCTCGCAAACCCATGGTCCGAGGTGAAGGTGGCCAATTACCTGGAGGACCTATACAAGGCGGGCGCTCGTCCGTATTTTGATATCTGCAATACGCACCCATACGTGCAGCCCGCGGAGGGAGCGGCGCGCATGATGGAGCTCACGCGGAAGACGCTAGCGCTCATGGATCGCTACGGGGACTCGAACAAACCCTTGTGGATCACCGAGGTCGGTTGCGGCGCGGCGTCCGCCGAAGGCGAACAGGCGCAGGCGCGGCTGTTGCAGGATACCTTTGAGCTGGCGGGCCGCGAGCCGCGCATCGGGAGGGTGTTCTGGTTCCTGCTGCGCGACATGGCGAAAGACCTTCTGGGCCCGGAGAGCACGATGGGGCTATTCAAACACGATGGGGCCGCGAGGCCGGCCCTCGATGCTTTTCGCCGCTAACGCTTTCCCGGAGCTCACCACTGAGATGGGTGTGCGGGGGCGCGTTTTGGGATAAGGTCGGGGCCGGGCGGACCGGCTTCGCCTCAGACGGTGACGAAGGTGTCGGCTCCGGGGTTGGCGCCGTGGGTGCCTTTCGCGCCGCCGTTGGAAGCGAGGTGGGTGGCGACGTGGTAGACGGCTTCGGGGTCTTCGCCGAGGGTGGCGGCGATCTGCTGGGCGGTCTGAGGGTTGGCGCTGAGGGCGCCGCGGACGGCGGCCATGGTTTTCAGGACGCCGGCGGCGGCCTTCTTGCCAGCTTCGACGCCGGGTTGATGATAGGCGTTGATATTGACCAACGACCCATAGAAGCCGACGGCGCGGTCGTAGAGGGCGATGAGGGCGCCGACGTTGAAGGGGGTGACTTCGGGGAGGCTGACGGTGATGGAGTCGCGGCCGCTGTCGTAGAGGGCGGAGCGGGTGCCGCGAAGGAAGCCCTGAAGGAAGTCGGCGGTGGCAACGCCGGGTTCGACTTCGATGGAGGCGCCTTCGCGGCCTTTGTGGACTTCGAGGAAGGTGACGAAGAAGTTATGGACGCCGTCGCGAAGCTGCTGGACGTAGGCGTGCTGGTCGGTGCTGCCTTTGTTGCCGTAAACGGCGATGCCTTGGTTGACCTTTTTGCCGTCGAGGTCGAGCTCTTTGCCAAGGGATTCCATGACGAGCTGCTGGAGGTATTTTGAGAAGAGGACGAGGCGGTCTTTGTAAGGAAGGACGACCATGTCCTTGGTGCCGCGGCCGTCGCCGGCGAAGTGCCAGGCGAGGGCGAGGAGCATGGCGGGGTTCTTGAGGGTGTCGGTGCCGCGGGTCCATTCGTCCATGGCAGCGGCGCCGTCGAGGAGGCTTTGCATGTCGAGCCCCTGGAGCCAGAGGGGGACGAGGCCGACCGCGCTCATGACGGAGGTGCGGCCGCCGACCCAATCCCACATGGGGAAGCGGATGAGCCATTTGTTGGCGATGGCATACTTGTCGAGTTGGGAACCGACGCCGGTGACGGCGACGGCGTGGGAGCCGAAATCGACGCCGGCTTTGGCGAAGGCGGCTTCGGTTTCAAGCATGCCGTTGCGGGTCTCGGCGGTGCCGCCGCTTTTGGAAATGACGACGACGATGGTGTGGTCGAGGCGGTGCTGGAGGCGGGTGAGCACGCGGTCCATGCCGGCAGGGTCGGTGTTGTCGAAGAAATGGAGGTGGAGACGGTCGTCTTGGGTGCCGAGGGCGTCGGAGACGAACTGAGGGCCGAGGGCCGAGCCGCCGATGCCGATGAGGAGGATGTCGGTGAAGTTGCCGCTGGCGTGGATTTTGGCGACGAAGTCCTGGATGGAGGCGTTGCAGGATTCGATCTCTTTGCGGAGTTCAGGAGTGGGTGCGAGGTGGGGGGCGCGGAGCCAGTAGTGGCCGACCATGCGCTTTTCGTCGGGGTTGACGACGGCGCCGGCTTCGAGGTCTTTCATGCCAGCGAAAGCGCGTTGTGCGAGGGGGGCGGTTTTGGCGAGGAATGCATCGTCGAAACGCATTCGGGAGACGTCGATGGAGAAGCCGAGGGCTTCGTGGCGGACGAGGAGGTGCTGATAGCGATCCCAGAGTGTGCTCATAGTGCGGAGGAGTGCAGCAGAACAACTAACGGGTGTCGAGCCGCGAGTGCGGTCGAAGGAGGGACGGGCTTTTCTTCCCCGAAATGGGAAGGGAAAGCTCAGCCCGCGATGGGCTGGGAGGCGTCGGCGAGGGCGTCGTGGACGGCGCGGAGGAGGCGGTCGGCGGTGTAGGGTTTGTCGAGGAAGTGGCGGACGCCGAGGCTACTGAGCAGGTGGAGATTTTCCTGATTGAGGTGACCGCTAGAGACGATGACGCGGACGGACGGGTTTATCTTGCGGAGGGAGCGGATGAGGGTGACGCCGTCGACGCCGCCCATGGAGATGTCGGTGAGGACGATGTCGATTTCGGAGCGGCGCTGGAAGTAGAGGGCGAGGGCATCGGAGCCGTCCTCGGCCGTGAAGGCGCGGTAGCCGCTGGATTCAAGGGTGCGAACGATGGCCTGCCGGATGGGAAGTTCGTCGTCGACGACGAGGATGCGCTGGCCGATGCCGGCGTCGGGAGGGAGGGGTTTGGGGGGCTGGATCGTGTTGGGATCGTCGCGGGAGGCAGGGACGAAAACGCGGAAGGTGGTGCCGACGCGAGGTTCGCTGTGGACGTTGAGGAAACCGCCGTGGCTTTTGACGATGCCGATGACGGTGGCGAGGCCGAGGCCGGTGCCTTTGCCGACTTCCTTGGTGGTGAAGAAGGGGTCGAAGATTTTTTCGACGACGTCGGGAGACATGCCGGTGCCGGTGTCGGAGATGCGGAAGACGACGTTATGCCCGAGTTGCGCGCCGGGGTTCATCCGGGCGAAGTGTTCGTCGATCTTGACGTTTTCGGTCGCGATAGTGAGGCGGCCCCCGGCGGGCATGGCGTCGCGGGCGTTGACGCAAAGGT
Source organism: Chthoniobacteraceae bacterium (assembly GCA_043735935.1). Classification (GTDB taxonomy): domain Bacteria; phylum Verrucomicrobiota; class Verrucomicrobiia; order Chthoniobacterales; family Chthoniobacteraceae; genus JANLQB01. The sequence continues at coordinate 5,635 of JAYTDO010000560.1, forward strand.
TGAGGAGGACCTGGTGGATCTGGGTGGCGTCGGCGGAGAGGGTCCAGGATTCGGGGGGAAGCTGTGTCTGGATGTCGATGTTTCGCGGAAAGGTCTGCGAGATGATTTTGGCGACCTCGGCCACGATCTGCTGCGGTTGGAGGATGGTGCGGTCGACTTCGACTCCGCGGGCGAAGGTGACGACCTGGCTGACGATGCCGGCGCCGCGGGCTGCACTGCATTCGATGACGTCGAGGACTTTGTCCGCCTCAGGGTCCGTGATGCTGCGGCGGAGAATGCCGACGGACATGAGAATGGGGGTGAGGACGTTGTTCAGATCGTGGGCGATGCCGCTCGCGAGGGTGCCGATGGCTTCGACGCGCTGGGAGCGGAGGAACTGGCGCTCGAGCTTCTTGGTGTCGGTGATGTCGGTGTTGATGACGAGGACGGCCTTCGGGCGGTCGCGGTCGTCGCGGACGAGGGTCCAGCGGCTGTTGACGATGACGGTCTGGCCGTCGCGGCGGCGGTGTTCGATTTCGCCGCTCCAGAGGCCGTCCTTTAAAAGAACGCGTTCGGCCGCTTCGTAATCGAAGGGGTCGGTGGCGTTGAGCTCGACGGGGACGCGGCCAACCATGTCTACGGCGCGCCAACCGTAAAGGCGCTCGGCGCCGTGGTTCCAGTAGAGGACGCGGTTCTGGAGGTCGCGGACGATGATGGCGTCGGCGGCGAGATCGAGGAGGCTGGCTTGTTCCCGGGCTCGGTCCTCGGCGCGTTTGAGTTTCGAGCGGTCGACGCTGGAAACGAGGACGCCGGTTTTGTCGTCCCAAGGAATTTCGAGCCACGTGGTTTCGACGTGGAGCAAGGCGCCGTCTTTGGTCCACTGGCGCCAGGGGACGGAGTAATTGAGGCCGGAGTGCGGCTCGGCGATCATGCGCTCGCGGTAGGCGCGGAGGGCGGGCAACTCCTCCGGCGGGCGGAGTTGCTCGATCGTCATGGAGGTAAACTCGTCACGGGACCAGCCGTATTTTTCGACGGCCGCATCGTTGACGGCGAGGATGGCGAGCGAGGAGTTGTCGAAGATATACATCGGCACGGGATTCCGATAAAAGAGGAGTTGGAAACTCCTCTCCCGTTCGAGGAGATGCGAGGGCATCGTATCGCTTACCGTGGACATCGTCTTGTGGATGACTGCTTCACTGCTTCACTGCTAACCTACTAGCAATCGCTACACCAACCGAACGGCGCGTTGCAATCTTTCCAGCTTAAAACCGTGTTTTTATCCGGCAGGCGCGGCCGATGCACCATCCGCGGGCACTCTCGAATAGGCAGAAAAGTCCCATCGCTCCAGCGGACCAACCGAGCCAGGGCGGTGCGTTTCCGTGAAGGACCCATGCGCAGGCTATAAGGACGGCGCCGATGACGCCGCGGACGACCCGGCCTTTCGTTTCGATATTGGGCTTCCAAAAACTCACGCCGCGACCCTAGCGCAGACATCAAGGAGCGCGAGGGATGATCTCTACATGCTTTCCCTTGCGCCGCCCTCCGGCCTCAGTAGTGTGCCGACCCCATGATTTCTGAAATCCAAAAAGTCGTCGAATCCGGCAAGCTAACGTCCGCAGCCGGAGCGGCCCTCGAGAATCTCGCGCCCGGTGCATATGTCATGCACAAGAGCTGGGGATTCGGGCAAATCGACTCGGTGGATTTTTTGATCAATCAAATGATCATCCATTTCAAGGCCAAGCGGGGCCACTCGATGCAGCTCCAGTATGCCGCCGAGTCGTTGTCGTTGATTCCCAACGATCACATCCTGGCCAAGAAAGCCTCCGACCTCGGGAGCGTGAAGGCTCTGGTGAAGAATGACGCGGCCGCGTTGTTCCGTTCCATTCTGACCAGCAACGGAGGAAAGGCGACGCAGGATCAGATCGCCACGGTGCTCGTGCCTGACGTGCTCACGGAAGCCGAATTTAAAAAGTGGATCGAGACGGCAAAGAAGGCCCTTAAGAACGACGGACACTTTGCGATCCCGACCAAGAAGGGACTGCCATTCGAGTTGCGCGACGGCCCCGTCTCGCATGCGGATGAATATGTCGCGGCATTTAACAACGCCCGCCAGCTCAAGCTCCAGATCACGGCGCTGGAATTGATCGTAAAGAATTCCGCCGAGTTTAAGAACCCGGTCGCGGAGCTCCAGCCCGTCGTCGTGGCAACGAACGACTCGGCAAAAAAGAGCGCGAAGCTCCACACCGCGCAGGCGCTCAGCCTGCTGCTCACGCGGGACGAATTAATCGAAAAAATACCGGGCCTCATCGCGGGTGCGGACGCGCTGACTGTCGCCGGAATGCTCCGCGAAGAGGAGCGGCAACTGGCGACCCTGCTCGCCGAAGTGCCCGCTGCGAAAATGAAACGCGCGCTCTCGGAACTGCCCGCCGCTTTTAGCGAAAAATGGACGGAGCGGGCAGTGATGCTGGTGCTCCGCGGAGCGACGCGCGTCGTCACCGACGCAGCCCGGCTCCTCCAGGAGAAAGGCGCGAACGCGGAACTGCGCGCGGCGCTTGAGCGCGCCATCAGCGAGCACTCCATCACCCCGGAGACGTTGACGTATCTTTGCAAGGAGCGGGACGGCGAGTTCGCGCAACTCGCGAACGTCCGCGTTCTTCACGCCATCATCGCGGCGCTGGAACGTGAAATGATGAGCGAGAGCCGTGACAAGAAGCTGCACGATCTTTTGCTCAACGACAAAGACCTCCTCACGGACCTGATCGCAGAGGCCTCGCCCGAGGAGCTCCGCGAAGCGATGCGCAAACTGTTGCTCACGCCAGTCTTCGAGGAGCTGAACAAACGCTCGCTGCTCGGCCGTTTCATCCGCGCTTATCCCGAATTGCAAAGCCTCGTCTCCGGCGAAGGCAGCGAGGGACAGGAAGCGCTCGTCGTTTCATGGGAAAGCCTCGAAAAGCGGAAGACCGAATACGAGGATCTCGTGACGAAGAAGATCCCCGAAAATACCAAGGAAATCAGTATTGCCCGCAG
>JAYTDO010000561.1:0-5462 GCA_043735935.1 Chthoniobacteraceae bacterium
CGCAGAATGCCGCCATAGTCCGGCCACTCGTTCGGGGTGTAGCTTAGCTTGGTAGAGCGCCTGGTTTGGGACCAGGAGGTCGCAGGTTCGAATCCTGTCACCCCGACCAGTTTTCCGCCCTAGCGGCCAAGACGGTCGGCGGCGAGCAGGATTCCGGCGGCCTTGTCGAGCGTCTCCTGCCATTCCTGCTCGGGCACCGAATCGGCCACGATCCCCGCTCCCACGTGGAAATGCGCTTGGGACCCTTCAACGACCACCGTCCGGATGGCGATGTTGAACTGGCTCTCTCCATTGAAGCCAAACCATCCGATCGCGCCGGTGTAAACCCCGCGCGGTTCGGGTTCGAGTTCGGCGATGATTTCGCGAGCCCGCTTCTTGGGCGCTCCGGTGATCGAACCGCCGGGAAAACACGCGCGCAGGGCGGTGACGTGATCCACGTCTGCGCGCAGGTAACCGTCCACGGTCGAAACCAGATGAAAGACTTGTTCGAAGCGTTCCAACTTCAACAACTCCGTGACCGAAACGCTCCCAAACTCGCAGATCTGCCCGAGGTCATTTCGCTCCAGATCGGTGATCATCACCAACTCGGCGATCTCCTTCGGCGACGTGATCAGGTCATAGGCGGATTTTTCATCCGCGTGACCATCGGATCGCCGCGGGCGCGTGCCTTTGATCGGGCGGGTGCGGATCGCGCGACCTGAGATTCTCAGGAAATGCTCGGGCGACGCGGAAAGGATCGCTCGTCCGTCCATCGCGACGAATGCCGAATGGGGAGCAGGCGAGTAGTGCCGGAGCGACTCGTAAAAAGCGAACGCGTCGCCATTCCACGCGGCTGTGAATCGATGCGCGAGATTCACCTGATAAATATGACCCGCCGCGATGTAGTCGTGCGCGCGCGAGACCATGCGGCAGAACTCTTCCTTCTTGAGCGTCGGAGTAAAGTGCAGCCGAATCGGGCAGCCATCGACCTTGGCGTTTCCAAAATGTGCGCGAAGACTGCCGGCCTCCGACCATGTGTGATCGGCATGCCGAAAGATGAGCGCGTTTTCGTAAAACCCGAAGCAAAACGAACCGTCGTACTCGACGAAGCCCGCCGCAAACCCGGGCGGCAGTCCGTCATCACAACGGCCGGTCACTTGCCGTTCCGCGACCGCTGCGCGGAGGGACTCCCAATCCCCGCGGGTGCGGCCTCGCAGCATTTTACCCGGCAGCGCAGCGACGATGGAAAGCTGCCCGGACGCACCCGTCTCGACCGCAGTATCGAAGAAAATAAATCCCGGCAGATGCCGGCAGCGAGCCGCGACTTCGATCGGCGTCAGATCGAGCGTAAGGGGGCGGCAGGCCGTGGCAGGCGGGAGCATCCATTCGCCTTGCGCGGGAAGGGCGTTCTTTTCAAACGAAATTTTTCCATTATGGTCCGCGTCTCGTTCGAATGATGAAACCGCTCCTACTCCCGCTCGCCATTTTCGCCCTTTGCATTGCATTTTCCCATGCACAGGAGGAAGCCCCTGGATTGATCCCGGAAATCCCGGAGGCGCCGGCGAAATCCAAACCAGCCGCTACGACCGAGAGCAAAAAATCGTCGACCGAAGAGGCGGCGGACGAGATGCAGGCACGAATCCGGATGCGGGACGTCAAAACGCGGGCGTTGCAGGACCCAAAGGTGCAGGCCGAATGGGCGCGCGCGCACGTGACGAAGACGGATCGCGAACGGCGCGAAGTCCTCAAGAGCTACTACACCATGCTGTATGATGGCATGATCAAGATCGACCATAGCCTGAAGCCCCGCGTCGAGGCGCTCCGCAAAGCACTCGACTGGCGTCTTGAACAGCGTGGGATCAAGCCCTCCAAGGCGGTCGATAACGACGAAGAATTGCCCGTGTTTGGGCGGCAATAGGTTTTCAAGATTCCATTTGTGCGCCTCCGATGGGCGCGCTAGTGTCGCGGCCCTCTTCCTAAACGGCGCTATCGTCTAGGGGCCTAGGACACTGCCCTCTCAAGGCGGGGACACGGGTTCGAATCCCGTTAGCGCTACCAACTTCCGCAAGGCCCATGAGGGGGGGCTGAGGTCGCCGATGGTGAATATGGGTCGGAAACGGGGCGGACGAACTTCCCTAGGATCGGTCGCCCCTTCGGGCAAACATCCGGTGGAGCACCGGGAGCACGAGCAGCGTGAGCAGTGTGGAGCTGATGATGCCGCCGATGACGACGGTCGCGAGCGGGCGCTGCACTTCCGCGCCGGGGCCGGTCGCGATAGCCATCGGCACGAAACCGAGCGAGGCGACCAGCGCGGTCATGAGCACGGGGCGCAGGCGCGTGACGGAGCCGCGGAAGACGGCGTCGTCCACGGTGTCGCCGTCTTCGATCAGCTTGTTGATGAAGGTGAACATGACGACGCCGTTCAGCACGGCCACGCCGCTGAGGGCGATGAAACCGACGCCTGCCGAGATCGAGAGCGGGATGTCGCGCACGAAGAGCGCGAGGATGCCGCCGGTGAGCGCCATCGGCACACCGGTGAAGACGAGCAGCGCGTCCTTGATCGAGCCGAACGCCGTGAAGAGCAGCAGCAGGATGAGCAGCAGCGCGACGGGCACGACGATCCGCAGCCGCGCGCTCGCGGAGAGCAGATTCTCGAATTGCCCGCCCCACTCCAGCCAGTAGCCGGAGGGGACCTTCACCTCGCTCTTGATCCGCTCCTGCGCGTCGGCGACGAATCCGGCGAGGTCGCGCCCGCGCACATTTGCGGTCGTGACGATGCGGCGCTTGCCGTTCTCGCGGTTCACCTGGTTCAGCCCCGGCTCGACTTTGAATTCGGCGAGTTCGCCGAGCGGGATGAAGGCGCTGCCGCTCCCGGCGGAATCGATCTTCGCGACGACGGGCATCACGCGCGATTTGGATTCGGACTCCTCGTGCTTCGGCAGCGGGATGGGAATGCGGCGCATCGCATCGAGATTCGAGCGCAGGTTCTCCGGAAGACGCACGACGATGGGGAAGCGCCGGTCACCCTGGAAAAGCATGCCGGCGTCCTTGCCTCCCATCGCGATTTCCACGGATTCCTGCACCTCGGCGATGTTCAGCCCGAAGCGCGCGAGCTTGGCTCGGTCGATCTCGACGCTTAGCACAGGCAGTCCGGTGCTTTGCTCGGTCTTCACGTCGGCGGCGCCGGGCACCGTGTTCAGCACTTTCTCGATCTGCTCGGCGGTCTCTGCCATCACGTCGAGATCGTCACCGAAAAGCTTCACCGCCACGTCGGCGCGCACGCCGGAGATGAGTTCGTTGAAACGCATCTGAATCGGCTGCGTGAACTCGTAATTGTTGCCGGGCACGGTTTTCACCGCGGCCTCCAGTTCGGCGACGAGCTGCGCCTTCGACTTATTCGGGTCGGGCCATTCCTTGCGCGGCTTGAGCATGATGAAGCAGTCGGCGACGCTTGGCGGCATCGGGTCGGTCGCGATCTCGGCGGTGCCCATTTTGGCGAACATCTCCTTCACCTCGGGAAATTCCTTCACGCGCTTTTCCAGGACATCCTGCATTTGCACGGCCTGGCTGAGGCTGGTGCCGGGAATGCGCAACGCGTGCATCGCGATGTCGCCTTCGTCGAGGTTCGGGATGAATTCGCGGCCCATGCGCGAGGCGATCAACAGGCAGAGCACGACAAGCACGGCGGCGCCCGTGACGACGACGCCGCGCGCGGCGAGTGCGGCGCGCAGGGCCGGCTCATAGGCGAGCCGCGCGAGGCGCATGAGGATGTTCTCCTTTTCGGAGATTTTCCCGCCGAGAAAGAGCGCGACAGCGGCGGGAATGAAGGTGATCGAAAGCACCATCGCCGCGGCGAGCGCGAGCATCACCGTGTAGGCCATGGGGTGGTACATTTTCCCTTCCACGCCCTGCAGCGACAGGATCGGCAGATAGACGACCATGATGATGCAGACACCGAAGATGGACGGTTTGATGACTTCGCGCGTGGCGTCGAAGACGACCTCGAAGCGTTCGCCGATGGCGAGCAGCCGCTTGCGGTGATGCTGCTCCTCGGCCAGCCGCCGGATGCAGTTTTCCACGATGATGACTGCGCCATCGATGATGATGCCGAAGTCGAGCGCGCCGAGGCTCATCAGATTCGCGCTGATCTTCAAATCGACCATGCCGGTGATCGTCATGAGCATCGAGAGCGGGATGATCGCGGCGGTGATGAGCGCCGCGCGGATGTTTCCGAGCAGCAGAAAGAGCACGACGACGACGAGCGCTGCGCCCTCGAAGAGATTCTTCTTCACCGTCTCGATGGTGGCATCGACGAGCAGCGTGCGATCATAAACCGGCAGCGCGTGGATGCCCGCAGGCAGGCTGCGATTGATCTCCGCGATTCGGGCGGCGACGACGCGCGAGACGGTGCGCGAGTTTTCGCCAAGCAGCATCATCGCGGTGCCCATGACGACTTCACTGCTGTCGTGCGTGGCCGCGCCGGTGCGCAGTTCCTTCCCGAGATCCACGCCGGCCACGTCTCGCACATAGATCGGTGCGCCGTCGCGCGTCGTGAGCACGACGCTGGCGATGTCGTCCATCGTCTTCACCTGCCCCGGCGTGCGGATGAGCCACTGCTCGCCGTTGCGCTCGATGTAGCCGGCCCCGACATTCTGGTTGTTCATCTCCAGCGCCTGCATGAGGTCGCGCATGGTGAGACCGTAGGCGACCAGTTTCGCCGGCTGAGGCGTGACGTGAAACTGCTTCTCGAATCCGCCGAGCGTGTTGACCTCGATGACGCCAGGCAGGTTGCGGAGCTGCGGCTTGATGACCCAATCCTGCAACTCGCGCAGGTCGGTCGGCGTGTAAGGCTTGCCGTCCTTGCGCAGCGCGCCGGGCTTCGCCTCGACGATGTAGGTGAAGATTTCGCCAAGCCCCGAAGCGATCGGCCCCATCTGCGGCTCGAGGCCGGGCGGGAGCTGGCTCTTCACCTGCGCGAGCCGCTCGCCGATGAGCTGGCGCGCGAAGTAGATGTCGGTGCCATCCTTGAAAACGACCGTGACTTGCGACAGGCCGTAGCGCGACAGCGAGCGGGTGTAGTCGAGCTTCGGAAGCCCGCCCATCGCCGTCTCGACGATGAAGGTGACGCGCTGTTCGGCTTCGAGCGGCGAGTAGCCCGGCGCTTCGGTATTGATCTGCACCTGCACTTTCGTGATGTCCGGCACGGCGTCGATCGGGAGGCGCTGGTAGTTGTAGATGCCGAGCGCGCACGCGCCGATGACGGCGACGAGGACGAGCCACCGCTGCCGGATCGAGAATTGGATCGTGGATTCGAGCATACGATTAGTGGTCGTGCGACGCGCCGGCTTTCCCGATGTCGGCCTTGACGATGAAGCTGTTTTCCGAGGCGTATTTCTCGCCCGCCTTGAAGCCCGACGTGATCTCGACCCACTCCGCATCGCGGCGCCCGAGTTCCACCGGCACGGCCTCGAAAAGCTCGCCGA
>JAYTDO010000562.1:0-1552 GCA_043735935.1 Chthoniobacteraceae bacterium
ACGCCGGCATAGCCGCCGAGCAGCGCGCCGAGGATTGTCTTCCCCGTCGCCCAAATCATCCACCGATCCGGTGCCTCCAAAAACATCCAACCCTCCGCCGCGAGATATACGATCTTCGCACCGAGAAACGCGCTCACCAGCGCCGCGATATAGATCACCAGCAACCGCTCATCCCGCTTCGCCAACCGCACCCAAAATGCAATGCTCACGGCGATGCCCGCGAGCATGAGTAGCGAATAGGGCTGGACTGAGCGCATCAACAAACCCTGTTCAAGCAGTTATTGGCCAATACGCGAAGCTCCGCCCGAGCAAACACATCCAGCAAAAATCATCGCGCAGGCCAAAACGAGATTGGCAAACACCACCGGCAGCGCAAAGACAGTTGAGAGAAGAAAGTTGCGTCCCGTTTGCATCCCGTCATGGCGGTTGTTGATGAAAATGATGCTGAAGCAATATGCGAAAGCCAATCCTCCGACCACTGCATCGCGCCAGTTCCACGGCTTCCCGATATAAATTTCCAGCCAAGTCGCGTTACAAAAAAAAGCGATGACTACAACAACCGCAGGAAGAAACAGCCATGCGAGTCGTCGAAACGTCGGGATGTTTTCAGTATTCACGACTGAGTTGCGAATCCCGAGTAATACCGGCAAAACGAATCCAGCTTCCCATCCGGCCGGATGACGTGCGTACAGCAGCGGTCGATGCGGTCTTCGTCCCACGTCCCGGCGTCCATGAAGGGCTTGATGAAAAGGCGGAAGGTGTTCGTCTCGTTCAGCTCGAATTCCTTGAGCAGCGCGCCGAGCGGTTCGCTCTCGCAGCCGCATTGCAGCAGGTCTTCGAGCGAGTAGCGGACTTTGTCGCGGAGAAAACCCTGCACCTTCCCAAAGTCGATGAACTCGCTCACCGAATACGTCCGCCCATTCGCCTTCAGCAGATAGCCAATCGTCGCGCAGTTCGGATCGCCGCACGGCAGCGGCGTGAAGTCCTCGTAGCGCAACCGCCCCGCCGCCTGCTCGACGGTGGCGAGGATGATGTCGGCGGTGTTCAGGCGGGACGGCGGAAAACGTCGAACGTCGAAATCGGAAGAAGCCGACGCGCTCTCGCGTTCTTCAGTTCGATGTTCGACGTTTTCCGAAATCCTCCCCCCGACCCTTCCGCTCCCAAACATCGGCTGAAACGCCACCCCCCGGATGTTCGGATACGCCAGCCCGAATTCCACCGCCGCCCACACATGCGCGAGGTTCTCTGGCGTCACCGTCATCGCCAGCGTGATCGGGATATTCAGCGCCCCGCAGCGCTCGATGGCCCGCCGCCGCGTCTCGCGCAGATCGGCCCCCCGCAGCGTGCGCTGGCCGGCTTCCTGCGGGCCGTCGAATTGCAGGTAGAGCTGGAATTTGCCGTAGCGAAACGTCTTCCCGAGCTGGTCGAGAAAAGCGTCGTCGTGCGCGAGGCGGACGCCGTTCGTATTCAGCAGCACGTAGTCGATGCCGGGGTTCGCGTGCAGCCACGCGAGCAGCTCGGCGAACTGCGGATGCAGCGTCGGCTCGCCGCC
>JAYTDO010000563.1:0-13116 GCA_043735935.1 Chthoniobacteraceae bacterium
TACCGCACGCAGGCGCAGGGTGTGGTGTGGGGGTGTGGGGACGCGGCAGGCAACGCCTGCCCGTCGTTGCATGTGGCCGGCGGCATGCTGCTGGCGCTGCTGTTCGTGTGGCCGTCGATGCGCTGGTTTCCGGCTGAACACACACACAGCGCGCTCGATAGAATCCGCGCTCACTTTGCTGCCGCGCGCGCATGGCCCACGACCCTTCCAAAGACAACGCACCACCGGTTGCACCACCGGTCGCACCATCCGCCGCCAGCAACTTCCAGCGCGGCAACATTGAGCGCGACCTGGAGTCCGGCGCCCTTGCCGGACGCCACTTTGGCGTGCTGCATCGGCGATGCGGACGGCGGTCCGGGTGTCATCGGCGTCCTTTTCGCCGGTGAGCATGACGGGGATCTTGAGCCCGGCGGGATCGACGTAGAGGAAAATGGCGTCCTCTTTCCAAGCGATGAGGAGGAGCGGGATGTCCGGCGAGGCGTTGCCGGAGAGGGTTTCGACCAGGGAGGCCCGTTTGGTGTCATCTTCCTCCAGGATCGCTGCCGCGATGATCTGCCGCGGCGTGTCGGCGGCGTGAATGCGCGTGGCAAGTGCGACGAAGGCGCAGAGGATGAAGAGAACGCGGGCCATGAGGTGCCTAAATACGGGTGTGAGGGGCGGGACACGTGATGTGCCCCGCCCCCCGATGCCGGTTGGTTCGGCACGGCGCGGGAGTCCGCGGGTGCCGAGGGATGATTAGTTCGAGGCGGTCTTGGGCTTGAAGGTGCCCTTCAGGAAGGGTTCGCCGACGACGTCTTTGAACTCTTTGAGGATCTTGAACTGCCCATCAGCCTTGGTCTCTCCGATGAACACGTTCTTGGTGAGGTGATGGTTCTTTTGCGTGGTCACCGTGCCGCCGGGGCCGTCGAAGCTGATGCCAGACTCCAGTGCGGCGACGACTTTTTCCACGTCGAAGGATTTGGCCTTTTCCACTGCGGCCTTCCACAGGTAGACGCCGTCGTAGGAGAGGACCATGGGCGAGCAGGTGACACGGCCTTCCTTCTTCACCCCGTCGGCCTTGGTGGTCTTGAGCCAGGCTTGGAAGTCGGTGGTGAACTTCTTGTTCGCGGGCGATTTGATGGACTGGAAGTAGGTCCAGCAGCCGAGTTGACCGACCAATTGCTTCGCCGGGAGTCCGCGGAACTCGTCCTCGCTGATCGAGAACGATACGACCGGGCAGGACTCGGAGGTGAGACCGGCGGCGGCGTATTCCTTAAAGAAGGGCACGTTGGTGTCGCCGTTGAGGGTATTGATCACGCAGGCTTTGCCGCCCGAGGAGAACTGTTTGATGTCAGCGACGATTTGCTGGTAGTCGGTGTGGCCAAAGGGCGTGTATTTGCCGGCGGAGATGATCTTGCCGGACTCGTCCTTCTTAAAGCCGCCGCCGATGTTGTCGATCGGGACGCCCTTGGAGAGGAGATACTCGAGGAGGACGAGGTTCGTCGTCTGCGGGTAAACGTAGTCGCTGCCGAGCAGGTAGAACTTTTTCTTCCCTTGGGCGAGCATGTAGTCGACGGCTGGCGTCGCCTGCTGGTTGACGGCTTCGGCGGTGTAAAAGATGTTCTTGGACATCTCTTCGCCTTCGTACTGAACCGGGTAAAAGAGCAGGCCTTTCTTTTCTTCGAAGACGGGAAGGACGGACTTGCGGGAGACGCTGGTCCAGCAGCCGAAGGTGACGGCGACCTTGTCCTGATCAAGGAGTTGCTTGGCTTTCTCCGCAAAAAGAGGCCAGTCGGAAGCGCCGTCGACGACGACGGGCTCGATCTTCTTGCCCATGACGCCGCCTTTGGCGTTGATCTCGTCAAACGTGAAGAGGAGAACATCGCGGAGCGAGGTCTCGGAGATGGCCATGGTCCCGCTCAGGGAGTGGAGGACGCCGACTTTGACGGTCTCCTCCGCTGAGGCGGTGGTGATGGCGGTCGCGAGGACGGCAGAACCCGCAAGGGCGATGCGTCCGATGGATTTCAGTAGTTTCATGTGTTTGGTGTGGTTGATGTTCCGAGTGCCGGAACGGGTGCACCAAACAGGGGAGCCTTAAGCGCGGCGAAACACTTGGGAGGGAAGCCGCGCGCGGGCGTGAGATGGAGAGTTTTCCGGCCAGAAACAGGGCCGGGAAAACTGAAGGGGGGGACTGAAAAGAACCGTTAATTTCGAGGCCCGCCCAGGCCTCGCGAACTCCTCCGGGCCGAAGCCCGGAGGAGACGCAGAGAAACCGCAGTAGCCTTAGAACGCAATCATCATGCCGCCGGAGAAGACGTGCTCGTTCTCGCTGGAGTCACGAACGTCGTTGGCGGGCTGGGTATTGAAGTCCTTCGTGCCGTTGCCGAGGTTGTAGTAGGTGTATCCGGCATTGACGGACCACTTGCCATAGCACTCGGGAATGCAGGTGAGGTTGTAGGTGGCGTTGATGCCGGCGGAGAAGAATCCGTATCCGGCATTGGCCTGATAGAACTCGTTCGAGCCGAGGCCGAGGGTGAGCGGGAAGCTCAGGGTCACAGGACCAACCGGGACGCTCGGGGCGACGCCGATCTCGTAGTAGACACCTTCGTCGCTGCCGCTGCCGGCCTTGTTCTCGAGCTCCCAGAGGACCTGGGCGTAGGGGTGGAGCGCGAACGCACCGAGGAGATCGGTGTCGTCATATGACACCTTGAGGTTCACGCCTTGGAAGGTGCTGAAGCCGTCGTTCGGGCTCAGGAAGGTGAAGTAGCTCGGGGTCACGGTGAAGTTCTTCGCGAACGTCACGGCGACACCAGCGGTGAAGTCGAATTCATACCACCCACGGGTGGAGCTGGCGCCGATGTTGCCCTTGCCGTTGCCGGAGGCTTCACCTGCGTCGGTGTGGCGGGACTGGAAGCTGTTCCAGATGCCGAGGTTGAGGCTCACGCCGCTGACGAATCCATCGCTCTTGTAGAGGTTGAAGTACAGGTCGGCGTAGGGCTCAAGGATCGCGCCCTGATTCTCGAAAATGACGCCACGGGAGATATACTGCGAGACGATGTTGATGCCGAGGTCGCCAGTGATGCAGGACTCTTTGCACTTCTCGACGACTTGCTTCATTTCCTTGGCGTCAGTACCGGCAAAGCTAACGGACGGGATCACGAGGACCGCGGCGGTGAGCGCACCGAACTTGGCAATGATGTTGTTGGACATTGTAGGTTCTTTCTTGGTTTGGTTTGTTTGGTTTTGGTGAGCCGACGATGCGGCGATTCGCGGGTTTAGCAGTCAGCCTGCCACCGGGCAAATACTTTTTTGCGAATAGTAAAATAGGCGAATAGTGACGGGCGGTCTCTCTGTGTAGACATTTTGGGGAGTTCGAGGCTGGCGTCGGATTCGGTCGGCCAGCGGGCTCAACGTGGAGCAAAAAGTGCATGATGGTCGCGGGAAATGCCCAAAGTTCGCCAGAATCGTGCCGACCTTCGGCGATAGGTCCGGAGCCGTGAGCGTCAGACGATCTCGACCGGGCACGTTGGCAGGGCGCGGAGGAAAGCCTGGCCGTAGTTCTTGGTGAGGACGCGATTGTCCAAGATCACGACGATGCCGCTGTCTTGCCGTGTCCGGATGAGCCGACCGACCCCCTGGCGCAGTTTGAGGATGGCTTCGGGGAGGGAGTACTCGGCGAATGGGTCGCCGCCGTTGGCCTCGATGAGCTCGAGCCGGGCTTCGATGAGGGGATGATCCGGGACGGCGAAGGGAAGCCGCGTGATGATGACGTTGCTGAGCGCCGCGCCGGGGACATCGACTCCGCTCCAAAAGCTTTCCGTGCCGAAAAGGACGTGCCGGTCGTCTTTCTTAAACTCGGAGAGGAGCCGATGCCGTGGCATGCCTTCGCCCTGGACGAGGAGCTTGTAGTCGAGGTCGTCGAGGCGTTCGCGGAGCTCGGAGGCGAGCGCCGTCATGGTCTTGTAGCTCGTGAAGAGGACGAACGCGCGGCCTTTGGTGAGGCCGACGAAATGAACGATCTGCTCCGCGAGTGCGGCGTCGTAGCCGGCATCGCGCGGGTCCGGCATCTTTTTGACGACGAAAAGCCGCATCTGGCGCTCATAGTCGAAGGGGCTGCCGATTTGGCGCGCCTCGACTTCGTCAGCGCCGACCCGCCGGCGAAAATAATCGAGGTCTTCGCTGCCGACACCCAGTGTGGCGCTGGTCATCACGCAGCAGTGGTCGTCGCGAAATAGAAGGGCGCGGAGGTGCGCAGCGACATCCACGGGGGCAGCGTTCAGCGAGTGGAACTGCTGGGCCTTGCCCGTGCGTTCGATCCAATACACGTGGTCGTCGGCTTCCTGTTTGAGGAAGGTAGCGAGGCCGGCACGAGCGTCGCGTACCTTTCGCCCGAGGTCCTGGAGTTCGCTTTTCGTGATCTCATCTTCGGTGAGGCGCACGGCCTGCACCACCATCGCCTGGAGTTTGGCGAGCGGGGTGGTCAGGGAATCCTCGACGAAATCGGGTTGCCGGACCCGGAACTCACGACCCTTCTTGAAGTCGGCGCGTTGCCCGATTTTCTCGAAAAACGAATCCGATTGTTCGAGGAGACTGGCGACTTCGCGCACGCCGTCCGGGTTGCGGAGGACCTGGAAAAGGCCCTTTTTTGTTTTGGGGTTGTAAAGGCGATGGAGGGCGTAGCGGAGCCCGTATTGCGAAATGCCGAGGCCAATCTGTTTCGCCGCGACCTGCTCGACGGTGTGCGCTTCATCGAAGATCACGAAGTCATTGGCGAAAAGGTACCCGCTGCTGTTTTCCTCCTGCTCGGCCAGGCCGCCGAGGTTCATGAAGAAGAGGGTGTGATTCATGACCACCACGTCGGCGCTGACGAGCCGCTTCCGGGCGCGTTGGTAGGCGCATTTCGGGTTCGTGCCGCACGATTTGGTGGTGCAGATGTGCGCCTCGCTGCACACCTGCGCCCAGACGGTCGGGTCGGGCTCCACGGTGAAATCCGAAAGCGAGCCGTCCTGTGTGGTCTGCGCCCACTCCCAGATGCGGTTGAGCTCTTCCATCTCGGTCGAGGTGAAAAGATCACCGGCGTGATTGCGGGCGCGTTCGAGGCGCAGCGGACATAGGAAATTGGCGCGGCCTTTCCAAAGCATCGCCTCAAACTCAAACGGCATCAGCGCCTGAACGATCGGGAGATCCTTAAAGACGAGCTGCTCCTGGAGGTTGATCGTATAAGTCGAGATGACGGCCTTCTTTTTTTGCTCATGCGCCCAGAGCACCGCGGGAATGAGATAGGCGAGCGATTTTCCGACCCCCGTGCCGGCCTCGACCACGAGATGCCGATTCTCCGAGAGCGCCGAAGCCACCGCGACGGCCATCTCCTGCTGCTCGGTGCGGACCTCGAAGTTCTTCGCCGAACCGAGAAGGCCCGAAGGCGAGAAAATCTCCCGCACGCGCTCGGGGAAGCTGTCTGGAAATGCGGTGGCGGGAGCGATCATGAAAACGGGCGCGCATCATTCGTCGCGCTACGCGCGGAAAGGAAGCGGGGATTTTCGGATCGGGCGCCGGTGCGATCGCCGCGCTTTCTATTGGCTTTCATGTCGGCGCCGCCTTAAATCCCCGGTCCCGAAATGAAGCTGCTCGACCGATATCTGCTCCGCAATTTTTTCGAGCCATTCCTCATCTGTTTTTTCGGATTCCTGTCGATCTGGCTCGTATTCGACCTCGCCGATAACGGGCCGGATTTCATCGAGGCGCACGCGTCGATCAAGCAGGTCGCCTTTTATTACCTCACGCAGATCCCGCAGATCGTCCTTATCTCTCTGCCAGTCGGTTTGCTGCTCGCGCTCCTATTTTCGCTCAGCCGGATGTCGCGCAGCAATGAGATCATCTCGATGCTCACCGCCGGGCGGAGCCTTCAGCGCATCATGGTTCCCTTTGTGATCGTTGGGACTCTGCTCTCGGGGCTTTTCGCTTGGCTAAACTACGAGGCCGCGCCGCACGCCGAGGGCGGCAAGAAGGCGGCGCTCGAACTCATCACCCGCAGCCGCAAGTCGGGCGAAAAGGGGTTGATCGAGGGTTATCTTTTTCGCGACCGGATGAATAGCCGTACGTGGTTCATCAAAAAACTGCGTCCAAATTCGCCGGCGATGGAAAACGTTCACATCACGCAGCACGATGCAGAAGGGGCGATCACGAAGAAATGGTATGCGAAACGCGCGGTGTTCGACGCGAAGGCGCGGAGCTGGACTCTGGAGCGCGGGTTGGAGTTCAATTTCAATGCCGCTGGGGACGTTGAAAAGCGGGAGGATTTCCTCACATCCGCGCGCACGATGACGGACTGGACCGAGACGCCGAAACGGATCGCGAGCGCGCAATTCGAGGCGCAAAACCTGAGTGTCCCCGAGCTACGCGACTACCTGCGTTTCAACTCCGACTTCCCGGAAGTCCAACTCGCACCGTATCGCGCCTACCTCTGGCATCGCTGGGCGTTTTCCGCTCAGTGCTTTGTTGTGGTTTTCTTCGCGGTCCCGCTGGCGATCGTGTTTTCGCGACGCGGTGTCGTCGGCGGCGTCGCTGCGGCGATCTTCCTCTACGCGGGGCTACTGCTTTCGACGTATCTTTTCCTCGCCCTTGGAAAGGGATCCCGCCTCAGTGCCCCGACCGCGGCATGGTTGCCGAGCGGGATCTTTATCTTCATCGGTATGGTGCTCGTCTACTGCAAGGCGACGAACCGCGACCTGCCGACGCTCTCTTTTAAGAAGAAATGAATCAAGACTGGTCCATCCAAGCGCGGGCGCACGCCTGCTCCGTCACCGGCGAAGCATTTAGCGACGGAGACTTTTTTTATACGCTGCTCTTTCTCGAAGGCGGCGAATACCGCCGTCAGGATATATGCGAAGCGGCTTACAAGGCGCGGAACGATAACATCCAACCCTACTCCTTTTGGCGCACGAAATATGAAGCGCCTGCCGCCGCGGCGCCTGAGACCTTGGGCAAGCAGACTGCGGAGGATTTGCTGCGGCGCTACATGGCCGAGCATTCGCCGGAATTCGCCAACGCGCGTTTCATCCTCGCGATCATGCTTGAGCGAAAGAAGCTCCTCAAGGAAATCGAGACCAAGCACGGCGACGATGGCTCGCTGACGCGCATTTACGAACACACCAAGACCGGTGAGGTGTTTGTGATCCCAGACCCGCAACTGCGCCTTGAAGAAGTCGCGGGCGTGCAGCAGCAAGTCGCCGGATTACTGGCTTAAACTGACCGCCCGACCGCTTCGGCGACCTTGCGTACGCGGCTGACCAGATCGGCGAACTCGCTCGGAAGCAAGGCCTGCTCGCCATCGCTCTTGGCGAGTTCCGGCGAATTATGCACCTCGCACATGATGGCGTCCGCCCCAGCCGCGACCGAGGCGAGCGCCATCGGGAGGATGTGTTCGCGCAGACCGATGCCGTGCGTCGGATCGACGACGACCGGGAGATGAGTCTCGGTCTTGAGCACGGGGACGGCGTTCAGGTCGAGCGTGTTCCGGGTGTA
The DNA here is from genome assembly GCA_043735935.1 of Chthoniobacteraceae bacterium. GTDB lineage: Bacteria > Verrucomicrobiota > Verrucomicrobiia > Chthoniobacterales > Chthoniobacteraceae > JANLQB01. Next base: position 7,504 of record JAYTDO010000563.1, read on the forward strand.
GGTTTCAAAGGTCCGGATGCCGCGTTCGCACAGCAGGACGTTAAAATTCCCCTCGCTCAGGATGTATTCGGCGCTCATCAGCAGATCCTTGATGGTCGCGCTCATGCCGCGCTTGAGCATGACGGGGAGCTTCGAACGGCCAACTTCCTTGAGGAGTGAAAAATTCTGCATATTCCGCGCGCCGATCTGGAGACAGTCCGCGTATTGCTCGATCACCTCGAGATGCTTGGTGTCCATGATCTCGGTGATGACCGGGAGCCCGGTCTCTTCCCGCGCTTCGGCGAGCAGGCGCAGGCCCTCGACGCCGAGCCCTTGAAAACTATACGGCGAGGTGCGCGGTTTGAAGGCTCCGCCACGCAGAATTTTTGCCCCGGCCTCCTTGATGTCCTGGGCGATGCTCGTGATCTGCGCGCGATTTTCCACGGAGCATGGTCCGCTCATGAGCACGACTTCCGTGCCGCCCACGGTGACATCGCCGATTTTCACGACGCCAGCGTTTCCGCCTCGGAACTCGCGCGCGACCAGCTTGTAGGGTTTAAGGACCGGCATGGCGCTCTCGACGCCAGGGATCGCGGCAATGGGCTTTTCGCGGATCTGATCTTCAGGCCCGATGACACCGATGACCGTGCGCACGGCGCCCCGGCTGACCTCACACTTTAAACCCCACTCCTGAATCCTCTCCAGAATGTGTGCGATTTGCTCTTCGGTGGCGTCGGGTTTGGTGACGATGATCATGGCGAGGGCGGGGAAAGTAGCGGGGGAGTACGGCGAGGCAATGGGATTTTTCCAAACGCCATTGCGCGTTCGTTGACAGGATGGGGTGGTTCTGCTCCGATGCGGCCCGTGAAATTCGTCGTTCCCTTCCTGATTCTTTCCGCCTTCTCTTTTAGCGCGTGTAACACGCTCGTCGATCGTCGCGATCTCTACGCGCCGACCAAGGCAAGCGGGCCGTACACTGAGGCGCGAAAGACCGGGAGCTGGCGGCATGGAAAATATCCGCAGCCGCACGCGGAAAGGAAGACTGACGACGCTCCAAAGCCGGTGATCGACACGACGCCCGCCGATCCGGCGCCGGCTCAGTAGTCTGTCGGTAGTGTCAAGCTGGCCGAGGGTTAGATGCCGAGTATGGCGCGCTGCCACGGCATCATTTTCGCCGCGGTCTCGTCGAAATTATTCGCGAGATTTTCGAGGAGCGATTTCGACGCGATGAGTGCCGGGTCGAGTTTCAGCTCGATGGCAGCAGCGTCGCGTTTCTTTTTCAGCGAGTGAAAACGGGTCTCATCGTCCTTGTTCGAACGCGGCCTCGGTGTGCGAATGATTTTTGGCCAATCGTCCGGCGGCAGCGCCAGCGCGGCCTCGGCGGCGGCAAAGAAGCGTCGTCGGCGTGAGCCTTGCAAATGGGAATACTCGACGGGCTGCCCCTGATCGAATCGGCCCGCGGCATTCACGAGTTGTTCGTTGTGCAGGATGTGAAAGGTAGGCTTGTCCACATTCGCCGCCTCGGCTTCCCGCCACTCCCACAGCGCGCGCAGCAACGCCGAAGCGCGTCCACGGAGATCGTTGTGCCCGCTGATTTTCCAAGCTTGCTCAAGGTCGCGTTCCTTGGTGACGGCCGATGCCGCGATCGCCCTGACGCAGGATTGCTCGAACCATTCCAGCCGTCCGAGGCGCTGCAATTCGGCTTCGATGAATCCGGCGATGCGGTGCAGGTAGCGCGTGTCATTGACGGCGTAGTCCGCCATTTGCGGCGAGAGCGGACGGCGCGCCCAGTTCGCCTTTTGTGACGCCTTGGTTACCGTGACGTCGAAGTAACGTTTGATCAGCGCGGCGAGACTGAATTCGGTAAAGCCGCAGAGCCGGGCCCCGATCATCGTGTCGAATATCCGTGTGGGGCCGGCATATCCGACTCGGCGCATCAATCGGAGGTCGTAGTCAGCTCCGTGAAAAATGATCTCTTTCCCATCCAGCGCGGCAAAAAGTGGTTCAAGTGGAAAGCCGGCGAGCGGGTCAATGAGGCAGTCGTAACCGGGAACACTGATTTGGATCAGGCAAAGCTTTTCAAAATAACAATGCAGCGAATCCGCCTCCGTATCGACGGCGATCTGCGCGTGCGGGGCAAAGAGCGGGAGTGCTTCGTCGAGCCCGCAAGCCGTATCGATGAAGGGAGCCATTTCAGAACCGGAAACCATCTTACCTCGTTACCCGCGCAAACCGGTCAGGAGCAGTTGGGCGTTTGATGCCGTATTTTTCAACGCGTGAATGAGAATCTCGGTCGCCTCAGCCGGCGGTAGGGCCGTCAATTGTTTGCGAACGACATTCACCTTCTCCAACTCTTTCGGGTGGTAGAGGAGATCGTCGCGGCGCGTGGCCGAGAGGATGATGTTGATCGCGGGAAAAATGCGTTTGTCGCTCAGGTTTCGATCGAGTCGCAGCTCCATGTTCCCCTTGCCCTTGAATTCCTCGAAGATCACATCGTCCATGCGGCTGTTGGTCTCGACCAGCGCGCTCGCGAGGATCGTCAGCGAGCCGCCTTCCTCCGTATTGCGCGCGGCGCTAAAGAACTTGTTCGGTTTCACTAGTGCCTTGGTGTCGACGCCTCCCGACATGATCCGTCCTTTGTTCGGTTGCAAATTATTGTATCCGCGAGCCAGGCGCGTGATCGAATCGAGAAGAATGACGACGTGGCGCCGACATTCGACGAGGCGCTTCGCCCGGTCGGACACGAGTTCCGCGACCTGCACATGCCGTTGTGGACTTTCGTCGAAAGTGGAGCTGTAGATTTCACAATTCTTCAGCGAACGGCGAAAATCGGTCACCTCCTCCGGGCGTTCGTCGACGAGCAGCAGGATCACCTTGGTTTCCGGCGAATTCTGGATGATCGACTGCGCGATGTCGCGCAACAGGATCGTCTTCCCCGTGCGTGGCGGCGCCACGATGAGACCGCGCTGTCCGCGTCCGAGTGGCGCGATGATGTCGATTGCGCGTCCGCTGATGGAATGGCTCTTCGGATTCTCCAGGACGATTCGGTGATCCGGGAAAAGTGCCGTCAAGCTATCGAACGGTTTTGTCTCCTTCCATTCTGCGGCAGGGATTTCTTCGATCGTGAGGATTTCCTCGACCGAGATGAACCGCTCGCGGTCGCGCGGCGGCCGGATGCGCGCGGTGATGTGATTTCCGTTCCGGAGAAAGTGTTGCCGTTCGAGATTTGGCGAGAGATAAACATCTTGAGGCAGGGCCTTGAAATTATAGCGAGGCCAGCGCAGGAAGCCGCCGCCCTGAGGCGACATTTCGATGATGCCGTCGGCGAACAACACGGTTCCGCGAGAGGCGTAGGCGCGCAGCAAATCGACCACCACCTGATGCCGTGTCTTGTCCGCGTTCGGTCGAAGACCCATCCGGTTGGCACGCTGCATGAGTTCGTTGACGGGTTCCGCGTGGAGTTCGTCGATCCAAAGTTCGGACGGGATGACGAGCGGTTCCGGCGCGGCGACCGCGACCGCCGTGGGTCCGGAAGTTGGCTCGGGAGCAGGCGACGACGGCGTGCCGTCGGTCGGGGTCGTCTCAGTGGTTTCGTTGTCCATATCGTTGTCGGAGCCAGTCGGCTAAGAGGGCGGCTTGCCCGTCGAGGGCAGTCGGTGAGGAATCATTCCAAATCAGGTGGTCGCACCGCGTCATTTTGACGGGGAGGGCGAGTTGAGCGCCGAGCATTTTGTCCGCAAGTTCATCGCTCAATCCGCGGATTGCACGCAGTCGGTGTCGCTGGGTCTCGGGCGAGCACGCGACCACGATGACGCGGTCAAAGTGCGCTTCGGCTTCCGTCTCATACAGCAACGGGAGGTCAACGCAAAGGAACTTTTCCGTTCCCTCGAGGTTTTCAGCCATCGTCTGCCAGCGATTTCGGATCACCGGATGAAGGATCGCCTCGAGTTCACGTCGCGCGTTATCGTCGGAAAAGACGCGTTCGCGCAACAAGCCGCGAGCTGGTTTGCCGTCTTCGGAAAACACTTCGTTGCCGAATTTCCGCCGGATAGCGGAATGCACTTCGCTGTCAGATTCGAGCAACTCGTGTGCGCATCGATCCGCGTCAAACAACTCGGCAGGGACGAGGCGCAACAAGGCGCGCGTAAAGGTCGATTTACCGGTGGCAATGCCGCCGGTGATGCCGATGGCCGGCACCGTCCGTTACTTCGGCATGAAGGCCGGCTCAATCATCGGTCCTTGCGCTTCGGGAAGCGTTAAGGTTTCGACGATTTCTTCCTTCTCTTCATCATTTCGTACGGCTTCGCCAGCGGGATTGATGAGACGGGCGGAGACGAAGATGACCAGATGCCGCTTGAGATGTTGATCGACACTCGAACGGAATAGGCGTCCAACGAACGGCAGGTCGCCGAGGAAGGGAGTCTTGTCTTCGACCTTCTGCACGTCTTCGCGAATCAGGCCGCCGAGTACGACGGTTTGCCCGTCGAAGATACTCACGCTCGTCGTCACCTTGCGGGTGCTGAAGATGGGCTGGTTGATCACGTTCGGTGTGATGACGTTGGTGGTCGTCGCACCGGTCAGGCTTGTCGATGTCGTTTGAATCGGGCTTCCGTAATTGATGAACCCTTCGAACTCGACCACTTGAGGGACCAGGTTGAGGTCAATCGTGTAGGCATCCGGGCCGACGACAGGCTCAACTTCCAGTGTGACGCCGGTGTTGCGCGTTTCAAAGGAGGTCGGAGTCGTGGGAGTGACGGGGAAGGAACTCGGAGGCAGGCTGATATTGATGCCTGTTCCACCGCCGCCGCCGTTGTTGTTGCCTTGGTTGCCGAAGTTTTGCGGGATCTGCGGTGGGTCGAATTCGGTAGGGTAACGGAATTCGCGGATAATTTCGATGACCGCGCGGTTGCCGCTCTTCGTCGTGACTTTCGGTGCGGACAAGAGGTCGACGCCCTTCTTCTGATTCAGAGCGCGGACGACGAGTTGGAAGCTTGGGTCCGTCATGATGCCAGCGACGCCTGCGATCGCAGGCGCGAGGGCCGAGGCGCCCTGCGTTCCGAAGAGCAGCGCGTCGACCGCATTCTGGCTGATGGCGAGGCCGCCGCTTCGGTTGCCACCGGTGACCGGATAAGTCGTATAAGCACCGTTCTGGACTGAGAACGGGAAGTCCGCGTTAGCCAACTTTGGCGTGTTGCCAGAGGTGCCACCGCCGAAGAACAGTCCGGTCGAAGACGATCCAGGGATATTCGCCTGCCCGAGGAGCCAGTCGAAGCTCAATTCCTTGAGATTGTTCTGCGTAATCTCGACGAATTTCGCCTCAACTTCGACCTGCGAAGGTCCGACGTTGTTGCTCGCGAGGACCAGCGCGTCGATGAGATCGAGGTTTTCCTGAGTATTGCGGACGATAAGCTGGCTGCTGCCTGGCATGTAGGTCGCGGTCGCGCCTTGGCCGAAGGTAACGCCGGAAGCCGTGAGAAATTCCTTGGCCTCCACGCGTCCTGCAATCCCGCTGCCACCACGGGTGGCGTCTGCCGGAGCAGTCGGGGCAAGGGCGTTACCGCCTCCGTCGGCGCCACCGTTGGCGACGCGATTGATGAATCCCGGCGGGACCTTGTATTGTTTGGTGATCATCAC
>JAYTDO010000564.1:0-7481 GCA_043735935.1 Chthoniobacteraceae bacterium
CAGCCCGAGAAGGCGAAACAACTGCGGGCCCAACTCGACGCATGGCGAGCTTCAGTCGGCGCCCAGGCTCCGACACCGAATCCGAACTTTGTCCCCGGAAAGAACCAGTAACGACCCATGCACAGACTCCTCCTCCTAACGCTCGCCGGCGTGGCGACTTCATTCGGCGCGGCTGATTACGGCTCGTCGACCGCGGCGCCCGCCATTCCCGCTCCGCAACCGGGCCCGGCTTATCTCCAATTGGCGCCGATGCTCGGTCACATCTCGTCGACCGATGCGCGGGTTTGGATCAAGGCCACCGGTGCGGCCAAGTGGAGCGTGCGTGTGGGTGAGCGAGCGGACCTCGCTGCGGCGCAGGAGATCGAGGGGAGCAAGTTGGAAGAGGCGTCCGCGTTCACGGGTACCGCGCTGATCCCGGGGCTCAAACCGGGCACCCGATATTTCTACAGCGTGCGACTCGACGGTCAGCCTGCGACGTCGCGCCCCTGGCCGTCGTTCACGGCGGCGCCCCTGGAGGGATCGAAAGGTCACCTGCGTTTTGCATTTGGGTCGTGCGTGGGAAAAGAACCGTGGCTGGATGCAGCGGTCTGGGCGGATCTCGATGCGCGGACGCCGGTCGACCTCGTCCTGCTGCTCGGCGACAACCATTACGCGAACAGTCCCGAACCCGCGAAGCAGCGCGCCGCATTCATCGCCCACCGCGACAACGCCGGCTTCCGATCGCTCTTTCAGCGGACACCCATTTACGCCGTTTGGGACGATCACGATTTCGGCGTGAACGACAGCGATGGAACTCAAAAGGACAAGGAACTATCCCTCCGTACGTTCCGGGAGTTCTTCGCGAATCCCGCTTATGGTGAGCCCGAAAATGCCGGCGTCTATTTTAAGTTCAGTCGCGGTGACGTGGACTTTTTCATGCTCGACGACCGCTATTATCGATCCCCGAACAAGGCTCCGGACGACGAGAAGAAGACCATGCTCGGCGCGAAACAACTGGAGTGGCTCAAGCGCGAATTGCTCGCGTCGAAGGCGACGATCAAGGTGCTGGGGGCGGGCGGAGAATGGCAGGTGAACGGCAGCGATGATTCGTGGCGGAGCTTTCAGCGGGAACGCAAAGACCTTTTCGACTTTCTCGCCGAGCACGACATGAAGAACGTGCTCCTGCTTTCCGGCGACCGCCATTTCACGGCGGGTTACCAGGTCGATGAGCGATTTATCGAGGCGTGCTCAGGCCCGATCGGAAGCCCGAACGCGCCGGCGAAGGTGGCGCCCGGCATGTTTTCCCTGCACGATCACGGAAAGATGATCTGCGTTTACGATCTGGATACGGCGGCGACCCCACCGGCGGTGAAACTCGAGATCTACGAAGCGGGAGTCGGGCTTGTCGAGGAGCGGCCGTTTACTTGGGATGAAGTGACCGGCGCCGCGAAGATCGAGCCTCTGCCGCCAACATTTCAGACGCCCACGATGAAGGCCGCGGCCGCCAAGCAACCTTCCAAGCCGGCCGTTACGAAATGAAACGGGCAAATCTTCTCATTGCGTTGCTGGTGTGCGTTTGGGGTGCGGCGGCATTCGGAGCGACTGGAAAGCCAAACATTGTTTTCATCCTGGCCGATGACCTCGGGATCAATGATCTGAGTTGCTACGGTCGAAAGGAGCACCCGACTCCGAACCTCGATCGCCTCGCGGGGCAGGGGATGCGCTTCACTTCCGCGTATGCCGCGCAGCCGATTTGCTCGCCGACCCGCGCGGCTTTGATCACCGGGAAGGCGCCGGCGCGGCTGCACATCACCACGTTTTTGCCGGGACGGCCGGATGCCGTCTCACAGGTGCTTCTTCACCCAAAAATCGAGCAGCAATTGCCGCTCACCGAACCGAGCATCGCGAGGATGCTGAAGCCGGAGGGCTACGCGACGGCGTGCATCGGAAAATGGCATCTCGGAGGCGCGGGATTCGGACCGGCGGAACACGGCTTCGATTTTGTCTTCGCCGGTCACGCAGTCACAAAGCCGAGTGTGGCTGAAGGTGGAAAAGGCGAAAACGAACTCACGGACAAGGCGGTGCAATTCATCGAGGAAAACAAAGGGCGCCCGTTTTTTCTCTACCTCTCGCACAATAGCCCGCATGTGCCGCTCGGCGCAAAACAGGAGCTCATCGCGAAATACAAGGACGCTTGGAATCCGGTGTACGCGGCGATGATGGAAACGCTCGACGACTCCGTGGGACGGATCATGGCAAAGCTCGATGCGCTGGGTCTGTCCGAACGCACGTTATTCATCTTCACGTCCGATCACGGCGGCCTGCATGTGCCGGAGTTGCCCGAGACGCCCGCTACTTACAACGCGCCTTATCGGGCGGGTAAAGGGTACCTTTACGAGGGCGGCTTGCGTGTGCCGCTGATCGTTCGGTGGCCGGGCAAGGTCAAGGAGGGGGCGCTTGAAGCAACCCCGGTCATCAGCACCGATTGGGTGCCCACATGGATCGAGGCGGCCGGCGCATCGGCCCCCGGGCCTCTCGATGGCGTGAGTCTGATCGGCCTGCTCGCGGGTGGAACGCCGCCGGCTAATCGACCGTTGTTCTGGCACTTTCCGCATTACACCAATCAAGGCGGGCGCCCCGCGGGAGCCGTGCGCGAAGGCGACTTGAAACTGATCGAGCATTATGAAGACGGGCGATTGGAGCTTTTCGACCTTTCCAAGGACCCGGGCGAGACGACGGACGTGGCGATGGTGCAGGCGGGCAAGGTCGCGGAACTGCGCGGAAAGCTGGAAGCGTGGCGTCGCGAAGTGGGAGCGCAGGAGAATACGCCGAATCCCCACTTTGATGCGGCGTTGTGGAAACAGCTTTACCAAGACACCGATACATCGCGCTTGGCGGTCGGGGCGAATGCGGCGGAGACGCGCGAAAAGTTGGCATCTTGGCGCACGACGATGGATCGGGTGGTCAAGCCGGGAGCCGCGCCCGTGGAGGGGCGGGAGGTGATCCGATTGCCCGGCAGCGCTGCGGTGGTGCACGGCGAGAAGCTGCGGTACGAGCCGTTACCGCAGAAGTGCACGCTCGGTTTTTGGGTGAAGCCGGAAGACTGGGCGGAATGGAAGTTCACGGTGGCAACGGCTGGCAAATTCGAGGTGCAGATCCTGCAAGGCTGCGGCAAAGGCAGCGGGGGAGCCGAGGTGGATTTCATTTTCGACGAGCAGACACTCGGCGTGAAAGTTCAGGAGACCGGGCATTTTCAAAACTTCATCCCGCGCAATGTCGGCACAGTGACGCTGACGCCCGGGGAACATACGCTCATGGTGAGACCCAGAACGAAGCCCGGTGGCGCGGTGATGGATTTGCGACAGGTGACACTCCTTCCCGCGCTTCCGTAGGCGGGAATGGGCGTCAAAGTTCGTAGTTCAGCGTGATGCCGAACCAGTGCTCGCTTACCCGGAGGCTGCTGTTCGCGTATTCACCCGCCGCGAGGATGCTGTGCGAAATTCGGCGCGACGCCGCGATCTGCCACTCCCATGCAACGTCGATCGACCAGCGCTCGTGTGTCCAACCGACGCCCGTGCTGAGGGAATGTTCGGGCAGCACCGCCGTGAGCGGTGTGAGTGTGTCGTCAGGCACCGGACTTCGAGCATAGGAGTATCCAGCGCGAATGCGCCACGTCTCGGACAGGCTGTATTCGGCACCCATCCGCCACACCCATTGATCCCGCCAGTGGAGCGGCACCACGTCCTGCGGATCACGAGTGCCGGTGAGCGTGTTGAGGTCGCGATTGTTTCCGTCGCGGAGTTGGACGACGAGAACATCGAACGTACGGCTCCAATCGACCCATTCGATCTGCGCAGCCACGCTGAGGCGCGGCGTTGCCTTCCATTCCGCCCCGAGCGTCGCGCTCTGGGGAAAGACATTGGTTACTTCCGCGTCGTAGGCGAAATCAGGACGGGCCTCGCCGAGGCCGAGGCGCGAAAGTTGGCGGTCCGCGTTTCCGTGGGCGCGTCCGGTCGCCTTCGCAGCGATTTCGCTCCGATACGCGAGGCCGACGCGCACATCGGAGGAGGGCTTCCACAGGATGCCGAATTGTCCGTTCACGCCCCATCCTTCGGTTTTGAGGTCGAGACGAGTTTTCACCGTCCGAAGCGCCTTCTGGCTTTGGAAAATGTATGGCGCGTGAAGTTGGTTGTCATTTCGCACCAAGCCGATCGCCGCGCCGAGAGCAACGTTTGGCATGGGCTCCCATGCGAGCGCGGCGGACGTTCGGACGTTGATGATTTGAGAGCGATGCGAAGTCGTCCCGTAGCTCGTGCCGCCATCCGTGCCCCCCGGTTGATCTCGGTAGAGCCAATCCGCGCGCAGCGCCACGTCAGTCGTTATTCCGAAACCGAGGGTCCAGTTAGGCGCGAGCGGAAATGCCACTGCTGCATCCGGCACGATGCCGCCGTCGCGGAGATGGTCGCCCGACCCGTCTCGAGCGGTGTAGTCCGCACGCAAAAGACCGGCGCCCAAGTTCAATCCGAATGCAGGTCGCTGGATGTCTCCGAGACTTGCGGGATTGGCAAACAGCGCGGTGAGCGGGCGGGCATTGCTCGCAGCGTCCGCACCCGCCATTCCGAGGCTTCGCGCGTCGACCGCGTCCCGGTAAAGCCCGGCGCCGAATCCCACGACAGCGCTGTGCGATAAGGCGCAGCAGATGAGTCCGAACGTGCGGTGGTTGAGGCGGGTGAGGGCCGGCATTTCGTTACAGACTTAGCAGGCGATGCGCCAAATCCGCGCAGCGCGTACGGGAACTGCTAAACACCAATGCGAGATGGCTCCCGAATCCAAATCCGCAATCCAACTTCCCGACCCTTTGGCGGTGGAGCGCGCACGCCGCTCTGACTTGGAGGCTGAGCTGGAGCGGGTTCGTGAAAGCGAACGCTATTTTCGCCATCTCACCGAGTACGCGATGGATCTGATCACGATCCTGGATGCCGACGGGACGATTCGCTTTGAGAGCAAATCCATCGAGCGCGAACTCGGATGGACGCCCGAGGACTACCTCGGTTTCAACGCGTTCGATTTCGTGCATCCCGAGGACATCCCGCGGGTTTCGCAGGCATTTCAGACGGCGCTCCAGACTCATGGAAATACCCCGCTGCTGAGTTTTCGTTTCCGGCATCGCGACGGCAGCTATCGTTGGCTCGAAGGCTCGGGGAATAATTTGCTCGATGATCCAGCCGTGCGCGGGATCGTTTTTAACTCACGTGACGTCACGGAAAAACGGCGACTCGAAGAGCAATTCAGGCAGTCGCAAAAGGTCCAGGCGCTCGGCCAACTCACGGGAGGCGTCGCCCACGATTTCAACAACATCCTCACGGCCATCCTCGGCTACAGCGACCTCGCCTTGAAGCGCGTTGCCAACGACCCGGGTGCCAGCGAGTCGCTTCGGGAAATCAAGATTGCTGGGGAACGCGCCGCCGCGCTCACGCGCCAGCTTTTGGCATTCAGTCGCAAACAGGTGTTGCAGCCTCGATCGCTCCACCTCGGTGAGGTCGTGGCGGGCATGGAGAAAATGCTGCGGCGACTGCTCGGCGAGTCGATCGATCTCGTCGTTCGCGTTCACGAGCCGCTTCATTTTGTCGAGGCCGATCCCGGACAGATCGAACAGGTGCTTCTCAATCTCGCGGTCAACGCGCGTGATGCGATGCCGAGTGGCGGACGCCTCACGATCGACGCGCGCAACGCTCCACTGGACGAGAATTACGCGGCGATTCGGGAGGAACTGACTGCGGGTGACTACGTGCAGCTTTCGGTGAGCGACGACGGCTCCGGCATGCCGCCGGAAGTGCGCGCGCGCCTCTTCGAACCATTCTTCACGACGAAGGAACTCGGGAAAGGGACCGGGCTCGGTCTGGCCACCTGTCACGGCATCGTCAAACAAAGCGGCGGGCACATTGCGGTATATAGTGAAGTCGGGGTCGGGACCACATTTTCGGTCTACCTGCCGCGCAACGAGACCATGCCCATGTCGCCAGCGGTTCCCGCGCCGATCGAGACGCTCGTGGGAGGAGACGCGACCGTTCTCCTGGTGGAGGATGAGCCGATGCTTCGCGAACTCGGGCGCACGGTTCTTGAAGACCTTGGTTATCGAGTTCTCACAGCGGAGGATGGTTGCGACGCCTTGCGCGTGGTCGCTGCCAGTTGCGAGACGCATATCGATTTGGTCATGACCGATGTGGTGATGCCGAAGATGGGTGGTCGTGAACTCGCAGAGAAGATCCGGCCCATGTATCCGGATGCGAAGATCCTATTTTGCTCCGGCTACACGGAGGACGCGATTCTGCACAACGGCGCTCTTGATGCGGGCACGTTCTTTCTGCAAAAGCCTTACTCCGTCGCGGTCATTGCGGAACAGATTCGGCGCGCGCTCGCCGCTTGAAGTCTGGTGCGGTGCGCTGGCCGGCGCGTAAAGTGTGCCGCATGAGAAGTCTCGCCCTGCTTGCTTGTTTGGTTGCCGCTTCAGCGTATGCGGCACCGCTCAGGCTTTTGCCGACAAATCCTCACTATTTTGAATTTCGTGGAAAGCCAGCGGTCCTGATCGGCTCAACCGAGCACTACGGCGCGGTGCTCAATCTCGATTTCGATTACGTGAAGTATCTCGATGCGGTGGCGGCGGCCGGACTCAATCTGACCCGGACGTTCACCGGCGCCTACGTCGAGCCGCAGGGCGCGTTTAACATCGCGCAAAACACGCTCGCCCCGAAGCCCGGGCGCCTCGTTTGTCCGTGGGCGAGGGTCGGGGAGAAGTTCGACCTGATGAAATGGGACGACGCATGGTTCGCGCGGATGACGGATTTCGTGAAACAGGCGGACCACCGCGGGATCGTGGTGGAGGTGAATTTTTTCACGCCCATGTATGAGGACACACAGTGGGCGGTGAGCCCGATGAATTCGGCGAACAACATCAACGGGATCGGCAAGGTGGATCGTAATCACGTGCATACGCTCGACGCGGAGCCCGCGCTTTTGCAGGTGCAGGAGGCCATGGTGCGCCGGGTGGTGGAGGCGTTGAACGCCTTCGACAATGTGTATTACGAAGTGTGCAACGAACCGTATTTTGGCGGCGTGACGATGGCGTGGCACGATCGGATCGCAGACCTAATCGTCGAGACAGAAAAGCCGCTTCCGAAGCAGCACATCATCTCGTGGAATGTGGCGAACGGATCGAAGCAAGTCACCAAGCCGAACCCGGTCTACTCCATCTTGAACTTCCATTACGCGAGCCCACCGACGGCGGTTACCCTGAACGACGCGCTCAACCTTCCGATTGGCGAGAACGAAACCGGATTCAAGGGCACGGCAGACGAGCACTACCGGATGGAAGCCTGGGAGTTCATGCTCGCGGGCGGCGCGCTCGTCAATACATCCGTTTCGACGAGAACGCTGCCGTCATCATCAAGGACGATCTCACGCCTCGTGGCACCCGAATCTTCGGGCCTGTTGGTCGTGAACTG
>JAYTDO010000565.1:0-12624 GCA_043735935.1 Chthoniobacteraceae bacterium
TCTGGGATTTTTCCATGTCCGGCCTGCCGCAGATGCTCATGCTTTTCCTTTTCAGCGGCGCCGTCCACGCGCTCGTCCGCGCCGTCCAAGCACGCGAAGCAGGGACGCCGACCTGGCGCTGGGCGATCGTCGCCGGTTTGTTTTTCGGCCTGCTGGCCCTGTCGCACGCGATCACTCTCTGGATTTTTGCCGGAGCGCTCTTCTTCAGCGTTTTTGCCTTCGCTCCGCGCGGCCGCGACGCCGCCATCATGCTGGCGGTGGTCGGGGTCATGTATGCGCCGTGGATGATCCGAAATCAGCAAGTCTGCGGCAATCCGCTCGGTCTTGGATGGTATTCGGGCCTCTATCAAATTCGCGGCTCGGAAAGTGAAGTGATGCGCTCGATGCAGATGCCCCTCAAAGGCGTCTCTCCAACGGTTTTTCGCCAGAAAATCCAAGCGCAGACGATTGAGCAATTCGGAAAGATCTACGGCTATCTTGGCCACGTTCTCGTCGCCCCCGTCTTCTTCATCGCGCTACTGCATTTGTTTAAGCGTGCGGAAACGGCACGCTTCCGCTGGTGCATCTTTTCGATGTGGATCTTTGCCGTGTTCGGCATGTCTGCCTTCGGGCTCGATAATGAAACGGCCATCAGCGTCTCGGCGTCGCCGCTTCATTCGAACGATCTCCACGTGCTATTCATCCCGCTTCTCACCGCCTACGGATTGGCCTTCGTGCTGATGCTTTGGTCGCGGATGGACATGACGATCCGCCTCGTTCGCCTCGGATTCATCGCCGCCCTTTACCTCATCACGGGCATCCCCTTCCTCCAGCAACTCGTCATCCTGCTCGGGCCGCCGTCCGCCCGCGTCCAATGGCGCCCTTACGTCCCGCCGTTCATCGCTATCCTCAACCAGTACACCAACGAGCGAGAAATCATCGCCTCCGACATGCCGTGGGCCGTCGCGTGGTACGCGGATCGGAAAAGCCTTTGGCTCACGATGACGATCCGCGATTTCATCTCGCTCAACGATTACAATCTCCTCGGCAGCCATCTGGTCGGGCTCTACCTCACGCCCGTGTCGGGAGACCGCTCTTTCCTCGCTGACATCGCCAAGGGCGAATACCGCGAGTGGGCTCCCTTCATCCTCCGCGACGTCAACCTGAAGGACTTTCCGCTCCGCGCCCGCACCGGCCTACCGATCGACAACGAGTGCATCTTCTACAGCGACCGCGACCGCTGGACGAACCGGGAAGATTGACGCAAAGACCGATCGGGGTTTGCCAGAGCCGGTCCCGACGACGTAAAGTCCACGACCGCGAATGGCCAAACCCAACGCACCCACCACACCTGAAACCTTCGAGACCGCCATGGAGCGGCTCGAAAAGATCGTGCAAGCGATGGACTCGCCCACGCTTCCCTTGGACGACCTCATCAAACACTACGAGGAAGGCACCGTGCTCGTGAAGGTGTGCGAGGAAAAGCTCAAGGAAGCCGAGCGGAAGATCGAAATCATCACGCGAACCTCCCAGGGGCAACCCGAACTCGCCGAGTTCGATCCCGACGCAAAATCCTCCGAGGGAAAGACGCCCGCCGGACCGCGCAAGGACATCAACCTTTTTTGAAATGCTGCCGCCCATTCTACCGACCATCCAGTCCCCCGCCGACATCAAGTCGCTCGCCGAAAAGGATCTTCCACAACTGGCCCAGGAAGTCCGCGACGAATTGATCCGCGTGCTTTCCGAGGAAAACCCGACCTCGGTCGGCGGCCACCTCGGCCCGAACCTCGGCGTGGTCGAACTCACCATCGCACTGCACCGCGTGTTCCAGACGCCGAAGGACAAATTCGTCTTCGACGTTTCACACCAGGGCTACGTCCACAAGCTCTTCACCGGGCGCCGAGAACGCTTCGAAACCATGCGCCAGTATGAAGGCCTCAACGGCTTTCTCCTCCGCACGGAAAGCGAACACGACTGCTACGGAGCCGGCCACGCCGGGACCGCCATCAGCGCCGCGCTCGGCATGGCGGTCGGGCGCGATCTGCGGGGGACGGATGAGCATGTCGTCGTCGTCGCCGGCGATGCCGCGTTTACGTGCGGCGTCAGCTACGAGGCGCTCAACAACGTCTCGGAGCAAACCAAACGTTTCATCGTCGTGCTCAACGACAATGAATGGTCGATCGCCAAAAACGTCGGTGCGATGGCCAGCTATTTTAACAAGATCGCGACGCATCCGACCTACGCGCATCTCCACGAAAAGGCCGCCGGGTTCATCAAAATGATCGGCGGGGAATTCGCCGCCGGCCTCGCTCACAAGGTGGAAGCTGGGGTAAAAAATCTTCTGCTCCCGAGCGTCATCTTTGAAGAACTCGGCCTCCGCTATTATGGACCGATCGACGGTCACGACGTGGGACTGCTGGAGCGGACATTCGAGTTTCTCAAGACCCAGAACGAACCCGTCCTGCTTCACATCCTCACCCAAAAAGGAAAGGGTTATGCGCCTGCGCTCGAGCAGCCGGACAAATTTCATGGCCTCGGAAAATTCGAGCCCAAAACCGGCAAGACCGCGTCCGCCTCGTCGCCCACCTACAGCGAGCTTTTTGGAAAGACGCTCGCTAAGTTTGCCGACACCAACACCAAGGTCGTCGCCATCACCGGCGCGATGCCCACCGGCACCGGCCTCGTCCATTTCGCGAAGGCGCACCCGGACAAATATTTCGACGTCGGCATCGCCGAAGAGCACGCCGCCTTGTTTGCAGCGGGTCTGGCGGCGCAAGGATTCAAGCCCTTCCTGGCGATTTACTCCACTTTCATGCAGCGCGCGTATGACATGATCATCCACGACATCGCGCTACAGAATCTCAATGTCGCGCTGTGCATGGATCGCGGCGGCTTGAGCGGCGACGATGGCCCGACCCACCACGGCCTCTTCGATATCGGCTACCTGCGCCACGTGCCCGGGCTCATTCACATGCAGCCCAAGGACGAAGATGAATTCGTCGACATGCTCTGGACGATGGCCAACCACACCGGCGGCCCGATCGCCATCCGTTACCCTCGTGGCATCGGCACCGGCGCCACGCCAAAGCCCCAGCCGCGGCTGCTCGAAATCGGCAAGGCGGAAGTCGTCAAACACGGCACCCGCGTCGTCCTCATCGGACTCGGTGGAATGTGCGAGATGGCGGAGGAAGCCGCAGCCCTCCTCGAAGCACAGGGCATCAGCGCCGCCGTCATCAACCCACGCTGGATCAAGCCCCTGGACGCCGGCACCATCGAATTTTTCGCCCGTGGCGCCGAGGTCGTCTGCACCCTGGAGGACCATGTCTTGCACAACGGTTTCGGCTGCGCCGTCATCGAGCATCTCAATGACGCCGGCATCAAGACGCCCGTCGTCCGCATCGGCTGGCCCGATCAATTCATCGAGCATGGAGCCGTGGAGATTCTCCGGAAAAAACACGGGCTCACCGCCCAAGCCGCCTTCGAAAAAGTGCTCCCTTTGCTGAAAGCTTCGCCCGCCGCAAAGTCCACGCAAAACGTCGCGTAAGACTGCGGGATGAGTTTCAACGAGCTTTGAGGGCTCGGATCGACCTTCGCGTGAGCGTGCACTCGCATGGATCTGGATCTCCAAATCCATGCAACGGTGTGCATTTGAACGATCCCCGAAGCGCGTTCGGCGCGGCGTGTTCGGACTATGCGGGCGCGGATTTTTTTGGGATGCCTCGGGACCACGAAGTTTCCGCTTCCCCACACAGGCATCCATCTGCCTAATCTCCCGCCCTAACCCTCGCTCCATGAAACATCTCGCCCTCATCCCTGCACTCGCGATCACTCTCACCGCCCGCGCCAGCGCAGCCGGTCTCGGTTATCAGGATACGCCGAGTTATCCCGGCACCAAGTGGCACATTCACGACGGTGAGCGCCCTCAACCTCCCATCGTGACTCCCGGCGAATTCTCAACACAGGAAAAAGCCGGCACTGCTCCGTCCGACGCGGTCGTGCTCTTCGATGGAATGGATTTGAGCAAGTGGAAATCCGGCAAGGACCCGGCCAAGTGGAAAGTCGAGAACGGTTATTTCGAAGTCGTCCCAGGCACGGGCACGCTCGCCACGGCGGACGAGTTCGGCCCCGACGTTCAACTGCACATCGAATTTGCCACGCCTCCGCCGAAGGGCGACGGCCAGGGACGCGGGAACAGCGGGGTCTTTTTCTACGGCCGCTACGAGATCCAGGTGCTGGATAATTACAACAACCCCACTTACCCAGACGGCCAGGCGACGGCGCTCTACGGCCAGACGCCCCCGCTCGTGAACGTCTCGAGGAAGCCCGGCGAGTGGCAGATGTACGACATCATTTTCAATGGCCCGCGCTTCAAGGACGGCAAACTCGAAACTCCCGCCTTTGCGACCATCTTCCATAACGGCGTCCTCACTCAGAACCACACGCAATTGCTCGGTCCGACGCCACACCGCGCCGTCGGCGTCTACACGCCGCATCCTGAAAAGGGCAACATTCAGCTTCAGGATCACGGTAACCCGATGCGCTTTCGGAACGTGTGGATACGCGAACTGAAGCCGGTCGAACTGCCGAACGGCCCCGCCGAGGCTGCGCCCGCGAAGTAATCCCGGCTGCGCGCCTGGCGCGTGACACCCGAGGAACGGCCTGCGGCCGTCGGATTTGCAAACACCACCCGTGCCGGAACCCACCGCCGTTGCTCCCCGTCGCTCCCTCATGGAGCTGGCAGGCCTGTTCCGATACGTGCGCCCATGGCGCAAGCGTTTCATCGGGGCGATGATCGGTTCGTTCGTCAGCATGGGATTTGGGCTCATGTTCCCGTACTTGGTCGGCAACCTCCTCGACGCGGCGATTCCCTCCGTCAAACCGTCCAGTCTGCCTCCGTGGATGCGCGACATCGATCGGGTCGCGCTCTTTCTGGCGGGCAGCCTCGCCATCCAGGCCACGCTCACGTTCTTCACTTCATTTTCCTTTGCCAAAGTGGGCGAGAGCGCGGTGGTCGCTCTCAGGCGTGATCTTTACGAGCGGCTCATCGCACTGCCCATGCGCTTCTTCGCGGTCCACCGCGTCGGCGAATTATCCAGCCGTCTCTCGAATGACCTCGCGCAGATCCAGGACACGCTCACCTTCACGTGCGCCCAAGCCATCCGGCAGATCATGATGCTCACCGGCGGGCTCGCCCTCATCACCCTCACCTCCGTCCGCTTGAGCCTCGTGATGATTTCCTCGTTTCCCGTCCTCACTCTTCTCGCGGTCATTTTCGGGCGGCGTATCCGCGCCCTGTCGCGGAAGGCGCAGGACCGATTGGCGGACACGGCGACGATCGTCGACGAAACTCTTCAGGGCATCGCAAACGTGAAGGCCTACGGCAACGAGCGGCACGAGAGCGCCCGCTACACCCGCGGGCTGGAGAGTTTTCTCGGGATTATCCTCAAAGGTGCGCGGCTGCGCGCGGGGCTCATTTCGTTTATCATCGTCGGCATTTTCGGCAGCATCGTACTGGTGATGTGGTACGGAGCGCAGCTCATGCAGGCAGGGCAGCTTTCCCACGGCGAATTAACCCGCTTCATCCTCGCGACGGTGTTCGTCGGCGGCAGCGTGAGCAGTTTCGCGGAAATATTCACCCAGATCCAAAAGACGCTCGGCGCCACGCAACGTGTCCGCGAATTGCTCGAAGAGCCGACCGAAGCCGTCGCTATCGGCAATGCCACGCCATCCGGGGATCGACTGGCAGGTGCGGTTCGTCTCGATTCGGTCGCATTTCGCTATCCTTCGCGCCCAGACCTCCCCGTCCTGCGCGGCATCAGCCTGCAAGCGCGGCCCGGCGAACGGATCGCCCTCGTCGGCCCGAGCGGAGCGGGTAAAAGCACCCTCGTCTCACTGCTCCTCCGATTTTACGAACCGGACTCCGGGCAAATATTTTTCGACGAGAAACGGGCAACAGATTTCGAGCTTTCCACGCTCCGCGCGAATCTCGCGATCGTCCCGCAAGAGGTTTTACTCTTCGGCGGGAGCATCCGGGAAAACATCGCCTACGGCCGCACCGATGCTTCGGAAGGAGACATCCGCCTCGCCGCACGACGTGCACACTGCGAGGAGTTTATCGATCGGTTTCCCGAAGGGGATGCCACACTCGTCGGGGAGCGCGGCATCCAGCTCAGCGGCGGTCAAAAACAACGGATCGCCATCGCCCGGGCGTTGTTACGCGATCCGGCGGTGCTCATCCTCGATGAAGCGACCAGTTCGCTCGACAGCGAGAGCGAGCGTCTGATCCAAGAGGCGCTCGCCGAATTGCTGAAGGGACGAACGGCATTTATCATCGCCCACCGCCTGTCGACGATCCGGCAATGCGACCGAATTCACGTGCTGGAGGCGGGCGTCATCACCGAGAGCGGCACGCACGAGGAACTCATCCAGCGAGAAGGTGGCACGTATCGTCGCCTCGCCGAGTTGCAATTCCAGAGTTAACCCCCAAAAACAGCAACATCCAGCCGCCCGAAGGACGACTGGATGTTGTGAAGTAAGTTTTGTGCCTTTCGGCCTCGGGTTTACTTGAAGGGCGACCAGAACTCGGCAGGGGCCACGTCGGAGAGCGCCGTGAAGGTCGCTGCCGGGACCTTCGGAATCGCATCGACCGAGAAGGTGCCAAAGGCGTTTCCGAGCAAGTCCTTCGTGCCGGAGTTGGCGAGGGTCGAGCCGGCCTTTAGGTAAAGGACGACATCGCTCCAGCCGACGTTGGCGCCGGTGGTCTTGTTGGTTTCGATCGCATACTGGTCGATCGCCGCATCGATCATGCGAAGGTCTTCGAGGATGCGGGTGGCCTGGGAGCGCTTGCGAGCACGCAGGAAGTTCGGGACGGCGATCGCCGCGAGTAGCGCGATGATGGCCACGACGATCATGATTTCGACGAGGGTGAAGCCCCCGCGGTTCTTGTTCAATTTCTGGAGCATATTATTGGTGCGTTTGTTTTGTTATTTGTTTCTTGATCCGACAGGAGTTGACCTCGCATCGGATGAGACTCCTATTAGCAACGGCGATGCCAACGGCGTTGAGGGTTTCCATAATTTCAATAAAATATAAGAGCCTCTCTGAAGAATCATCCCGACTTACTGATCATTCTACCGCCGTTTCCCTGAAAACGACGCGGAATCGTTATGGAAAATGAGAAGCATCGCTGACCGTTTTTATCATAAACGCGAAACCCGTCTCTCAGTCTCGCAACTTTTTACCCAAGGATTGACCTAATCCGACTGACAAAGCATCGTCGTGCCATGCCGATCATCACTCCCCGGAAGTCGCTCCCTTCTTACGACGTCATCATTGTCGGTTCCGGCGCAGCGGGAGGAATGTCTGCTTACGTGCTCTGCAAGGCGG
The DNA here is from genome assembly GCA_043735935.1 of Chthoniobacteraceae bacterium. GTDB lineage: Bacteria > Verrucomicrobiota > Verrucomicrobiia > Chthoniobacterales > Chthoniobacteraceae > JANLQB01. Next base: position 7,366 of record JAYTDO010000565.1, read on the forward strand.
GGTTAAAGGTCCTCATGCTCGAGGCCGGCCGGGATTATTCGCCGGAGACGGAAACACCCATGTTTCAGCGCTACGACGAGGCGCCGCTGAGAGGGACCGCGACGCCAGACAAACATTTCGGATTTTTCGATGCAACGGTGAACGGCGGTTGGTCGGTGCCGGGAGAACCATACATGGTGAAGCGTGAAGGGAAGCCGGATTGGGTGGAGGCAAGCGACTGGAAGGCAAAGGAAACAAACCAAAACTTCATGTGGTGGCGTCCGCGGATGCTGGGCGGACGGACGAATCACTGGGGACGGATCTCGCTTCGGATGGGGCCTTACGACTTTAAGCCGAAATCTCGCGACGGACTCGGGCTCGACTGGCCGCTTGAATATAAGGACATGGAGCCGTGGTACGATCGGACGGAGGCGTTGGTCGGCGTCTTTGGTTCCAATGAGGGAATGGAGAATACGCCGGACAGTTTGAACGGCTCGCTCCAACCCGCTCCGCGGCCGCGCGGATTCGAGCTGCTGGTCAAGAAGTATGGCAAAGGACTGGGCATTCCGGTGATTCCGAGCCATCTGGCGATTTTAACGAAACCCCTAAACGGACGAGCGGCGTGTTTTTACGCGACGGACTGTGGCCGGGGTTGCGCGATCAAGGCGAATTTTCAAAGCACGACCGTGCTGCTGCCGCCTGCAGTCGCCACTGGGAATCTGGATATCCGAACGAATGCGATGGTCCGTGAGGTCACGCTCGCCAAGGACGGGAAGGCGAACGGGGTCATTTTCATCGACAAAGACACCGGGATGGAGGAACGGGCGACCGGTCGTGTCGTCGTCCTGGCGGCGTCTGGATGCGAAAGCGCGCGGATCTTGTTGAACTCGAAAAGCGCGTTATTCCCGAATGGGCTGGCGAACGGGAGCGGCAAAGTGGGGCGTTACCTGATGGACACCGTCGGAAGCAATGTGACCGGACACATTCCCGCGCTGGAGAATTGCCCTCCGCACAATGAAGACGGGGCGAGCAGCATGCACAGCTACATGCCGTGGTGGCTCTACAAGGAGCAACTCGCCGGCAAACTGGGTTTTGCCCGCGGATACCATATCGAATTCGGAGGCGGGCGAAGGATGCCCGGGATGGGGATTTTTAATCCGAACGCGAATAGCTACGGCAGCAAGTTCAAGGACGAGGCGCGTCGTTATTACGGCTCGATCCTTGGATTTAGCGGTCGCGGGGAGATGATCCCCAACGACGACAGCTACTGCGAAGTCGATCCGGTCGTGAAGGACAAGTGGGGCATTCCAGTGCTTCGATTTTACTGGAAATGGAGCGACCACGAAAAGAAACAGGCGGTACACATGCAGCAGACCTTCAAGGATCTGATCGAGGCGATGGGCGGGACGGTGCTCGGCAAAGTTGAACTCGATCCGGAAAAGGCAATCATGGCCGGCGGCACGATCATCCACGAAGTCGGCACCACGTGCATGGGCGCGGACGCCAAAACCTCGGTGCTCAATGAACACAGCCAGGCGTGGGAGTGCCCAAATCTCTTCGTGACCGACGCGGGCCCTTTTGTAAGCAACGCCGACAAAAACCCGACTCTCACGATCATGGCGCTCGCCATGCGGAGTTGCGCATACCTCGCGGACGAGATGAAAAAGGGAAACATCGGCTGACGTCGAAAACGCTGAGCCCGAAGCAATGAACGCGAATTTTTCTAAAACCATAAACGTAACGCGCGAACGATGAACGAACCAACTCCCCTCTCCCGCCGCGAAGCACTGAAACGCGTTGTCGGCCTCTCCATCGCGCTGTCCGCGCTGGAACTTCCCGCCTTCGCGCAAACCCCGGTACGGGGAATCGGCGGCGACCCGAATCTTCTAAAGAAAGAAATCCCGTGGCCACGGATTTTGACCGAGAAGGAAAAACAAACCGTGACCGTGTTGGCGGATCTCATCATCCCGGCGGATGAAAACGGACCGGCGGCGAGCGCCGTCGGGGTGCCGGACTTCATCGACGAATGGGTGAGTGCGCCTTACGAACAGCAGGAAAAGGATTTACAAGTCATTCGGTCCGGTCTCGCGTGGCTCGATGAGGAATCGAAAAGGCGCTCGGGCAAGAGTTTCTCCGAGGCCTCCGACGCGGATCGAAAGGCGATTCTCGACGAGATCATGAAAGAGGGAACCGAGGCACGAAAGGCGGCTCACGGATTCTTTTCCCTTTTCCGCGACCGGGCCGCCGGCGGTTATTATTCGACGCCTAAGGGCTGGAAGGCGATCGGCTACGTGGGCAACGTCCCGATGGCGGAATTCCCCGGACCGCCGCCCGAGGTCTTGAAACATCTCGGCCTGGCTTAAACTCGCGGCGCTTTCATATGTCGATCATCACCGCATCGAAGACGGCCCCGAAATACGACGCGATCGTAGTCGGCTCAGGCGCCGCGGGTGGAATGTCGGCCTACGTCCTCGCCACAGCCGGCCTGAAGGTTCTGATGATCGAGGCCGGGCGAAACTATTCGCCCGAACTCGAGACGCCGATGTTTCAGACCAACGCCGACGCCCCACTGCGCGGTGCTGGAACGCCTGAGAAGCCGAACGGCTTTTTCGACGCGACCGTCAGCGGCGGTTGGGTCGTTCCGGGCGAACCTTACGTCGTGCAGCGAAAGTCCGACGGCGGATGGGTGGAAGGCACGGTGCAGAACCGAACCAAGACCGATCAAAACTTCATGTGGTGGCGTTCGCGGGCGCTCGGTGGCCGCACCAACCACTGGGGCCGGGTCTCGCTCCGGATGGGGCCTTACGATTTCAAACCGCAGTCGCGCGATGGACTCGGCTGGGATTGGCCGATCAGCTACGAAGAAGTGTCCCCATATTACGACAAGGTGGAGCAACTCATCGGGGTGTTCGGCACTGATGAAGATTTAGAAAACAACCCGGGAAGCAAATTCCTACAGCCGCCGCCTAAACCACGCGGCTACGAACTCCTGATCAAAAAGAGCGCGGGCAAGCTCGGGATCCCGGTGATCGCCTCGCGCCTCGCGATCCTCACGAAGCCCCTGAACGGGCGCGCACAATGTTTTTACGCGACCCCTTGCGGGCGCGGGTGCGCGATTCGCGCAAACTTCCAAAGCACGACCGTGCTGATTCCTCCCGCGATGGAGACCGGAAACCTCGACCTCGTCACCGACGCCATGGTGCGCGAGGTCACGATCGGGAAAGATGGCAAAGCGACCGGCGTGCATTTCATCGACAAGGCTTCGGGCCGCGAAGAGCACGCGGCGGCGCGCATCGTCGTCCTCGCCGCCAGCGCCCTCGAGAGCACCCGCATCCTCCTGAATTCACGCAGCACCCTTTTTCCGCATGGACTCGGCAACGGAAGCGGGCACCTCGGGAAATGGCTGACAGACAGCACCGGCAGCTCATTGAAAGGCCAGGTCCCCGCGCTCGAAAACATGCCGCTCCACAATGAGGATGGGGTCTCCGCGTTTCACCTCTACGCCCCTTGGTGGCCGTGGAAGGATCAACTCGCAGGCAAGCTCGGCTTCCCGCGCGGATACTACATGGGCTGGAGCGGTGGCCGCTCGATGCCCGGACTCGGCGTGCATCTTCCGGGCGACAACTACGGCACCGCGATGAAAGCCGACGCGCGGCGTTATTTCGGCTCGATCGTGGATTTTCACGCCCGCGGCGAAATGATTCCCAACGAGCAAAGCTGGTGCGAACTCGACCCGGACAAAAAAGACCGCTGGGACGTCCCCGCGCTACGCTTTCACTTTGCGTGGAGTGATGGTGAGCTCAAGCAGGTGGCGCATCAGCAGCGCACTTTCGCAAACATCATCGAAGGCATGGGCGGAAAAGTGATGGGCAAAATCGAGACCGATGGCGCGAAGGCGATCACCGCAGGGGGATCGGTCAATCACGAGATCGGCACAACCCGCATGAGTGCAGCCGCCAGGGACGGCGTGCTGAACTCATGGTGCCAGGCTTGGGACGTTCCGAACGTGTTCGTCACGGACGGAGGCCCGTTCGTTTCGAATCCCTACAAAAACCCGACGCTCACCATCCTCGCGCTCGCCTGGCGCGCGTGCGACTACGCTCTCGGCGAGATGAAGCGGGGAAACCTCGGCTGACGCCGAAGCTTATTTCCGATCGGCGGCGGCCGCTTCCTTCAAGCTGCCCTGCTCGAGCAACGAGGCACGAAGCGACTTCAATTCGGCCACCGCCTTGTCGTCCTTGGCCTTGGTCGCCTCGCCAATCGCGGTCGAGATCGACTGGATGGCATCGTACCAAAACCCTGCATCGGCATAGATGATCGCCTTGTCGGCGGCGCTCGCTTTTTCAACCTTCGCGGCGAGATCGGCCGGCGGTTCGTTCCGCTGAATGCTGGCGCTCGCGATCTTGTCCAGCGAACGGTTCTTCGTGTCGCCGCTCAACGAGATGCTCCACTGATAGGCGATGTTCGGATCGAGGGTGACTTTCTGCCGCGCCAGCGAAACGCTGTGAATGCCCGCCTCCATCTTCGCCGAACTCTTGAGGCTCAGCAGCGGCTTCGGATTCTTCGGAGCGGTCAGCGTCATCTCAAACGCCGCATCCGAAGGTCCGTCCTGATACCAGAACAGCGCGGGCGCCTCCTGCGAGGTGAGCGCGGCATCCTTCGGAGCAAGGACGTAGATTTTCGGGAGCACCATGGTGCCGCCGCGCGAGCCTCCGTCGCCATCCTGACGCGCAGTCCCGGCCGTTTTCGGAGCCGAATAGGTCAGCTTGCGCTTGGCCGGAGCCGGTTGGGAATCGGCTGCCGCCGGGGTCGCCGGAGCCGGAGTGTCCTGAGCAGAAGCGGAAGCGGCGAGGCCAAGGACGACGACGCCGACGATGGAGGGGAGATACGTTTTGGTTTTCATGATGTTGGATTAGTTGGGAACTGACCGAGGACTCGATGAACTTTTATCTTCTCCGCCTTCCCTTTCAAGCTCATTGCCCCGAGTTCGACCGTGCGGTAGCGGCCGCCGAGGCGCTCAAATGTCGACTCGCCGATGAGGATCGTGCATGGCGATGGAGGAAGGTCAGGCATATCGGCTTCCTTGCCCGCACTTTCGAGCCGGGCGGCAGTATTGACGGTATCGCCGAGCACCGTGAACTCCATCCGCTCGGAGGTACCGAGACTGCCAGCCACCAGTTTCCCCGTGTAGATGCCGACGCGCATCGCGGTCGTCGGCAATCCATCGCGTTTCCATCCCTCGTTGAGCACGATGAGAGTCTGCTCCATCGCGAGCGCGCA
>JAYTDO010000566.1:0-13623 GCA_043735935.1 Chthoniobacteraceae bacterium
AATCTGGATATCCTGCGTCAGACGTCGCCGGAGGAGGAGGAGCCGCCGGTGGTGACGCCGCCGCCGACACCCACGCCGTAGGGAGACTTTGGGTTCCACCCTGTCGCCGTAGTCGGTGAGTTGATCGTAGAAAAGGTCCGGCAATGGCGAGACCGACTCCGAGAAGCCGCTGCCAAGATGACGGCTCGTGGAAAAAGACGATGCCCGCGATGGCCATGATGGCCGCTCCGCCAGCTAAGATGACGGGCACGGACGAAAGCGGGCCGCCACGCTGGAAGAGCAGAAAGAAAGCAACGGTTCCGGCGCCGACGCAAACGCCGGTAAGTGCGGAATGGTAAAAGCCCTCGCTGCTGAACTTCTGGTTCCAGCGATTCGTGAAGTAGAGAATGGCGAGAAGCGCGGCTGGATACAGCAGCAGCACGGCGAGACGCCAAAGGTCTCCGACCCACGTCATCGGAATCAACCCCTTCGGGTCGAGGTCGGTGTAGGGCACGCGCCCGGAACGAACTGCATAGACTCCCGTGGCCCAATACGGTACGCGGGCGCGCACCGGAGCAACGGCCTCGCCGCGTGGCAATGACGCTGAGAGCGGGAAAGCGCCGGAGAGGGAGGAACGGGAGCGGCACAGCGACCGGAAGGCCCATCCGCCCCGCGAAGTGCGCGCCTCAAGGCCGGCTCGTGAACGGTTTTTGCCCGCGCATTCCCTCGCCTGATACGATATATAACCTTGAGATGCCCGACCCACGCGATCCCTACTCCGCCCGAACTGAACGCGCTTGGCGCGGCTACCTCATGGCCCTGGCCGCGAGCGCGGTGGCGATGGCGTTGCGCGCGGCGTTCGATTTCGGGCTGGGCGAGTCTCATCCGTTTATCTTCTCCTTTGCGGCCATCGCGGTGGTGGCGGCTTACGGAGGCTGGGGGCCGGCGCTGGTGGCGATCGTCATTAGCTATGCCGGGGGGCGTTGGTTTTTCACGGCTCCGCGACAGGCCTTCGCGACGCTGGATCTTCGGGGACTCGTCGCGCTGGCGAGTTACGGCCTGACGGTGGGCGTGATCACGACGATGGCGGTGAGGATGCGTCGCGCGGAGCGGCGGGCGCGGGAAAATGGACTGCTTTTGGCGAGCGAACGCGAACAGTGGCAGGTGACGCTGCGCTGCATCGGCGACGCGGTGGTGGCGACGGATGTGGTCGGCGCGGTGACCTTTCTCAATCCCGTGGCGGAGAAGCTGACGGGCTGGCCGGATGCGGAAGCCCACGGCCGCCCGGTGACGGAGGTGATGCCGCTTTTCCAAGAGGGAACGGGCGCGCCGACGGCGAACCCTGTCGAGCAAGTGCTGCGGGAGCGGATCGTGGTGGAGATGGCCAATCATACGGTGCTGCGGCAGCGCGGGGGAGCCGAGATCCCGATCGAAGATTCCGCGGCGCCGATCTTCGCGCCGGATGGCTCGCTGCGCGGCGCGATCATCGTCTTCCACGATGTCACGGCGAGGCGCAGCCGGGACCGCGCGCTGCGGGCGAGCGAACTGCGTTCCCGCGCGATCATCGACACGGCCATCGACGGCGTGCTGCTGATGGATTCCCGGGGCACGATCGTGGACTGGAATCCTCCCGCGGAGCGGATCTTCGGTTGGCGGCGGGAAGAGGTGATCGGCGCGGAGCTGGCGATGTACATCGTGCCGGAGCGTCTGCGCGAAGCGCACCGCCGGGGCCTGGCGCATCTCCTGGCGACGGGCGAAGGGCCGGTGCTGGGACGGCGCATGGAGCTGCCGGCGATGCGGCGGGACGGCAGCGAATTTCCCGTGGAGCTCTCGATCAATCCGCTCCCGCTGGCGGGCGAGGCGATGTTTGTCGGCTTCATCCGAGACATCTCGGAGCGCAAGGCGGCGGAGGGGGAGTTGGAGGAGCGCGCCCGCCTGTCGGCTCTCCGCGCCGAGATCGCGGCGCATCTCGCTTCCGAGGCGGAACTCGGAGCCAGCCTGCATGGCACGTGTGAGCTGCTGGTGCGGCATCTGGATGCGGCATTTGCGCGGGTCTGGCTGCTGGATGAGACGGAGTCCGTGCTCGTCCTGCGCGCCAGCGCGGGGCTCTACACGCATCTCGATGGACCCCACGCGCGGGTGCCGGTGGGACAGTTCAAGATCGGGCGCATCGCGCAGAACCGCCGCACCCATCTCACCAACGACGTGGCGCACGATCCGAATATTTCCGACCCCGAGTGGGCGGCGCGCGAGGGCATGGTCGCCTTTGCCGGCTACCCGCTGATCGTCGATGCCCGCCTCGTGGGTGTGGTGGCGCTTTTTTCCAAACATGCTCTCTCCGCGGCGGTGCTCGGCGACCTGGCGCCCATCGCCGACGCCATCGCCGTGAGCATCGAGCGCCGCGCCGCGGAGACGGCCTTGCGCGCCGAAAAGGAGCGCGCCGAAGTGGCCTCGAGCGCGAAGGACAATTTCCTCGCCGCCCTTTCCCACGAGCTGCGCACCCCGCTGATGCCAGTGCTGATGACGGCGAACTCCCTGAGTGAAGACGAACGGCTGCCGGAGGAGGTCCGGAGCAGTCTGGCGATGATCGGGCGTAACATCGCCCTGGAAGCGCGGCTGATCGACGATTTGCTCGACCTGACTCGCATCTCCAAAGGCAAGCTGCCGCTGCGCGAAGAGCTGTGCGATGTGCATTCCCTCCTCGGTCTCGCGGTGGGAATCGTGCGCGACGAAGCGCGGGAGAAGCCCATCAATCTGGAAATGGATCTCGCGGCGCGGAAGACCGGCCTGTGGGCGGACCCCGCCCGGCTCCAGCAGGTCTTTTGGAATTTGCTGCGAAATGCCATCAAATTCACGCCCCCGGGCGGCCGCGTCACCGTCCGCAGCCGCGATGAGACCGATGGCCGCCTGCGGATCGAGGTCAGCGACACAGGCATCGGCCTGCCGCCCGAGGATGTGGAGAAAATCTTCCGCCCCTTCGAGCAGGCAGGTCGCGAAAACAACCATCAATTTGGAGGGCTGGGTCTCGGCCTGGCGATCGCCCGCGCGATCGTGGGCCTCCACGGGGGAGGGATCATCGCTCAGAGCGAAGGCCTCGGCAAAGGCGCGACCTTCATCGTCGAATTGCCGGGCTCACGCGACCCGGCGTCCGGCCTCGCGGAACCGCCCGGCCCGCCGGGAACAGATCCCGGGGATGACGCTGCCGGCTCCCCCGAAAAGCTGCATCTGCTCGTCGTGGAGGATCATGAACCGACCTTGACCGTGCTCCGCCGCCTGCTCACCCGTGCGGGCCACGAGGTCGTCGCCGCCAGCGGTATCGCCGCCGCCCTTTCCCAAGCCGCTGAGACCCTGCCTTTCGACTTCGTGATCTCCGACCTCGGCCTGCCCGATGGCACCGGCTTGGAGCTCATGGCGAAGCTTCAGCTTCTCCAGCCCGGCCTCCGTGGCATCGCGCTTTCCGGCTACGGCATGGACGAAGATATCCGCCGCTCGGCGGAAAGCGGCTTCCTCGCCCACCTCGTGAAGCCGATTGATTTTCATCAGCTCACGAGAACCCTGCGCGACCTCAGCAAACACGCCGCGGAGCGTCGGGGTTAGACGGCCATCGGAAGGGGTGCCGCCCGATTAAGGTTTCACGATCCGCTTGATGCCGTCGGGCAGCGCGCCCTTGAAACCATACAGGCACTCCACGGTGACGAATACGCGATTGCTCTGCGTTTGCCGCTCCGGCGGCTATGCAGGATCCGCTCCGCGTTTGTTGTAGTGCGCTTCCGCGCATGGCATTCGGTGTAGCGCAGGTAGCCGAAGGTGAGTACGGTCTCCGGGTCGGTGACGGCGCCGGCTTCGTCGTATTCGGCGGCGGGCACCAAGTAGCGCATGGCGACCGCGAGGCCGCTCGGGTGGCGGCGCGTTGCTCGGCAGTGAGTGAGCGCCAGAACGCGGTTTGCGCGCGGGGAGTCGAACTCGGGGAGCAGATTTCCTTGTTCGCAAGGATTCGCGCGTTCCGGCACCAACGTTTACCCGGATCTGCTCACCTGACTGATCGCTTCAGGGATTTGACCCACTTCAAATCACAACGGCAGCTGCCTACCGCCGGCAGGGACTGCTTCTTTTATCTCCCCTCAACATTGAGCCATCACCTCTGCGAATGCGCGGCGCAGGGAAGCGCGCGAGAGCGGTTTTCCGACGACGAGATTGACCGCGGCGGAGTAGGTCTTCTCGACCCCGCCTTCGCTCGCATAGCCGGTTAGAAGGATGACAGGGACGGCAGGATTGAGCTCCTTGATGGCTTGCGCGAGCTGCTCGCCAGTCATTTCCGCCATGACGTGATCGGTGATCACGAGGTCGAACTTGCCGGCGCGAAACTTTGCAAGCGCCTCGCTTCCGCTGAGCGCGGTTTCGACGGTGTGAAGGTCGCCTTCCAAATGCTGGCAGAGGAGCTGGCAGAGGATCGGTTGATCGTCCACGACGAGGACGCGCAACGAGTCCCAGGAATGGGGTGCGGCGTCCGGCTCCGGGGAGATCTGCGCATCCGCCGCCGGAAGGCGCAGGATGAACGTGGTTCCTTTGCCGGGCTCGCTCTCGATATCGATGGTGCCGGCGTGGCGTTGAATAATGCCGAAGACCATCGCGAGGCCGAGGCCGGTGCCGCGCGTGCCTTTGGTCGTGTAGAAAGGCTCGAGGCAACGTCGCCGGACTTCCTCATTCATGCCGGTGCCGGTGTCGGTCAGCTTCAAGACAACGGTGTCGGCCTCAGCGCTGGTGGCGATCGTAATCGCGCCGCCGTGGGGCATCGCATCGACGGCGTTGAAGATCAAGTTGGTGAGCACTTCCCGCAGCTCGGCGGCGTCGCCGGTGATCGACGGGATTTTGCCCAACGCGGAATGCACGATGATGGAGCGCCCCTGAGAAGTGGCGTGCGTGTGCCAGCGAGGTTGGGTCAAGGCCACTGCGGCCGCGGCTAGTTGGTTGAGATCAATCGGCAGGCGCTGTTCCTTCGTTTCGTCCGGACGGTAGAAGTCCCGCAGCCGCTGCACGGTCTTCGCGGCATCTTCGGCGGCGGTGAGGATCGTTGTGATCGGCTCGGTGCCGTTTTCTTCGTTGATACCGTGCGGAAGGTCGCGCAGAAGCAATTCGCCAAAACCCATGATGATGCTGAGGGAGTTGTTGAAATCGTGGGCGATCCCGCCGGCCATGGTCCCAAGCGCGGAGAGGCGCTCTTGCTGGATGACTTGCTTCTGCGACGCCTGAAGCTCGGCCAGCGCTCGCTCCAGAGCGAACGTGCGCTCCCGCACGCTCTCCTCGAGGGTCACGTTGTGTCGCGCGATGATGAGATGGGAAAGGCGGGCTTTGAGGAGATTTTCGATGCGGAGGAGGACTTCGATTTGGTCGAAGGGTTTGGTCAGAAAATCGGTCGCTCCGGCGGTGAGCGCACGCTTTTTGGCCTGCGGCGTGATGTCTGCGGTAAGCACGACGATCGGCAGGAAATCGTCGGTCGCCGTGGCGGCGCGGATTTGCTCGATGACGGCGCAGCCATCGATCTCGGGCATCAGCCAGTCGGTCAGCACGAGATCCGGCTCGAAGTCGGCAAAGAGCGCCGCGGCCTCGCGCGAGTCGGTCGTGCTGAGAAAGTTTTCGAACCCGGCCCGGGCGAGGATGCGTTCGATGAGCCGCACGTTGGGCTCTTCGTCATCGATTACCAGGATTTTGCATGAGTGCAGAGCATCCGGCTCGGTCTTGATCAAGTCAGGCAGGCTGAGGGAGGGGGGGAGGTCGAAGGCGAGCGGTGTCATGCTATCTGAGAACCTAACTGCGATGACTCAAGAACCTAGGGCGGGAACCGCGTAGTTTGGGACCGCGGGTTTTCCCGCGCTACGCGGCGACGATCTTGTTGCGAATGGCGTAGCGGACGAGGTCGGCAAATGAATCCAGGCGAAGTTTGCGCATGGTGGTGGCACGATGCGTCTCGACCGTCTTGATGCTGATCCCAAGCACTGATGCGACTTCCTTATTACTTTTTCCTTCGCCGAGGAGCTGCACGATCTCCCTCTCGCGAGGCGTCAGACCTTCCGCCTTCGCCTTCGCTGTGCCGGAGGCGTCGTCAAAGTAGCGCGCAAAGACGACTTCCGAAATGTGAGTGGTAAAGTAGTGCTTGTGCTCGCCGAGTGCGCGGATGGCGGCGACGAGATGCGTGCTGAGATCGCTCTTCAAAATGTAGCTCCGCGCGCCCGCGGCAAAGACGTCGTGGATCAACTGATCGCTTTCTTCCCCGGTGAAAATGAGCACTTCGGTCCTCGGTAAAGCGCGCCGGATTTGGCGCGCGGCATCGAGCCCGTTGAGACCGGGCATTCCGATGTCCATTACGACGATGTCTGGCCGCAACTCCTCGGCGAGGGCAACGGCTTTGCGCCCATCGGCCGACTCGCCGCACACTTCCCAGCCGGGTTCATTTTCGATCGTGGTCCGTACCCCGCGCCGGACCATTTCGTGATCGTCAACGAGGAGAATACGAAGTTTTTGCATGGGAGAGGAGGGTTTGCCGCACGCTGACGCTCCCCCTGCGATGGAAGGCCGGAGGGCAAATATACACGCATACCGCGGAAGACGCGGATGTTTCTGCGGTTATCGTCGCACGCCTCCTCACTGCGGCCTTTGCCTCGGATCGTAGATAGGCTCCTCGATCTTTCCGCGTGGAAGGATGAGGACCTCAGGGATTTTACCTGAGGCTCAAAATACACACCCCTCCCGCAAGCGCTGGCCCTCGGCGGGCTCTATCATGGTTGCGAATGAAGACCCTGATCGCCGATGACGACGAGATCACTCGACTGCTCCTGAGTTCGGTGCTCAGGAAGCTTGGACACGAGGTGCATGAGGCCAGCAATGGTCGCGAGGCACTCGACGCGTGGCAGGGTGGGGACTTTTCCCTGATCATCTCAGACTGGATGATGCCGGGCCTCGACGGCCTGGAATTTTGCCGCCGAGTCCGGACGACGAAGTGCACGAATTACACTTACCTCATCCTGCTCACCGCGCGTGCGGGGAAGGCGAACTTCCTCGAAGGGATGCAGGCCGGCGCCGATGACTTCGTGACGAAACCTTTCGAGAGAGATGCGCTGACGGCGCGGGTGCGCGTGGCTGAGCGCATCCTCGGCCTGCACGCGGAGTTGCGCGCGGCAAATACCGATCTCGAGCGCCGGGTGGGCGAGCGCACGGCGGATCTGGAAACCGCGTTGCGCGCAAAAACGGAGTTCCTCTCCCGCGCGAGCCATGAGCTGCGCACGCCGATGAATCATGTGCTCGGCTTCGCGCAGTTGCTGGCCATGGACCCGCTCACTTCGGAGCAGGGAGACAGCGTCCAGCAAATCCTCACGAGCGGCGGGCACTTGCTCCAACTCATCGATCGCATCCTCGCTGTCGCGCAGTCGCGTTCGGACGATTTGCGTTTCCTCGACGCGCGCACCACCGCCTCCGCTCCCGCCGCGCCCCATCCCTCGACCGACCACGCACCCGCCATCTCGCTATGAAAAAACTCCCGAAACTCTCCCTCCCAAAAACGCTCCGCAAAGCCCCCACCGGCATTCGCGGGCTCGATGAAATCACCGGCGGGGGACTGCCGGCAGGCCGGCCCACGCTGATCTGCGGCGGCGCGGGCTGCGGCAAGACTTTGCTGGCGATGGAGTTTCTGGTGCGCGGCGCGACCGAGTTTGGCGAGCCGGGGGTCTTCGTGGCCTTTGAGGAAACGGGCGAGGAACTGACGGAAAACGTGGCGTCGCTGGGCTTCGATTTGCAGAAGCTCGTCGCCGAAAAAAAGCTGCTGCTCGATTACGTTTACGTCGATCGCAACGAGTTCGAGGAGACCGGCGAATACGATCTCGAAGGGCTCTTCATCCGGCTCGGTTACGCGATCGATTCGATCAAGGCCAAGCGCGTCGTGCTCGACACGATCGAAGTCCTTTTCGGCGCCCTGCCGAATCAAAGCCTGGTGCGCGCGGAGCTGCGCCGGCTCTTCCGCTGGCTCAAGGAGAAAGGCGTCTCGGTCATCATGACGGGCGAGCGCGGCGACGGCACGCTGACTCGTTTTGGCCTGGAGGAATACGTCTCCGATTGCGTGATCTCGCTCGATCATCGCGTGGTCGATCAGGTCACCACGCGGCGCATCCGGGTGGTCAAATACCGCGGCACCACGCACGGCACCAACGAGTATCCTTTTCTCATCGAGAAGGAGGGCATCTCGATCTGGCCGATCACTTCCGTGCAGATGGAACACACCGCGTCCCTCGAGCGCATTCCGACGGGCATCGAACGGCTCGACACCATGCTGGATGGCAAGGGGTTCTATCGCGGGAGCAGCATCCTCCTCTCGGGCACCGCGGGCACGGGCAAGACGAGCATGGCGGCGACCTTTGCCGACGCCACCTGCCGCCGCGGGGAGCGCTGCCTCTTCTTTTCCTTCGAAGAATCGTCCAGCCAGATCATGCGCAACATGGGCACGATCGGGCTCGACCTGGAGCAGTGGGTGAAAAAGGGGCGGCTCCAATTTCAGACCGTGCGACCTTTCTATCACGGCTTGGAGACCCATCTTTCGCGGAAGATTCAGGCCATCTCCGAGTTCGCGCCGGATGTCGTGATCCTCGATCCGATCTCCGGTTTGGAAACGACCGGCACGGGCCTGGAGATCAAATCGGCACTGATGCGACTGCTCGATTGGCTGAAGCAAAAAGGGATCACCGTGATGCTCACCGATCTGACGCTGGGCAGCTCGCTCGAGCGTGCGGACGGCTCGATTTCCCCGCTCGTGGATACGTGGCTGGTGCTGCGCGATCTGGAGACGAACGGCGAGCGCAACCGCGGCCTGCACATCCTGAAATCGCGCGGCATGGCGAGCTCGAATCAGGTCCGCGAATTCATGGTGACCAACAAGGGCATCAAGCTCACCGACGTTTACATCGGCCCGAGCGGCATGCTCACCGGTTCGGCGCGCGTGCAGCAGGAAGGGCGGGAGCGGGCGGAAGTGGTGACGCTGAGCGAGGAGGCCGAGCGGCAGCAACTGGCGCTCGAATGCAAACGCGCCGCCCTCGAGGCGCAGATTGCCGCGCTGCGCGCCGAATTTTCGAGCGAGGAAGCCATCATCACGCGCACCGTCACCAAGGACAAACTGCGCGGAGCGGTGCTCGCGCTCGATGAGGCGGCGATGGGTCGCAGCCGCAAGGGCGACATCGTCAAAACCAACGGCATCCGGTCACGGCAGAACCTCCGCGGAGGGAGGCACGCATGAAAATTCCGGCCCAACCAGCTCCCGAGCGCAAGGGGGCGGGAGCCGTCGGCGCCGATGCGCCCCCCGTTCCTTGGGATCTCCGGCTCTACGTCGCCGGGGCCACGCCGAAATCCGTCGCGGCTTTGCGCAACCTCGAGCTCCTATGCGAAGAGCACCTCGCTGGCCGCTACCGCATCGAGATCATCGATCTGATGAAGAATCCTCATCTCGCCCAGCACGATCAGATTCTGGCGGTGCCGACGCTCGTGCGCCGAATGCCCGACTCCGTTCGCAAGGTCGTCGGGAATCTTTCCGACACCGCGCGGGTTCTCGCCGGCCTCGACCTCGGCGATTCACCGGCGAGCTGGAAGGAGGCGAAAAATGTCTGACGACACGACAGACCCGCCCTCCGAAGGAACCGGGGACGGCACCTATGTCCTGCGACTCTACGTGGCCGGGAGCACACCCCAATCCAGCCGCGCGCTGACGAATCTGAAGACAATCTGTGAGACGCGCCTGAAGGACCGCTACGTCCTCACGGTGGTCGATCTTTACGAGCAGCAAGACAGCGCCCGTGCGGACGAGATCGTGGTCGCTCCGACGCTCGTGCGGCAATCACCGCTGCCGGTTCGCCGCGTGGTCGGTGACCTATCGAACACCGCGCAGGTGCTGGCGGCCCTGGATCTGGCCTTCGCAATTCCTCACCCATGAACCCACCGACGACTTCCGAGGATTTGATGAACGAGGTCGCGGAGCTGCGCGCCCGACTCGTCGAGAGCAACGAAATCCTCCGCGCCATCCGCAACGGCGAAGTGGATGCCGTGCTGGCGCAGGGTCCGCAGGGCGATCAGCTCTTCACGCTGAAAGGCGCGGATGATCCGTATCGTGTCCTCATCGAGGAGATGAATCAGGGCGCCGTCACGCTCTCCGCCGACGGCTCGATCCTTTATGGCAACCGCCGCTTCGCCGAACTGCTGAAGCTGCCGCTGGAAAAGATCGTCGGCTACGGGTTCGACTCCTTTGTCGCGCCCGACGAACGCGGAGCGTTTGCGGCTCTGCTCGAGACGGGTCGCACTTCGAGCAGCGCTGGCGAGATCACGCTCTGCGCGGCAGACGCAACGCCCGTCCCGCTGCAGCTCGCGCTCAGTCCGCTGCCCGCGGAATCCGCCGCGGCGATCTGTCTCGTCGCCACCGATATCAGCGAGAGCCGCCGCACCATGCGACGGTTGGTGGAGACGCAGCAGGAAGCGAAAGAGGCCAGCGCGGAAGCGGGGCGGGCCAATGCGGCGAAGAGCGAATTCCTCGCGAATATGAGCCACGAGATTCGCACGCCGATGAACGGGATCATCGGCATGACCGATCTCGCGCTCGAGACCGACCTCGATGGAGACCAGCGCAACTATCTCGGGATGGTGCAAACCTCCGCGCACGCGCTGCTCGGCTTGATCAACGACATCCTCGATTTCTCGAAGATCGAAGCCGGCAAATTGGAGCTGGAGGCCATCGATTTCAGCCTTCGGGATTGCTTCGGAGGCTTGCTCAAGCCGCTCGCCCTTCGAGCGAAGCAGAAGGGGCTCGAGCTGACTTCAGACATTCCCGAGGACCTGGCCGATCACCTGACCGGCGACCCGCTGCGACTGAGGCAAATCCTCATCAACCTGACGGACAACGCGATCAAGTTCACCGATCGCGGCTCCGTGAAACTGAGCGTCGTCGCCGAGACCGGCGTGGACCACGAGTTCTACCTGCACTTCACCGTCGCCGACACGGGCGTCGGCATTGCCGCGGCCAAGCAGGCGCTGATCTTCCACGCCTTCGCGCAAGCCGACGGGTCCACCACGCGCACTCACGGCGGCACGGGGCTCGGGCTGGCCATCGCTTCCCAGTTGGTCGGGAAAATGGGCGGGCGGATGTGGGTCGAGAGCGTCGAGGGCAAAGGCACCACCTTTCATTTCAACATCCTTCTGCTCATCGCGAGCAGCGGCTCGGCGCCCGCAGTCCTCGGAGTGGAAGCGCCGTCGATCGTCCGCGCCGCCCGGGCTCTGCGCATCCTGCTGGCCGAGGACAACGTGATCAACAGCGCCCTCGCCACGGGCATCCTCGGCAAGCGCGGGCACTCGGTCTTCGTAGCGGCGAATGGCCGCGAGGCCGTGACAGCGGCCGCCGGGGAAGCGTTCGACCTGATCCTCATGGACGTGCAGATGCCGGAGATGGACGGCTTGGACGCGACGCGCAGCATTCGTGAAACCGAGCTGCGGACCGGCCGGCACACCCCGATCGCGGCCATGACCGCGCACGCCATGACCGGCGACCGCGAGCGCTGCCTCGACGCCGGGATGGACGACTACCTTTCCAAGCCGCTGAACAAAAGTGAGCTGCTGACGCTGATCGCGCGCGTCGCTGCTCCCTTGCCGAGCGCCGCCTTCGCCACCTCCTGACATTCCATGGAAAAACGTATTCCCACCTTGGTCGCCGCGGGTTTCGGTCTGCTGATCGTCCTTGGCCTTATGGCCAGCCTTTTCCTCATCAATGAGCTGCACCAGACCGTGGCGCAAGGGCGGGAGGTGGACGCTGGTAGCTCCAATCTGCGCGCTTCGGTGCGTTCGCTCCGGGCGGATTATCTGGAGATGGGCCAGACGGTGAGCACTCAGTTGCTGCGACCGGAGACTGCGACCGCCGAGGCGGATCCCCGGCCCGCTTTGATGCGCCTGAACGCCCATGCGGCCGCAAGCCTCGACCGCGCACGAGCCCATGCCCGCGGCGACGCGCTCCGGCGCGTGCTGCGCGACCTCCAGACCTACGATCGCGACGTCACTGATCGGCTGGAGAGCGAAATCCTCAGTCTCAACTCAAGTGATCCACAGGGAGCCCGGGACGTTTACCGGAACAAGTATCTGCCGGCGCAGCAGGAAAACATGCGGCTCGTCGATGAGGCGCTGCGACTCGCCACTGCGGAGATCGCCGGGATGAGCGAGCGCTGGGGGGCCGACTCGGCCCGGGCGCAGCTTTGGTCCCGCGGCGCGATTGCGCTCTTTCTCCTGCTCGGCGTGGCCAGCGCGGTCTTCTTTGCCCGCGTCGTGAGGGTGCTGGTGCGTAAAAGCGAGGCGGCAAGTGGCCTCGCCCGCGATGTGATGGAGAAGTCGATCGACATCATTTGTTCGATCGATGCCGCGGGTTGCTTCACCACGATCAACGCCGCGTGCGAGACGACTTGGGGCTATCGGCCGGACGAGTTGCTGGGCCGCCCCTACATCGATTTCGTGCATCCGGATGATGTCGAGAAAACGAACGTCGCCGCTGCGGAAATCATCGCCGGGACATCGTCCGCGCGTTTCGAAAATCGCGTCCTCCACAAGGACGGCCCCGCGGTCCACATCCTTTGGTCATCCCGCTGGTCAGCCGAGGAGCAGGCCTTCTTCTGCGTGGCGCATGACGTGACCGAAAGCCAGCAAGCCGCCACCGCGTCGCTGGAAGCGAAACGCTTCCTGCAATCCACGCTCGACGCTCTTTCTTCGCACATCGCCATCCTCGACGACGCGGGGGCGATCATCGGAGTCAATGGCGCCTGGAGCAAATTTGCCACCGCGAACCAGGGCGAAAAGCGCCTGCGCGGCATCGGCGACAATTACCTCCAGCTCTGCGACCGAGCGACCGGCCAGTATTCTGAGGAGGCCGGCCCAATGGCGGCCGGCATTCGGGCGGTGATGACTGGAGAGGTCGAAACCTTTGCGCTGGAATACCCCTGCCACAGCCCGACCGAGGAGCGCTGGTTCATCGCGCGAGTGACGCGCTTTGAAACCCACGGCGTCGTGCGGGTGGTGGTGGCGCACGAAAATATCTCCGCCCGCAAGCGCGCGGAGCTTGCGTTGAAAGGCAGCGAAGAGTTGCTCCGGCGGGTGATGGATAGCAGCCAGGACTGCATCAAGATTCTGAACCTCGAAGGCGAGCTGCTGTGGATGAACGAAGGCGGCCAGAGGATCATGGAGATCGATGATTTCGAGCCGCTCAAGAAATGCGTCTGGATCGACCTTTGGCCTGACGAAGCGCGCGGCTCGGCCCGTGGTGCGCTGGCCCTCGCCCAGCGTAATCAGGTCGGCAAATTCAGCGGCTTTTGTCCGACGGCCAAAGGAACGCCGCGCTGGTGGGAGGTGGTCGTAACTCCAATCCTCGATGACGAAGGACAGCCGGAAAAGATCCTCTCGGTCTCGCGGGACATCACCGCGCGGCGGGAAGTGGAACTCGAGGTCGTGCGCGCCAAGGAGGCGGCAGAAGCGGCCACCCGCGCGAAGAGCGAATTCCTCGCGAACATGAGTCACGAAATTCGCACGCCGATGAATGGCATCCTCGGCATGACCGACCTCGTGCTCGACTCGGAGCTGACCGGGCGTCAG
>JAYTDO010000567.1:0-6690 GCA_043735935.1 Chthoniobacteraceae bacterium
GAACGTGCGCCGCTTCGCGGTGCAGGCGCTGGTGCTGTGCCCCACGCGCGAACTGGCCGAACAGGTCACCCAGGAACTGCGCCGCCTGGCCGCCGCCGAAGACAACATCAAGGTGCTGACCCTGTGCGGCGGCTCGCCCATCGCGCCGCAGGCGGTCAGCCTGGAACACGGCGCGCACATCGTGGTCGGCACGCCGGGGCGCTTGATGGACCATCTGGAGCGCGGCAGCCTGAACCTGGAAGCCCTGAACACCCTGGTGCTGGACGAGGCCGACCGCATGCTGGACATGGGCTTCTTCGACGACATCGCTTATGTCGCCAAGCTGTGCCCCAAGCAGCGCCAGACGCTGCTGTTTTCGGCCACCTACCCTGAAGGCATCAGCAAGCTGGCGGCGGCCTTCATGCGCGAGCCCAAAGAAGTGAAGCTGCTGGCTGCCCACACCAGCAGCAAGATCCGTCAGGTGTTTTATGAAGTGACGGAAGCCCAGCGCCTGCACGCCGTGGGCCAGTTGCTGGCGCACTACCGGCCGGTCAGCACGCTGGCCTTTTGCAACACCAAGCAGCAGTGCCGCGACCTGGTGGACGTGCTGCAGGCCCAGGGCATCGCCGCGCTGGCGCTGCACGGCGACCTGGAGCAGCGCGAGCGCGACCAGGTGCTGATCCAGTTCGCCAATCGCAGCTGCTCGGTGCTGGTGGCAACCGATGTGGCCGCGCGAGGGTTAGATATCGCGCAGCTCGAAGCCGTCATCAACGTCGATGTCACACCTGACCCGGAAATTCACATCCATCGCATCGGTCGCACTGGCCGCGCCGATGAAGACGGCTGGGCGCTCAGCCTGTGCAGCCCGGGAGAAAAACGCCGTGTCGCCAACATCGCACAGATGATGGCCATAACACCGGAGTGGCATGAGCTGGCCTCACTGCAAAACGACAATGACGCACCACTGGTGCCGCCGATGGTAACCCTGCAGATACTCGGCGGGCGCAAAGAGAAAATCCGCCCCGGCGACGTGCTGGGCGCACTCACCGGCGAAGCGGGATTCACGCGCGAACAAGTCGGCAAGATCACCGTGACAGATCAATCCACCTATGTTGCCGTCGCGCGCAACATCGTGTGGAAAAGGAACTCACGATCTTGAATCGTCTGGGCCTGCACGCCCGACCCTCCGCGATGTTCGTAAAGGTATGCAGCCGCTTTAAAGCGGATATCTGGGTGGAGAAGGACGGCGAACAGGTCAACGGCAAGAGTATCATGGGCCTGATGATGCTCGCGGCCGGCCTCGGATCGAAGTTGAAGATCACCTGCGACGGTCCCGACGCCGACAAGGCCATCACTGAAATCGAAGCGCTCATCGTCCGGAAATTTGACGAAGACTGACGTGCGCACCGCCCTGCTCTCACTGCAATGAGCGAAGCGCCTGCCGCCGTGCCGGAACGGCGTTTTTCCGGAATCGGCGTTTCGCCTGGCATCGCCCGAGGCACCGTTTACGTGCATCGGACGGATGACGAGGAGCCGCCTGTCCGCCGGATTGAAGACAGCCATATTGCGGATGAAATCGCCCGTTTCGAGACCGCGCTCATCGCCACCCGAGCTCAAATCATCGAGATGCAGGAAAAGATCGCGACGTCGATCGGGGCCAAGGACGCCAGCATCTTCGACGCCCATCTCCTCGTCGTCGAAGATCGCACCCTCATCGACGAAGTGCTCCGCAACCTTCAGAGGGATAAATGCAACATCGAGCACATCTTTTCCCAAGTCGCCGGTCGATACGCAAAGACGCTCAGCGAAATCGATGACCCCTACTTGCGCGAACGCGCCCTCGACATCCATGACGTCACCCGCCGCATCATCCACAACCTGATGGGAAAGGATGAGCGCACACTCGCGAGCCTCTCAGCTCCGCACATCCTCATCGCTCATAATCTGACTCCTTCGGACACCGCGCAGCTTAACCGCGCCCTCGTCCTCGCATTTGGCACCGATATCGGGAGCAAGACTTCGCACACCGCCATCATGGCGCGCTCGCTGAATATCCCGGCAGTCGTCGGCCTTCACGATGCCTCCATGCAACTCGCGACCGGCGACCACGTCCTGCTCGACGGTTACAATGGCCTCGTCATCGTCAACCCCAGCGACCAGACGCTTTGGGAATACGGCGAACTCGAGATCAAAAAAACGGAGGTCGAGGAGACGCTCACCAAACTCCGCGAAACCGAGTCGACCACCATCGACGGCCGCCACGTCATCCTCAGCGCAAACATCGAACTCCCCGAGGACCTCGATCAGGTCAAAAGGAGCGGCGCCGAAGGCGTCGGCCTCTATCGCACCGAGTTCTTCTACCTGAACAAAACCGGCCTCCCGAATGAGGATGAGCAATTCGAATCCTACCGGAAAGTCGCCGAAGACGTTCTTCCGCACAGCGTGATTATCCGCACGCTCGATTTGGGCGGCGACAAGTTCATGAGCGCCCTCAACATGCCCGAAGAACTCAATCCCTTCCTCGGCTGGCGTGCCATCCGCTTCTGCCTCGAGCGGGTCGACATCTTCAAGACGCAACTCCGCGCCATCCTCCGCGCCAGCGTCGTCGGCAACGTGCGAATGATGTATCCCATGATTTCCGGTGTGGGCGAACTCCGCCGCGCCAACGCCATCCTCAGGGAGTGCCAGGATGAATTGCGCGCCGAAGGGATCCTTTTCAACGAAAACATGGAAGTCGGCGCCATGATCGAAATCCCCAGCGCCGCACTCACCGCCGACATCCTCGCGCGCGAAGTCGATTTTTTCAGCATCGGCACCAACGACCTCATCCAATACTCCATCGCCGTCGATCGTCTCAACGAACACATCGCCCACCTTTACGAGCCGACTCACCCCGCCATCGTGCGCTTGATCAGGATGACGGTTGATGCTGCCCACGCCCACAATCTTTGGGTCGGCGTCTGTGGAGAAATGGCCGGAGACATCGCCCTCACCCCGCTCCTGCTCGGGCTCGGCGTGGACGAACTGAGCACCGGCGCGGCCCTCGTCCCCCGCGTCAAACGCGCCGTCCAAGCCCTCGACATCGCCGCGTGCCTCCAACTCATCGACGACATCAAGCCCCTCGACAATGCGGCCGCCATCTTCACCAAATGCGAAGCGGTCGCACGGGCCCACTACCCGGAACTTCTCTAAGCCGCGACTTGGGGACCTAAACCTCCCCAACCATCAAGCGCCGATGGCGTAACCGCCGCGCTCGTCATCAGCACCCCAGATCACCCACCTCACGAATGACGCCCGGACGCACGCCTTGGTATCGCATCCTCTACGTCCAAGTGCTCATCGCCGTCGGCCTCGGCATCGTCATCGGTCACTTTTTTCCCGCTACCGGCGTAGCACTTCAGCCGCTCGGAGACGGCTTCATCAGGCTCATCAAAATGATCATCGCTCCGATCGTTTTCTGCACCGTCGTCCACGGCATCGCATCCATGTCCGACCTTCGCAAACTCGGTCGTGTCGGCGGCAAAACCCTCCTCTATTTCGAACTCGTCTCCACCGTCGCCCTCACCATCGGACTCATCGTCGTTAACGTCCTGAAACCCGGTGTCGGATTTCACATCGATCCGAACAGCCTCAATCCAAAATCCGGCACCGACTTCGCCGCGAAAGCACACGACCTCACCACCACCGGCTTCCTCCTCAACATCATCCCGTCCACCTACTTCGACGCCTTCGTCCACGGGGACCTGCTTCAGGTCCTGTTCATCGCCGTCCTCACCGCATTCGGCCTCTCCGCCCTCGGCCAGCGGGGGCAGCCCATCCTCCACGCCGTCGACACGATCGCGCAGTTGTTTTTCGGCATCATGCGCATCGTGGTGAAAGTCGCTCCGATCGGCGCGCTCGGCGCCATGGCCTTCACGGTTGGCAGTTACGGCCTCGCTTCGCTCAACAAACTCCTCGCCCTCATGGCCGGCTTCTACCTCACCGCCGGACTCTTCGTTCTCATTGTCCTCGGCGCCATCGCACGCGCCGCCGGCTTCTCGATCCTTCGTTTTATCGTCTACATCAAAGAGGAGATTTTCCTCGTCCTCGGCACCAGTTCCAGCGAGACCGCCCTACCCGGCATCATCACCAAAATGCAACGCCTGGGCTGTTCTCGCGGCACGGTCGGCCTCGTCATCCCCACCGGCTACAGCTTCAACCTGGATGGCACCAACATCTATCTCAGCATGGCCGCCGTTTTCCTCGCTCAGGCCACCGATACTCCGCTCGATATTCGACACCAGATCAGCCTCCTCATCGTTGCCATGCTCAGCTCGAAAGGCGCCAGCGGCGTCACGGGCGCTGGCTTCATTGCCCTCGCGGCCACGCTCGCCGTCGTCCCCGGCATCCCGATTCAAAGTCTCGCCCTCCTCGTCGGCATCGATCGATTCATGAGTGAATGTCGCGCCATCACCAATCTCATCGGCAACGGCGTCGCCACCGTCGTCATCAGCCGGTGGGAAAACGAACTCACCTCCGTGCATCTACGGGCACAGCTTCACCCGACCGTGGCTCCGCCGCTCACGAGCCCAATTTGAATTGGGGATGGGCGTGAAGTCGCGATAGATCCTCCGCGCTGATCGGCCCCGAAATCGTACCGCGTCGCAACGGCGCGCTACGTGTCGAACGCGCCACCCGCCGCAGCCACGCCTCATCGAGCGACTCCGGCACCAACGAAGGGTCGTTCGCCGCGCTGGTAGTTTCATCCTTCTCCCCCGTCGCGTGCCCGCGCCCCACGTAAAACCCCGCGAGCAACAGCGTCACGCGCACCGCCGTCGAGCGAGTGTAATTCGTCAGCAAACACGGGCGCCGCGGATCAAGACGCGAGTACAGTTTGCTAAAATGCTCCAGCGTCCACATGTCCGCATTCGTCGTCGGAGAATACGGATCGTAAAGCAATGCGTGGGGCGCGGCGATCCCCGAATCCTCCATCGTGATCCCGAAATCACCGCCATGAAACCGCCACTCCACACCGCCCACGCGGACAGTCCTGTTCTCGATCACCGCCGATACCGCCGCCCGATGAGGCCAAAGATAAACAAGCTCGGCAGCGTGCCGCAGCGCAAACGCCAGCGGCGCGACGCTCCGGTCAAAGCTGTGAATCACCGCGCGCTCCTCGCCCAGCGCCTCAATCGCAGCGATCGCATTCGCCGCGGCACCGAGCCCCACATCCCAGATCACGAAAGAACCTTTGGCCTCCTTCGCCCTTTCGACCAGTCGCTGCTGCACCACGTAAAGGGCGCGCGCCTCCGTCATCGGTCCCACGACCGGATGAAACGTCTCCCCGTGCTCCCTCGACCGCAGGCTGCGGTCGCCGGATTGCACGGTCACCATCTCAAACTCTTCCGATTCGCTCGACATCGGCCCACGCTATTCAGCCGGTCCATCATTCCGCAATCGCGCTGACATCGATTCTCCGTAAAGTCTGGAACTGCGTGAAAGACATCGTCGATCAAAAGCTCAACCTTCCGCGCCACCTTCCCGTGATGGTTCTTCCCGGCGCGGTTCTGTTTCCAAACGCCATGATGCCGCTCTTCATCTTTGAGCCGCGCTATCGCGCCATGCTCACAACGACGCTCGAAACAAACCGCATGTTCTGTGTCGCGATGCAAAGGGCGGGTATCAACGACTGGACATCGACCGCGGATTTTCACGACATCGCGGGCATCGGTCTCGTCCGTGCAAGCGTCGCTCGCGACGACGGCACATCACATCTCGTCCTCCAGGGAGTTGCCAGGGCGCGATTCGTCGACTTCATCCAGGACGCTCCATACGTCGTCGCGCAAGTCAGCGAACTCGCCTCGATCTCAACTCCATCCGCCGACACGCCGATCCTGTCCCGCCGCGTCCTCGGGATCTGCGCCGTGCATCGTACGCTCGGAGTCCGGATTCCCGACAAAGTTGCGCGCCAATTAATCGACTCGAGCGACCAACCGTCCATCCTGAGCGATCTCGTCGCCCATGCCTTGATCAAAGACTCCGCCCGCCGCCAGCAACTCCTCGAAATCCAGAACGTCGATGACCGCTTACGCGCCCTCATCGAGCATCTCAACGCCGAGGCGCCTTGACCCCGAAAATACGCGCGTGTTCCTCGATCAAATATCGGTCCGTCATGCCCGACAGGTAATCGCAAACCGTCCGGTGCAGACCGTCGCGCTCGATTCGGAGGGTCGTGGTTTTCCCGAGCAAACCCGGTTGGCGCAGATACGCCTCAAACACATCACGCAGCCATCCGCACGCCCGTTGATTCACGTAAGCCACGCGCGGGTGGTAATACAGATTCTGATATAAGAAACGCCGGAGTTTCTTGTTCGCTCGGAGCAGCGCCCCACTGTAGCGGATCAGCGGCTTGGGCGAACGCCGAACGTCCGCAACGCTGAGGAACTTCGCGGCGGAAATTGCCGCCGCACTCGTCGATATCACGTCCTGCACCTGGCGATCGATCATGCACCGGATGGTGTAACTATGGAGATCGCGCCCTTTCAGCTTGGGAAAGTTCCGCCTAACCTCCTCGAAGCTGTGCTGCCACGCATCGAGTTCCCCGAGTTGCTCGACGCTGATCAACTGAAAGTCCAATCCGTCGTCGAGGTCGTGACTGTAGTAAGTGATTTCATCCGCGAGGTTCGCGATCTGAGCTTCGAGCGACGGGCACGTATAACGTTCCGCGCCCGT
>JAYTDO010000568.1:0-2186 GCA_043735935.1 Chthoniobacteraceae bacterium
CGGGCCTTGGTTCTCGCTGTAAAAGGCATCGCCTTCCATGTTGAACGCCACGCCCGATGGACTGCGCAAGCCGCTGCACATCGCCTCCCAGCGGCCATCGGGGAAGTGCCGCAGCGCCCAGCCGCGAAACTTCGTCTCCGACGTGTAGCTGCCCGTGAGGCAATGTGTCGTCCAGATCGCGCCGTCCTTGTCGAAGCCGTCCGTGGCGAAAGTATATTCGTGTTCGCCGCTCCAGCCCCACGCGTCGCTCACGGTTTCAAAACGGTCCGCGCGGCCATCCTTGTCCGTGTCGAGCACGCGCGTGATTTCGCTTTGCTGCGTGGCGTAGAGAACGCCGTCGCGCCACGCGAGGCCGAAGATTTCCGTGAAGCCGGTGGCAAAAAGGCTCCACTTCGGGGCAGGGGGTTTCGCGTCGTGGCCGGTGGAAAAATAAATCTCCCCGCGTCGCGTGCCGACCGCGAGCCGGCCATCCGGCAGCACCAGCATGCTGCTCGCTTCCACGACTGCGCCGGGTGGCAGCGGCACGTCGGTGATGGTGTAAAAATCCTGCTCGCGGTCATTCGGCACCAACTCCGCGAGGTCGTCGGTGCTGATGTTCTGTTCCTTGAAATCCGAAGGCTTCATCCCGCGCCGATAGCCCGCATATTTGCTCTCCGCGGGCTCATATTTGCCGACGAGCGCGACATCGGACTTCGCGGGGATTTTGTCCTCCAACCCCACGCACCAGTAGCAAGCATTCACGAACATCTGGCGCACGCCTTCCTCCTTGAAGTCATCGCCAATGCCCAGCGTCGTCGTGAACACGCGGGCACCTTTATATGTTTTCGTCCACGCGACTGGCACCGGCGGTTTCTCCGCATCCACCGCATCCGTGGGCTTCAGGCCGCGCAAGGGCTGGCCCATCACGAGCGGCTGACTATCGCCCTCCAGCGTGCTCACTTTATACGCGTGCGACCTCCCCCACACCTGCTCCACGCCACGCAAAATCGGATGGTCCTTCATGCCCGGCGGCACAATGCCCATCGTGCTTTCGCTGCGATAACCGCCGTAATGGTCCACCCAAGTCTCGCCGAGCACCTGCCGCCCAAAGCCGCCTTGAAAACTTTTGTCCGGCCCGCGCCACGCCCACTTTGCGAACTTCTCCTTTTGAAACTTATCGTAGTCGAAAGCGTGCGTCGCCGTGCGGATGCCGATGACCGGTTTGCCCGATTCCACATACGCCACGAACTTCGCCATCTGCTCCTCCGGCAAGTGTCGGAAGCGGGTGAAGACCACCATCAAATCCGCCGTGCTCAGCGCATCGAGGCCGGGGATGTTGTCGCTCACCTTCGGGTCAATCTCGCCCGTCGCCGGATTGATGGAGAAGAGCACCGTGCATTTGAACCCATGCCGCTGCGCGAGGATTTTCGCCATCGCGGGCATGGATTCCTCCGAGCGGTATTCCTCATCGCCCGTGATGAAAACGATGTGCTTCCCCTTGCCCGGCCCGCTGCCGGGTTTGATCTCGAGCCACGCGGGATCGGCGGCGTGGGCGCCCGCGCTGGTGAAAAGAAACGCGATGATGAACAGCTTCATTTTACCAAACATATTCAATCTCCAGTTGCATCGTTTTCAGCGGCACGAGCAGCTCTTCGCCGCGCACGAATGAGCCCGCAGCCTTGATGGTGAGCGCATCGTTCACGCGCCACGCGCTGTCGCCCGCTGCGGTGAGTTTGCCCGCCGCGAGCCGCAGGTGCAGGCCGTCGGGCGGGGCGGTACTGAGTTTCATCGTGCGATGCAGTCCTGCGCCGACGGGCGAAATGAAATCCTCCACGGCCAGCTCGCCGAAGCGATAGAGCAGCGTTGGACGCTTCAGCGCATCGAGCTGATAGCCGACGAACTTCATCCCCGCGTCCTTGCTCGTCTCGCTCGGCCAAGGCGTCGTCGCGCTCGCGAGCACGGCCAGCGGCGAGCCGTGCGGCAGCACCACGGCGTTGTTTTCCAAAGGCCGGATTCTCCCCATGCCCTGCGTGCTCCAGTGCGGCGAGACGTTGAGGAAACGTCCACGCCAGACGAGCGCGAGCCGCATTTCCTCAGCATCAAACGCCACATTGATTCCGCCCGGATAACCCGTCGCGATCGCCCGGAAGCCTGCTTCCCACAGCTTTCCGCGATATACCACCGCCTCGCCGCCCACGATGAGTTCC
>JAYTDO010000569.1:0-6386 GCA_043735935.1 Chthoniobacteraceae bacterium
TGTGGCTCGATCAGACCGACGACGACGCCAAAGACCAGGCGGAGTCGCGGCTGCACAAACTCTTCGAGGACTGCGCGCCGGTGAAGTCACTCTTTCCCACCGACCGCCACAAGAAGCGGAACACCACGATCCACTTCCGCAACGGGATGACGCTCTGGGTGCTCGGCGCGCACAACAAGACGAACCTCCAACGCCGCTCGATCCGCTGGCTCATCGGCGACGAGACGTGGCGCTGGCCGGTCGGGCACATGGCCGAGGCCGAGGCGCGCGTCACGGCGTTCGGCTGGTTGGGCAAGTGCGTGTTCATGTCGCAGGGCGGCGAGGAGAACGACGACACGCACCGCAAGTTCGAGACGACAGACATGCGGGAGTGGATGTTCCAGTGCCCCAAGTGCGGCACGCGGCAGCCGTGGCTTTGGGAGCAGATTGAGTGGTCGAAATCGGCACGCGATGAGAATGGCGAATGGGACTTCGCCGAGGTCCGGCGCACAGCGGCGATGCGCTGTGCGTCGTGCAATCACTACTTCGACGACAGCGACCGCATCCGGCGCGAACTGAATGCGACCGGGCGCTTCGTCCCGCAGAATCTGCGCGCCGCGAAGGAGAGCGTCGGCTTCCACTGGAACGCGCTCTGCACGATGAGCTGGGGCGCGCTTGCGGAGCTGTATCTGCGGGCGAAGGCCGTCGCCCGGCGTGGAGACATCAGCGCGCTCAAGCAATTCTATCAAAAGCGCCTGGCTCTCCCGTGGCGCGAATATGCCGAGGACTACAAGCTCGAGATCACCCGCAGCGGCTACCACAAGGGCGAGCTTTGGGAGGACGAGGCCGGCGTCGATGCACGCGGGCAGCTCGTGGCGGCACCTTACGAGCCGGGCGACATCGCCGCGCCGCTGCGCATCCTGACCGTGGATTGCCAGATGGATCATCTCTTCGCGGTGGTCCGGTCGTGGAGCGCCACGGGTTCCTCGCGGCTCGTCTGGAATGAACGCATCCTGACTTTCGAGGACGTGGAGGCAATGCAGGCCCGCTTCGGCATCCACCCGAGCCTGGTCTTCCTCGATGCCGGCCACGCGACCTACGACGTGTATCGCGAATGCGCCGAGCGCGGATGGGTCGCACTGATGGGCGACCGACGGGCGACGTTTGTCCACCGCACCAAGAGCGGTAAAAGCATTCAGCGGTTTTACTCGCCGCGGCGGAAGGTGGTGCTTGGACACGCTCGTCACTGCTACGTCCATTACTGGTCCAATCTGAACATCAAGGACACGCTCGCGCGGCTGCGGCGCAACCAAGACCCGGAGCGCGGCGCGACGTGGGAAGTGCCGGACGACATCGACGACGAATATCTCGCGCAGCTTGAGAGCGAGCAGCGCGTGAAGGACGGCGGAAAGTGGATCTGGAAGCCTTACCGCATTTTCAGTGCTGTTCGTTTGTGGTTGATGGAGAGCCGCTTAGTGCAGCTCTCACAAAGTCCATTTTGCATGGAGGTGAGAGAAAGTGAAGCCGTTTGTCCTGCATTTGTCAGGCAGATGGCGAGGCCGGGCGAGCTTGCGCGGATGGTGATGATTAGCGAGCGTGGCGGGCAATGAACGAACCGCTGTTCTGCTATTGCCTTAAGATTGCAGACCGCGAGTTTTTGCTCGAGGTCACGCACGACGGGATCATCTACTGGGATGATTACCAAACGCGGCGGTCCTTGCGTGGCGAGGAGGACCGCTACCTTGAGATCAAGAGCGTCGTTGGCGACGCCCGCGCGCGCAAGCGCCTCAATGCGGAGATTGATGAATTCACGGTCTCGTTTCCGCTTGGGCCAGACGTGCTGGCGCGCGTCCGTGAGGCGGCGCGTTTGCTCGCGGAAGACCGATGGACAGTAACTGATGAAGGGCAGTTCGATACCTTGCTGTTTCCCCTTTTTTGGTCAGAGGTGAATCCGCATCTTCCGCATCCGATGGTTCCGCCAGAGCACACTTAGTCCGCGCAGCCACTGGAGCGGCGCTGATTTGCGTGCTTCCGATCGGGCGGCTTTTGTGCCTAGATCGGCACCGTTTTGCAGATCATTGTCCGGGTGAAATGGACGCCGGAGTACCATCTCCTCGCGCAAAAGCAATGCACTATGTCGCGACCGCTTCGCTGTCCCAATTGCTCGGCGGCAAAATCCCTCGTCGCGCTCGGGTATTACGAGCGCTGGCTGTCGGGCACCAATGGCAAGCATCTCCGCGTTTCTGTGCGGCGATTTCGTTGCCGGGCTTGCGGCCGCACGGTCAGCCTGCTGCCGGACTTCGCGCAGCCGTATCGGCTCGTCCGCAATGAGGCTATCGAGCGCTACTTCAGCGCCCCATCGGAGCGGATCGAAGTGCGACGCAACTCGACGCTCCTGCGTTGCTACTGGCGGAGGTTCACGCTCTGGCTGCCCGAACTGAAACGCGTTGTCAGCCCGAGCCTCGGTCGCTCGCCTCCAGCCTCGGAGCCGCGGAGGTGGTGGGTGTTCCTGATGGATGCGACGGGTGACTTGGCGCGAGCGACTCGTCGGCTGGTGGAACACATGCGAGTGACGATTTTTGGCAGGTATCGGTGCCATCAGCCAAGACCTTCGTAGGCATCCACACACCTCAATTATTTCGCTTCGCAAGGAGTGATGCAACGGTGCCGAACGTGACCAATGCACCGTTGCTCGAAACATTTTCATGAACTCGTCGCCGCACGCCTGGCTCCCATGCCGATGTGGACTGCGGCGAGTGCCGTTTTGCTAAGCCCACGGTGCAATTCAATCCCGAGGGCTTCGTGGGAGGTGTGCCCGAAACACCGAAACAACCGCCGTGAAAACCAGCGGGTGCGAGGTCGAGGAAGTCAGCGTCATACGCTGCTTCGTCCGCCGGGCAGAGGTTCTCGTTCTTTACGACACAGGCTCTCCGGGACGGACGTGTGCGACGTGCCACGTTCGCCCGGGGGGTTCTGCGTCGCACTCATCTTCTTCCACATGAAACCAACTGACCCCGATCCCAAAGCGCCAAAACAGGCGGCTGCCTACGTCCGCATGTCCACGGAGCACCAGCAGTATTCGACGCTCAATCAAATCGATCTTATCCGCGAGTATGCCGACCTGCACGGCTTGGAAATCGTCAAAATTTACTCTGATGATGGAAAGAGCGGGCTGAACATCAAAGGACGCGCCGCCCTCGCTCAAATGATTTCCGACGTCACGAATGGGGCTGCGGACTACGGACATATTCTCGTCTATGACGTGACTCGATGGGGACGCTTTCAGGATGCGGACGAGAGCGCTCATTACGAATACCTTTGTCGTCGTGCAGGGGTTTCGGTCCATTTCTGTGCGGAGGATTTCAAGAGCGATGGTTCGATGTCATCCACGCTCTACAAAGGCATCAAGCGCGTGTTCGCCGGTGACTTCAGCCGGGTGCTATCAGATAAGGTGTTTCGTGGCGCGTGTCGCTTGATCGGGCTTGGGTTTCGCCAAGGCGGACCTGCAGGCTTTGGCTTGCGGAGGATGCTTCTCGACCATTTGGGCCAAAGCAAAGGTTTGCTCAAGATCGGCGAGAAAAAGAGCATCCAGACAGACCGCGTGGTGCTGGTGCTTGGACCTGACGAGGAAGTGGAAACAGTGCGGTGGATGTATCAGGCGTTTGTCACCGAGGGAAAACGCGAATCTGAGATCGCGTCCATTTTGAACGAGCGTGGCGTCCTCACCGATTTCGGGCGCAAGTGGACTCGCGGGACGATTCACGAAGTGCTGACCAACGAAAAATACATTGGCAACAACATCTACTACCGCACCTCCTTCAAGCTGAAGAAGACGCACGTTGTGAATCCACGGGACCAATGGGTGCGAGCAGATGGTGTCTTCACGCCACTGGTCGATCCCATGATCTTTGAGGCAGCCCAGGACATCATTCTTTTGCGCAGTCACCGATACTCAAACGACGAGATGCTGGAAAAGCTGCGCGGTATCCTGACGAAGCACGGGCGCCTCTCCGGGTTGCTCATTGATGAGGAAGACGACGCGCCTTCGAGTTCAGCGTTCCGACAGCGGTTCGGGAGCCTCGTGCGCGCGTATCAGCTCATTGGCTACGCATCCGAGATCGACTTCAGCTTCATCGAAATCAATCGGGCGCTACGTGAGCGACATCGCACGGTGGTCGGTGAGGTCGTCACCAAGCTGCGTGAACTCGGTGCCGTTGTCGTTCAAGACGAAGACACCGGCCTGCTCACACTCGACAGTGAGTGGGACGTTTCGCTCGTGATCGCGCGGCATCGCGCGACTGGCGCAGGTTTTTCGCGCTGGCTCATCCGATTCGATGCAGGACTGAAGCCCGACCTCACCATTGCCGTTCGCATGGCGCCGGGCAACGCGGAGATCAAAGATTTCTACCTGCTTCCTGCGCTGGACATGCCGGAATCCAGAGTCCGGTTTGCCGAGCACAACGGCGTTTGGCTCGACGCCTACCGTTTCGACACTCTCGATTTCTTCTACGGCATGGCCCGCCGGTGCCGAGTGGAGGATGTGGCATGAAACAGACAGACGAACATGACGTGCAGATGGTTCCGATCGACAAAATCCGGGTCATCAATTCCCGTGAACGCGACCGTGCAAAGCACGATCAGATCAAGGAAAGCATCGCGACGGTCGGCTTGAAGAAGCCGATCGAGGTCAGCCGCCGGAGCGAAAGCGACGAAGACGGCTACGATCTCGTTTATGGTGAGGGTCGGCTGAAGGCGTTCATCGCGCTCGGCGCGACAGAAATCCCGGCGATTGTCGTCGATATATCGAAGGAGGAACGTCTGCTGCGCAGCCTCGTCGAAAACATGGCGCGGCGGCATCGCAATCCCGTCGCCTTAATCCGCGAAATCGAGCGCCTCAAAGAGTTGGGATACAGCAGCGTCGCGATCAGCAAGAAAGTTGGCGTCAGCGACAACTTCATCAACAGCCTTCTCAAGCTCGTGAGGGCCGGCGAGGAACGGCTCGTCCAGGCGGCGCTCACCGGCAAGGTGCCCATCACCGTCGCCATCGACATCGCAAAGACCGACGGCCCCGAAGCGCAGCGCGAGCTGTTAAAAGCCTACCAGGACAAGACGCTCACGTTTACGTCGCTCCGCGTCGTGAAGAAGCTGATCGAGCAGCGCAGACTATTCGGCAAAACACGCTGCCGCGGCCCGCGCCAGGCGGAGCAGACGCCGAGCGCCGACTCATTCGTGAGTGCCTACCGGCGCGAAATGGATCGGCAGAAAAAGCTCATCCGAAAAGCTGCCATCGCTGAGGAGAGACTCCTGATCGTCGTCACCGCACTCAAGAACCTGCTCGCGGACGAAAACTTCACCACGCTGCTACGTGCAGAAAACCTCAACACCATGCCCGAGTATCTCGCCGAGTGCATGAAACCGACCCCACGCAATGAACGCAACGCCGCCTAAACTAGCCTTTGATCCGACGCCGATCATCCTGCCGCTGGATAGAATTCTACCCGTGCGCCACCTCAAGGATGGTGACAAGAGCCGTGGCCGCTTCCGCACCATCGTCGCCTCCATCCGCGCCGTCGGCCTGCTCGAACCGCTTATGGTTCACCGGCAGAAGGGCGTTGAAAATTATACGCTCGTTGACGGCCACATTCGCTACCACGCCCTGAAAGAAATCGGCACCCCCGAAGCGCTGTGCCTCATCGCGCTCGACGACGAAAGCTTCACCTACAATCACCATGTGAACCACCTCGCGCCCATTCAAGCGCACAAGATGATCTCGCGCGCCGTGAAAAACGGCGTCGCCCCGGAGCGCATTGCAGAGGCGCTTAATGTGAAGATCGAGGTCATCATCTCCAACTTGAACCTCCTCGTCGGCATCCACGCCGATGTCGTCGAGCTGCTGAAGGACAGGGAGCTATCCGCGTCCATTTTCCACATCCTGCGAAAAGTGAAACCGCTGCGCCAAATCGAGATGGCCGAGTTGATGACGAGCGCGAACAACTTCACCATAGGCTACGCCGACGCCCTCCTCAAAGGCACGCTCCCGGACGACCTCTTGAACCCGAACGAGCCGAAGAAAGCGAAAGGAATGACAACCGAGGAGATCGCCCGGATGGAGGACGAGATGGCGACGATCTCCGGCGAGTTCAAAGCCATCGAGGACACCTACGGCGAAACCGTCCTGCACCTCTCGGGCGCCAAGACCTATCTCGCCAGTCTCCTCGGCAACGCGAAGGTCTCCCGGTTTCTCGTCTCGCGGCACAGCGACTACTTCGCGGAATTCCAAAAACTCGCGGTGGCGGAAAAGCTGTAACGCTCTTGCCGCGTGGCTGGAGTTACAGCTTCAATTCACCGGGCACATCGAACCCAAAACCTTGCTGCCGTGTCTCGCGCTCGCGACGCAATCGTTCCCA
>JAYTDO010000570.1:0-2771 GCA_043735935.1 Chthoniobacteraceae bacterium
GCTCAACATCTGCGAGCAGGAGAGCGAAAATCTCTTCGGCGTCATCGTGCAATTCGGCGGCCAGACCCCGCTCAACCTCGCCGCCGGGCTGCAAGCCGCCGGCGTCCCGATCATCGGCACCTCGCCCAAGTCGATCGAGATCGCCGAGGACCGCAAACTCTTCGGCGCGATGCTCGACAAACTCGGCATCCGCCAGACCGCCGGCGGCACCGCCGTCACCGAAGACGAAGCCGTCACCGCAGCTAACGCCGTGAGCTACCCCGTGCTCGTGCGCCCGAGCTTCGTCCTCGGCGGACGCGGCATGCAGCTCGTCCACAATGAAACCGACCTGCGCCGCTACGTGCGCGAAGCCGTCGAGGCCAGCCCCGGCACGACGCCCGGCACCGCGGCGAATCCCATCCTCGTCGATCACTTCCTCGAAGACGCCGTGGAGGTGGACGTGGATTGCATCAGCGACGGCGAGATCGTCGTCATCGGCGCGATCATGGAGCACATCGAAGAAGCCGGCATCCACAGCGGCGACAGCTCGTGCGTGATCCCGTCCTTTTCCCTCAAGCCCGAGGTGAAACAAGAGATCGCCAAGGCGACCAAGGCGATGGCGAAAGAGCTGAACGTGCTCGGTCTGATGAACGTTCAGTTCGCCGTGAAGGACGACGTAGTCTACGTTCTCGAAGTGAACCCCGCGCGCCAGCCGCACCGCTCCGTTTGTCAGCAAAGCCATTGGCGTCCAGCTCCCGAAACTCGCCGCCAAAATCATGGCCGGGAAGACGCTCAAGGAGCTCGGCTTCACCGAAGAAATTCACCCGAAACATTTCAGCGTAAAGGAAGCCGTCTTCCCCTTTATCCGCTTCCCCGGCATCGACATCGTCCTCGGCCCCGAAATGAAATCCACCGGCGAAGTGATGGGCATCGACGAAAGCATGGGCCTCGCCTACGCCAAAGCGCAGATGGCCGCCCAGCCTCCGCTGCCGACCAAAGGGAACATCTTCATCAGCGTCGCCGATCGGCAGAAATCCAAGATCGCCGAACTCGCGCGCGGTTTTGTCGATCTCGGCTTCAATCTCTATGCCACCAGCGGCACTGCCGCCGCACTCGATGCCGCAAAGGTCCCGGTGAAGAAACTCTTCAAGCTCAACGAAGGCCGCCCCAACGCTCTCGACATGATCAAGAACGGCGAACTCGCGATGGTCATCAACACTCCGAGCGGCAAAGTCGCCCGCGAGGACGAGGTGAAAATCCGCAGCACCGCGACCGCGAACCGCATCCCGATCATCACCACCCTGCGCGCCGCCACAGCCAGTCTCGAAGGCATCCGCGCCATGCGCGAGCACGGCTTAAACGTGAAACCGTTGCAGGAGTATCACCGCTGATCACCGGGAAATCCGGTTCGAATTCCGGTCGCCGTAACATAAACGTCATTTGACGCCGCTACAGAGCGGCCGACTGTCCAAACTCTTGAAAGTTCCGCACTCCGTTCTTCTCACCCTCCTCGCGCCGACGCTGCTCGGCTCCGCACCGGCGCAGGCGGAAATGCTTCAGGTGAAGCCGGGCCCGTGGGGAAAGATCGAATACTCCTACGTTTATCTGGAAGCTCCCGAGTACCTCCTGAAGCACGTCGCCGTGCCGAATACCGTGCCCCGATGGAGTTTCATCGGCGGCAGCGAAGCCTCGGTCAAGGCGCTGCTCAGCCGCGCCGGAGTGCCCCCGGTGCTGGCCGCGACCATCCTGACGCACGTTCCAAAAACGCAGACCAATCCTAGGGCGTTTATCCTGTTTCCGCAGGTCTCCGAACTCGAAGTCCTCTCGGCTGAATCCCGGAGGGTGATTTACGCGGAGT
The DNA here is from genome assembly GCA_043735935.1 of Chthoniobacteraceae bacterium. GTDB lineage: Bacteria > Verrucomicrobiota > Verrucomicrobiia > Chthoniobacterales > Chthoniobacteraceae > JANLQB01. The sequence goes on from JAYTDO010000570.1 coordinate 1,838, forward strand.
TGGCGAAGAATCCCGAAAACGAGTTTCACGCGGACCCGGTGATGATCGCGGGTTCGGTGGACGAATGGCTGGATGACACCGGCTTGCGTGCCGAACTCAAATCCAAGATTCGCACTTTCTGCTACCCTCGCGGCTCCGTCATGGCGCTGAGCGACGTTCGCTCGATCTTGAGCTTCGCCGAGTCCGACGAGGAGATGCGGCATATCGTCAGGACGTTCAGCCGCACCCGCACGCTCGTCGCGCGGCTGAAGATCGAGCCCGGGGCGGACCTTGCGAAGATCGAGGACTACTGGGGCCTCAACGATCGCAATCGCGGCAATCGTCCCATGATCGAAAGCCTCACGGAGTCCGGCGCCAGCATCGACCTCGTCCATCTCCTGCCGCCCCAACCGCGCAAGCTCCTCTACACCTATCCGCCGATCGACCTCGCCATTCAGGGCCGGATGCCGGACTGCCACTGGACTTCGCTCAATTTCTTCAACTTCTCGCCCCAGACCTACTTCCTCGACACGCGGCTCGCCTCCAGCCACGTCCTGCAAGCCTACACCGCCGTCGCGCCACCGTATCAATTCGGCGACGTCCTCTTTTTTCTCGATTCGAAAAACGGCAACGCCTTCCACAGCTGCGCCTACGTCGCCGACGACATCGTCTACACGAAAAACGGCGAGAATTTCCTGTCGCCGTGGGTTCTCACGCGGCTCGATGACCTGAAAGGTGTCTATCTGAAAGATGTGCCAAGCCGCATCCAGGGATACCGCCTCAAGCCATTGGACACGGCCTCGCGCTAGCGCGGAAAAATTCCGCGTGCTCTCGGCACGCGCGCCCATTAAGGACTGCGCGTGCTCAGACTTTTATTCCTCGGCGATATTGTAGGCGAACCCGGACGCCGCGCGGTGATCGACTTTTTACCCACGATCCGCGAAGAGCGGGCGAT
>JAYTDO010000571.1:0-5109 GCA_043735935.1 Chthoniobacteraceae bacterium
AGGCGATACAGGCTTGGGGCCAAGCCGACGGCGTCGTCTATGCAGAGGTCGATCAAGGCAAGGAATTTGGCTACGGCGACTATATGAGTTACAGGCCGATTTTGGAACGGAAGCTGGCCGCTGAGAAATTTGATTACGTCCTGCTTAGCATGCACAACGAATGCTGGAGTCTGAGGAAGCCAGAAGACCTGATCGCGGCTGCGGCCGACTGCCACGAAATCATCACGAAGCATGGGGCGAAAACGATGCTCTACATGCTGTTCAAAGGGCCTAAAAGCCCGCCGGTCGAGACAGTAGTTCCCCTGTTTGATCGAGCCTTCCAAGCCATGAAGGACCGGCTGATTGACGGAAAGAAGCATGATGTTCTCTATATTCCCGGCCTTCTCCTCTCGGAAGCAGCCCGCGCGAAAGAGCAAACCGGCCGGAGCGGCGGGCCACGGCCAACTGGATGGGAACAAGGTGGCATTCACCCGACGGAACTTGGTCAGTATGCCTATGGCTGTCTGATCTACACCTTCATCAGCGGGAAAGACCCCCATCAAATCACCTTTAAGACCGGCGTTGAGGAGAAGGACACAAAGTGGATCTGGGATAACGTCTGGCAGCTCTATCGCGACAAACAGAAAGACAAAGTGAAGCCGTAGTCCTTCGGATCAAACGACCATGCACGCATGATGAATCGTCTCGTCACCTACCATTTTCCCCGACCCCGAATCTGAAGATGCCGACCCCCGCGCTAGATCAACGATCTCATAACAGAAGCACTTACCATGAAATCCAGTCGAATCCTTTTGTGCTTGGCGGCCGTATCGGTCGGCATCGCCAGTGAGCCAGCCTTTGCTGCGGAGCTACCGCCTGCAAGCGGACGAGTCGAGGAGTTCGTCTTCAAGAAAACCAAAGACAAAGACCTCATCCTCTTCGTCCATTTCCCTGAAGGTTGGAAAGCGACCGACCAGCGACCGGCCATTGTTTTCTTCTTCGGAGGCGCTTGGTCCATGGGGTCTCCCAAGCAATTCATCACACAAGCGGAATATTTTTCCAGCCGTGGCATGGTCGCGATATGTGCTGATTATCGTGTAAGGATCAGTCCTTTGGTTTGCGTCGAGGACGCGAAAAGTGCGGTCCGGTGGATGAGGGGCCACGCCGCGAAGCTGGGCATCGACCCTGAGCGGATTGTCGGCTCTGGCGGTTCTGCGGGCGGCCATTTGGCTGCGGTGACCGCGATGACGGAGACTTACGATTCCAGGGATGAGGATGGCCGAATATCCTCCAAGCCGAACCTATTGGTGCTCTTCAACCCGGTTCTGGACATGGAACGCGAAACCGCGAGCGCGGTCAGGGAGCTTACCGCAGAGGAGAAGAGGGCCATTTCGCCCATGCTGTATATCCGCAAGGACACTCCGCCCAGCATCCTATTTTACGGTGAAAAAGACGGCTTCATCAGGCAAGGTCGGGAATTCCTAGCCAAGTCGAAAAAGGCGGGTATCGAGGCGATCCTTTTTAGTGCCCCCGACCAAGGCCACGGATTTTTTAACGGGCCGCTTTGGATGAATACCACCCTTGTCGAAGTCGATCATTTTCTCATTGCGCACAAGTATCTTACCGGTGAGCCCACGATCAAAGCATCCAACAGTAAGCTCAACAAGGAGGAGTGATTCGGTGAAAGCGGCAAACTCATCTACACATGGTTATCGGACGTATTTCTGGCAAAGCTCTCACTCCCCGAATCTTCGCCCCGCTCTGGCGGTCCATAGTGTGGCAGGTGGAAAGGCTAGTCACTGCCAGAAATGAAGCTCCGTCTCGAAACCTTGACGTTCCCGACTCGACTCACCTCCTATGAAACTTCGCCACACCCTCCTCGCCGCACTCCTCAGCTTCGCCGCGTCCGCTTTTGCGCAGACCTACTATCTGCCGCCGGGCGTCACGAACATCCGCGCGATGGTCGTCGGCGGCACGCCGCTGCAAGGGGGCACGCCGCAGATTTGGCGGGACTTCTGTCTGGCGCAGCGCGTGGGGCTGGCGCAGACGGTCGGGGACTTGCCGGCCATCGCGACGGCGAGCGGGCATCCGGAGATTGCCAATGCGCCGTTTGCGACTTGCGGGACTTCGGCGGGGGCGAGCGCGGCGGCTTCGGCGGTGATTGCGAATCCGGCGCGCGGCATCGCGGTGGTGGGGCTGCATGGGGTGATGCTGGCGGCGGGGAACGATGGCTTCAATGCGAACCGCAGCGGGGAGAACGGCGACTTTCCGACGTATGATTTCAGCGGCGTGTACGGCGTGCCGATGATTCACAATTTCGACAACAACGATGGCTTCATCAATCCCGTGGTGTTGCAGGGGCTCGTGGAATGGGGCCGCGCGCACGGGGCACCGTGGACATTTTTCATCCACAACGACGGCAATCACACGGACAACGACACGGCGCTGACGACGCTGATTTTCCCATGGCTCGCGGCGGTGCTCGATCTGCGGCTGCCGACCAGCGCGGGCACCGGAGATGGGACGGTGACGCTCAATCCGATCGTGGAAAGCAACGGGTGGCTTGGGGATATTAAGACGAAGGCCATCGCCAGCTACGCGACATATGCGGGCGACAAGGCGAAGGCGGATTGGTTTCCAAATCAGAGCGTCGCGACGATTTGGAACGGCTACCATTTCATCCCGCCCTACAACATTCCGGCGCAGCCCATCGTCGCGCCAAGCGGCATCATCGCGGACCTCACGATCCTCGATCCGCTCAACAACGACACGAGCAGCGGCACGGGTTGGAAGATCAATGCGAATCTCAAGGAGGCGGATCAGGCGGGCAGTCTCGTGAAGTATTTCATCATGGCTCCACCGCCCGCGAGCGTGGCGGGGCTGGATTGGATTCGCCCGATCACGCCGGGAAAAAACTACGTGGCTTACACGGCGGACCCGATTTTCACCTTCCGCGTGACGGCGGATGCGACGGTCTTCATCGCGCACAGCGACCAGGGCACGCCTCGGCCCGCGTGGCTTTCGACTTACACGAACACCGGCGAGCAACTCGTCGTGACTTCGGGGAATCTGAACTCGAACGCGCCGCGTTACACGCTCTTCAAAAAAGATTTCGCGGCGAACTCCGTGGTGAGTTGCGGCACCAATGCGCCCGCGCCTTCCGGGCAGATGTATCTCACCATCGTGAAGCCGCTGGGCGCGCCGGCGCTGGCTTCGGTGTCGGTGATCGCGAGCGATGCCAGCGCGACGGAAGGCGGCGACACGGGCGCATTCACGATCACGCGCACGGGCGCGACGACTTCGGCGCTGACGGTGAATTTTTCCGTGAGTGGAACGGCGGCGAGCGGCGCGGATTTCGTTTCGTTGGGAACAAGCGTGAGCATTCCCGCCGGGCAAAGCAGCGCCTTGGTGACGGTGGCAACGCTGCAGGATGCGGCGCAGGAGACGACGGAAACCGTGGTGCTCACGCTCGCGGCGGACGCGGCTTACAATCTCGGTTCGCCGACTTCCGCGACGGTGAATGTGCTCGATGACGACTCGCCGCCACTGCCCGTGGTGACCGTCGCGGACACGATCACGACGGCGGCGGAGCCGAGCACGCCGGGCCAATTCACAATCTCGCGCACGGGCGCGACGACCGGCGCGCTGACGGTGAATTTCACGATGAGCGGCAGCGCGACGGGCGGCACGGATTACACGTCGCTCGGCACCAGCGCGGTGATTCCGGCGGGGCAAAGCAGCGTCGCGCTGGCGGTCTCGCCGATCGACGACACGCTCGTGGAAGGCACGGAAACGGTGACGCTTTCCATCGCCAGTAGCGCGACGTATGCGCTCGGTGCCATCACCACCGCGTCGGTGAATATCACGGATAACGACACGTCCTCGCTGCCCGTGGTGACGGTTACCGCGACCGACGCGGACGCCGGGGAACCCAGCAACGCCGGGGCTTGGACGTTCACGCGCACGGGCAGCACGGCCAGTTCGCTTGCCGTGAATTTCAGCACCAGCGGCACTGCTGCGCGCGCGACCGATTACACGTTGCCGGGCGGCACGACATTCACGATTCCGGCGGGACAGGCGTCGGGCACGCTGACGCTCACGGTGGTAAATGATTCGCTCGTGGAAGGCACCGAGACGGCGATCTGCACGATCAGCGCGAATGCAAACTACACCGTGGGTTCGCCGGCGAGCGCGACCATCAACATCACCGACGATGATGGTGGCACCGGGCTGCCGACGGTCACGATTGCCGCGACGAACGCGAACGCCGCCGAACCTGGCACGACGGGCACTTTCACAGTCACGCGCACGGGCGCGACGACGAGTGCGCTGACGGTCAACTTCGCCGTGAGCGGGACGGCGACGAGCGGCACGGATTTCACCGCGCTCGGCACCAGCGTGAGCATCGCGGCGGGCCAGGCGAGCACGACGCTGACGGTCGCGCCGATTGACGACACCACGGCGGAAAGCACAGAGACAGTCATCGTCACGCTGAGCGCGAATGCGGCTTACACGCTGGGTTCGCCGTTGAGCGCAACGGTGAACATCGCGGACAATGACAGCGGCGGTACCGGCTCGACGGTGACGGTCGCGGCCACCATCGCGGACGCCACGGAGCCGAGCACGAATGGCCGCTTCACCTTCACCCGCACCATGCCGACGACGGGCGCACTCACCATCACTTTCACCACGAGCGGCACGGCCACAGGCGGCGCGGATTACACGGCGCTGCCGACGAGCGTGACCATCGCGTCGGGGCAGACCACGGCCATTGTGAACGTGAACGTCATCGACGATGCGCCCGTCGAGAGCACGGAGACGGTCATCGTCACGATCACGCCGAGCGCGGGCTACATCGTCGGCGGCGCATCGAGCGCGACGGTGAATATCACGGACAACGATGCGTCGGTGGCGTGGGTGCAGCAGCCCGCGATCACGTATGCGACGCACGGCTCGGTCGATGTGAAGCTCGATATTTACCTGCCGAAAAATCCGCCGGCCGGGCCGCTGCCGGTCTTCATCTGGTTGCCCGGCGGCGGCTGGTCCACCGTCACGCGCACGAATATCACCGATCTCTACCGTGCCTTTACCGCAGATGGTTTCGCGGTGGTGAGCGTCGAGCATCTGAAT
>JAYTDO010000572.1:0-2085 GCA_043735935.1 Chthoniobacteraceae bacterium
TTTGAGAAGCCAACCCCCGTGGATGCCTACTGCGCCGCGCTCGTCGATGAATTTTTCTACAAGGAGTAAACTATGCAACTGATCGCCCAAAAAGAAGCCGCCGAGTTTGTGAAAACCGGCGCGAAAGAGTTCCGGCAGAACGTGGAAATCCGGCTCACGCCCGGCGCGAAGGACATCTTCACGGAAGCTGGAATCAAGGTCGTCTTTGATTCCAGCGCCGCTGCACCTGCGGCTTCGCCGGCACCCGCCGCGAGCAATGCTCCCGGTGGTTACAGCGCGGATGACGTGCGCCTTTTCGCCTCGAAGGAGGCGAACGAAATCAAAGAGCAAATCTGCGACATCGGACGCCGCATCTGGGCGCGCGAGTATTGCGATGGCAATGGCGGTAACATCTCCGCGCGCCTCGGGCCGGATCGTTTCATCTGCACGCCGACCGGCGTGAGCAAAGGCTTCATGAAGCCCGACATGATGTGCATGGTCGATGGCAAGGGCACGCAATGCGGAGGGACTTGGAAGCGTTCCAGCGAGATAACTACCCACATGGCCATTTTCCACTCGACGCCGGAAGCCATGAGCGTTTGCCATGCGCATCCGTGCCACGCGGGCGCGTTCGCGATCAAAGGAATGCAGCCGCCGCCGCGTTTGATCCCGGAGTTGGAAGTGTTCGTCGGCACCGTAGCCTATACGCCTTACAAGACACCGGGCAGTCCGGAAATTGCGGCGGAGATTTTCCCGCTCGCGCCTAAACATCAGTCGATCCTCATGGGTAATCACGGCGTTATCTGCTGGGGCAAATCGGTCGAGGATGCGTATTTCAAAATGGAGATCACCGATGCGTATTGCCGCACGGTGATTCTCGCGCAGTCCATTCCCGGCGGTGCGTCGATCCCTTGCGACAAGCTGCCGGAACTGCTGAACATCAAGAAGAGCCTCGGCCTGCCCGACGACCGCTACGACCTCAAGCCGGCGGGGCTGTGCGAAGTCGATCCGTGGACGCAGATGTGCGGCTCGCATGGCTGCTCGTCGCCGGTTACGCCGTTCAATCCGATGACCAACGGCGCCGCCACGAGCGACGCCGACCTCGAAGCGCTCGTGCAAAAACTCACCGACGAGATCGTCGCCAACCTCTCGAAGTAACATGAAAGTAGCCATCATTGGCGGCGGAGGCCGCGTCGGTTCTTGCGCGGCGTTTGCGCTGCAATGCAGCGGCGTGGTCCGCGAACTTCTCATCCTCGATGCCAACCAAGCGACCGCGGAAGGTGAGGCGCTCGACCTTTTGCACGGCGCGGCGTTTTGCAGCGACCAGGTCATCCGCGCGGGTAACTACGCCGACTGCGCCGATGCCGACATCATCTGCATCACTGCCGGTCTTCGCCGGAAACCTGACGAATCGCGGCTCGATCTCATCAACCGCAACGTCACGCTTTTCCGCGGCATCATCGCGAGCCTCAAGACCGCGGGGATCAAAAAGGACGCGATCATTTTCGTCGTCTCGAATCCGGTCGATATTCTCACCTATCTCGCGTGGAAGGAAACGGGTCTGCCGGAAAATCAGGTCATCGGCCTCGGCACGATGCTCGATACCTCGCGCTTCTGCTCGCTCATCGCCGACTCGATCAAACTCCCCGCCACGCAAGTCCGCGCGATGATTCTCGGCGAACACGGTGACTCGATGGTGCCCATCTGGTCCTCCGCGACCGTCGATGGTTTCCCGCTCACGAAGTTCGCCGGCGTCACGCCCACTTTCCAAACCCAAATCTTCGAGCGCACGCAGAAGAGCGGCGCGGAAGTCATCTCGCGCAAAGGCGGCGCGGGCTGGGCCGTGGGCGTGGCGATCCGCGAGGTGATCGATTGCATCGCGCTCGACCGCCGCCGCATTTTGCCCGTGTCGGCCTTGGTCAAAGGCACCTACGGCATCCGTGATGTGGCGATCAGTGTGCCGACGGTCGTCGGTCGCGCGGGCGTGTTGCAGCAGATCGAGATCGAGCTTTGGCCGAAGGAACTCAACGGCCTGCAAAGCTCGGCGAAGGCGCTCAAGGACACGCTCGGCAAGGTGCAAGGCTGACGCCTTTCGCGGATGCAAAA
>JAYTDO010000573.1:0-16341 GCA_043735935.1 Chthoniobacteraceae bacterium
GCGGATTCGCGCGGCGCTGTTTCGCCAGGATCATCGCCACGTTCGTCTGGTAATCGCCAAAACGCGCGTCCGTCGCTGCCGACACATGGGCGTTCGCACCGTCCAGCGCGGCGGACAATTTTGCTTCGAGTAGGGAAGAAATGGTCATCATGAAAAGGAATGCGCCCGTGCCGCCGACCTGAAACCTGGCGCCGCCCTTAAGCCGCTACTTGGGCGCGTTATTGGCAAAAATGCTGAGGATGTCGCGTGCCGAGCCCGCCGCACCGAGCCGCTCACGCACCGAGCGATCGTTTAGGAACTTCGCGATCGCCGCCAGCGTCCGCAGATGAGTCTGAAACTGATCCTTCGGCACCACGAAGAGCACGATGAACTTCACCGGCGCATTATCCAGCGAATCGAACTCGATCCCGCCGGGCGACCGCCCAAACGCCGCGACCACCTGCCCCACCCGATCCGACGACGCGTGCGGAATCGCGATCCCAAACCCGATCCCCGTGCTCATCGTCTCCTCCCGCTGCCTCAGCGCCGCGAGCACCACGTCGCGGTCCTCCGCTTTGATCTGATCGCGCCGGACCAGTAAATCCACCAGCTCCACGATCGCACTCCACCGTTCCGTGGCCTGCATCTCCGGGATGATTTGGTCGAGCGAGAGTAAATCTCCGAGGTTCATTCGTGTAATAAGAGCGCCTTCGGGAAAGCGGGCGCGACTCTACCAACGCGACTCACCGTGACAAGTGCTTTTCAAACCGCCTCCCCACGCGCCCGCGCAGGACTCCCCTTGTAGTCCGCCGTGTCGGGCGTCAGGCCGCTCGCGAGACACTCCGGGCACAACCGCGTCGCGTCGTTTTCCCGCTCCGTCTCCCCCGCTAGCAGAAAGAGCACGTGACACGGATCATGCAGGCAGTTCACGAAACGACCGGTCGCCCGGCCCGTGTGCGCGCACTGCCCGAGCGGCACGATCCCCTCCTCCACGCGCACGGTCATCCGTTGGTCGAACACGAAAAGTTCGCCCAGCCAGTGCTCGTTTCCAAACTCCTCCTGATACGTCGCGATCCCTCCGTGAAGCTGGAAGACGTTCTTAAAACCGCGGCTGCGAAAGAGTGCCGAGGCCTTCTCGCAACGAATGCCGCCCGTGCAATACATCAACACCTTCCGGCCTTTCAGCCCCGCGAGCCGCTCCACGTAATCGGGCAGGTCGCGAAAATGTTCGATCTCGCACGCCACGGCGTTCTCAAACTTGCCCGCGCTCGATTCGTAGCGATTCCGCACGTCCACGAGGACGACATCCGGGTCCGATTCGATCGCCCGCTTCCACTCCGCGGGGCTCAGGTGATTGTCGAAATCAGGCGCGAGCGGCCCCGCTCCGAGCGTCACGATTTCCGCACGCACTTTCACCACCAGCTTTGGAAACGTCCCGGCGTCGCCCGGACTCGTCTTGATCCCGATATCCGCAAATCGTTCGTCTGCCCGGAGCGCCGCCACGTATTCGTCCACCGCCTCGCGAGGACCGGCCAGCGTCCCATTGATCCCCTCGGTCGCGATCAGGATTCGCCCTTTTAACCCGAGCCTGAAGCACAACGCCCGCTGCCCCGCCGCAAACCCCTCGGGGTCGGCGATCGCGGTGTATTTATAAAAAAGGATGACGGGAAAACTCTCGACCATGGCGCGCGCCTAAATAGCGCAGCCCGCGCCCGATGCAATTCCGCCCCGAAAAAGACCGTTCGCGTTTTCCTCCGACCTCTGGCAGAAGCCACGCCTCCCCGCCCCGATGCAGAAATCCAAAAAGCGCTCCAAGAAAAAACTCCTCGTCGCGCTGTTCCTCCTGCTCTCAGCCGCCGCCGCTGGGACGTATTATTTTCTCAAAAAGCCGGACGACACCGTCATCGTCCAGACGGAAAAAGTCGCGCGGCGGGACCTCACTGAAACCGTCGTGGCCAACGGGCGCATCCAACCCGTCACGCAGGTCATGATCAGCCCGGAAGTCGCGGGTGAAATCATCGAACTGCCCGTCGTCGAAGGGCAGCCCGTCAAGAAGGGCGACCTGCTCATTCAAATCAAACCCGACAACTACCAGGCCGGCCGGAACTCGGCGGAGGCCAACTACAAGTTCGCCCTTGGCGGCCGCAGCCAGGCGGAAGCGGAGTACGCCAAAGCCGAGGCGCAATTCCGGCAGAACGAGGAGCTCTCGAAGAACAAACTGATCTCCGCGAGTGTCTTCATGGATTTCAAAACCACCTACGAAGTCGCCCGCCTCCGGCTCGAAAACTCCGTCAACCAGGTCGACCAATCGCGCTTCGCGCTCGACAAGGCGAACGACGATCTCGCCAAGACCACGATCAAATCGCCCATCGACGGCACCGTGACCAAACTCAAATCGCAGCTCGGCGAGCGCGTCCTCGGCACCTCCTTTAATATGGGCACCGAGATGATGACCATCGCCCGTCTCGACGAAATGGAGGCCCGCGTGGACATCGGCGAGATCGACGTCGTGCTCATCGAAGTCGGCCAGACCGCCCGCATCGAGGTGGACGCCTTCAAGGATCGCAAATTCAAAGGCACCGTCACCGCCATCGCCAACGCCTCGAAGGGATCGAGTGCCAGCCCGCTCGGCGGCGGCAGCCAGTCGCAGGAGGCGCCGAAATTCGAGGTCAAAATCCGGGTCGAAGACAAGGAGGCGTTCCGCCCGGGCATGTCCGTCACGGCCGAAATCGAGACCCGTTCCCGCAAGGGCGTCCTGACCGTCCCGATCCAAAGCGTCACGACGCGCCTCCCGATCGGGGGACCGGCGCCGCTCGCGACGCCGCGCGAAGGCAAGGCGCCCGAGCCCGTCAAACCCGTCGAGGTCGTGTTCTCCCTCGAAGGTGACCACGTCAAAATGATCCCGGTCAAAACCGGCATCAGCGACAACGATTTTTTCGAGATCGCCTCCGGCCTCAGCGAAGGCCAGCAGATCGTCTCCGGCGGATACAAAGCGATCAGCAAAGACCTCGAAGACGGCAAACGCGTGAAGGTCGGCGCCGACGCACCGAAAGCCGCCAAGTGAGCCTCATCCGCCTCGACGACATCCGCCGCCACTACGAGATGGGCAGCGAAACCGTCCACGCCCTGCGCGGCGTCACGCTCACCATCGAGCGCGGCGAATATGTCGCCATCATGGGCCCGTCCGGCTCCGGCAAAAGCACGCTGATGAACCTGCTCGGCTGCCTCGACACTCCGTCCTCCGGAACTTACGAACTGAACTCACACAGCGTCGGCGAAATGGACGACAACGAACTCGCCGAGATCCGCAATCGCGAGATCGGTTTTGTCTTCCAAACCTTCAACCTGCTCGCCCGCTCCAGCGCCCTGCGAAACGTCGAACTCCCGCTCATCTACGCCGGCATGGGCCTCGATGAGCGCCGGGAAATCGCCCTCGCCGCCCTGCGCGATGTCGGCCTCGCCGACCGCGTCTCGCACAAGCCGAACGAAATGTCCGGCGGCCAGCGCCAGCGCGTCGACGTCGCCCGCGCGCTCGTGAACAAACCCTCCATCCTCCTCGCCGACGAACCCACCGGCAACCTTGACACACGCACCGGCCAGGAAATCCTCGAGCTATTCCAATCCCTCGCCGACAAGGGCAACACCCTCATCGTCGTCACGCACGAGGAACAAGTCGCGCGACACGCCAACCGAATCATCCGCATCCGGGACGGTCTCGTCGCGAGCGACGAAAAGGTGTAATCGCGGCTTCAGGCGAGGAGCTGCGCGAAACGTTCCCGCTGCTCGCGCCATGCGTCGGCATTACGCGGCTCGTGCTCGGTGATGCCGCCGCCGTCGCGGACCACCTTCCGCATTTCGTCGAGCGAACCGATTTCGCCGCGGGTCCGCGCTTGAATGAGCAGATTGCCCAGCACCGTCGCCTCGACCGGCCCCGCAACGACCGGCCGACCACAGGCGTCGGCGGTGCATTGGTTGAGGAAGACGTTGCGCGAACCGCCGCCGACGATGTGGATCACTTCGATACGCTCGCCGGTGAGTTCTTCCAGCCACCCGAGCACGACGGCGTATTTGAGGGCCAGGCTTTCAAAGCAGCAGCGGACGAGTGCGCCGTCGGTGTCCGGGACCGACTGGCCCGTCTCGCTGCAATACCCCGCGATCGCCGCGGGCATGTCGGCGGGACTGAGGAATCGCGCGTCGTCGGGATCGATGAGCGAGCGGAACGCGGGCGCGGTCTCGGCGAGCCGCACGAGTTCGGCGTAGTCGTAGTTTTTCCCGCGCGCCTCGAAGGCCCGCTTGCACTGCTGCACCAGCCACAGGCCCATGATGTTCTTGAGCAGCCGATACGTGCCGTCAACGCCGCCCTCGTTGGTGACATTCAGCTCCAGGGCCCGCTCGGTGAGGATCGCGCGCGGCACTTCGACGCCGAGCAGCGACCATGTGCCCGAGCTGAGATACGCCCAATCCGCCCGGCCCGTGCGCGCCGTCGGCACGCCCGCGACGGCCGAACCGGTGTCGTGGGTCGCCGGCACGATGACTTGCGCGCCGCGGATGCCGGTCGTCTGGACGGCCGCCGCGTGAAGCCCGCCGAGCACGGTGCCCGGTTCGATGAGCGGCGGCAGGATGCGCGCAGGAAGATCGAACGCGCCGAGAATTTCCGCCGACCATCCGCGCGTGGCCGGATCGCAGAACTGCGTCGTGGTGGCGTTCGTGAATTCCACGGCGCGCTCGCCGGTGAGGCACCAGTTCAGGAAGTCGGGAATCATGAGCAGCCCGTCGGCCGCGGCGAGGACCTCCGGGTGATCGCGCTGCATCGCGAGGAGCTGGTACAGCGTGTTGATTTCCATGAACTGCAGTCCGCTGTGCGCGAAAATCCGGGCGCGAGACAGCTTCGCAAACGCAACCTCCATCAGGCCGCGCGTGCGCGGGTCGCGGTAGTGAAATGGCAGGCCGAGCAGCTCGTCGGTTTTGGACAGCAGCACGTAATCCAGAGCCCACGTATCGACGCCGATCGACACGATCGCGCCGCCATACTTCTGCGCCGCGCGGGCGAGGCCGTGCTGCGCTTCGCGCCAAAGCCCGAGCACGTCCCAACGGAGCGTGCCGCCGATTTCGATCGCGCCGTTTTGGAAGCGGTGGAGCTCGTCGAGCTGCATCGAGCGGCCGTCCCAAATGCCCGCCATCACGCGCCCGCTTTCCGCGCCGAGATCGATACCGAGATGGATTTGCTGACTCATCGTTGGGAAAGGCGGAAGACTTCGCGCAGCGGCTCGACGACCGGCGAATGGTCGGTATTCGTCGGCATCAGATCGCTCATGTGCGCCCACCACCGGCGGCAGACATCCGTCTCCGCGATGGCCTCCCAACGCTCTTCGCTGTCGATGTCCGCGACCGCAAAGAGCTGGTGCGTTTCGGAGTTCAGGAAGATCGAATAATCGAGGACGCCGTGCGCGCGCAACGTCACCTCCAGCTCACGCCAAATCGGATGGTGGCGCCGCTCGTATTCGGCTTCCGCCCCCGGATCGACCGACATCACGAATGCCTTGCGAATCATGGCACGTCCGCGCTTTCGAAGTGGTACCGGCCCGCGCCCACGTCGGCCACTTTACCGGACGGCAACACAACACTCGCGCTGGTGTTGGCGGGAACGGTCACGTCGAGCAGCACCTTGCCTCCCTCGCGTTTCCATTCGCTCGCGATGACGCCCCGCGGGTGGTCGTAGCTGGCGCGCACCCATTCGATCGGCTTCCCGTCGGGATTGCTGCCCGCGGTCGGGATGTAAGGGTGGATGACGATCCGCTTGAAGCCCGGCCCGTCGCTGTCGATGCCCGCGAGCGTCTGGAATCCCCACTGCATCACGGCGCCGAAGGAGTAGTGCGAGAAGCTGTTCATCGCCGCGTTGTTTTTGCCGGTCGCACCATTAAAGCCGTGCTCCTTCGTGAAGCTGTCCCAGCGCTCCCACACGCTCGTCGCGCCCTGCTCCACCTCGTAGCCCCAACTCGGAAACTTCCGGCTCTGGAAAAGCCGGCACGCGAGGTCGTTCTGGCCGTTCGCACTGAGGCTGAAGAGCAACGGCTTTGTGCCGAGAAATCCCGTCGCCATGCGGAAGTCGTTTTTCGCGATCTTCGCCGCGAGCCGCGCGGCCACCGCCGCGGATTCCGCGGGCTCGTCCATGAGGCGATTTTCCAAAGCCAGCACATGCGCGGTCTGCGTATCGACCGCGAGCGAGCCGTCCGCCTTGAGGTATTTCGCGCGGAAGGATGCGCGCAACTCATCCCCGAGCCGACCATACGCGTCGCGTTCCTGCACCTTGCCGAGCGCGTCCGCCATCACCCGCATCAGGGATGCGCTGAGGCGGTAGTAGCAGAGGTCGATGTATTCGATCGGCGTATCCTCGTTCACGTTCAGCCAGTCGCCCCATGTGTTGCCGATCTTCACGCCCTGCATCTTCGGGTCCGATTTCGCGCGCCATTCCATGAATTTTACCATCGAATCCCAGTGCCTCGCCACCAGCCGCGTGTCGCCGTACACCTTCCACATCGTGTAGGGCACGATGATCCCCGCGTCCGTCCACGCCGTGCCGTGCGTCGCCCCGGGAGCCCCGTGTGCAAAGGGATACGGGGCGTAGTCGGGATACGCTCCCGAGTCCCGCTGCGACTCCTGCACGTCGTCGGTCCACTTCGTGAAGAAGGCCGCCACGTCCGCATTGTAGCTCGCCGTGCGCGCATAGATCTGCGCGTCGCCCATCCAGCCGAGACGCTCGTCCCGCTGCGGGCAGTCCGTCGGGATTTCGATGAAATTCGCCCTCTGCGTCCACACCGTGTTTTTCCAAAACTGCGTCATCACGGGATCACTGCACTCGAACTTCGACGAAAGCGCCGTGTCATTGTGCAGCACGAGGCCCGTCAGCATTTCCAGCGGCGGACGTTCCGTCAGACCGCTCACCTCGCAGTATTGGAAACCGTGATACGTGAACCGCGGTGTCCACACTTCCTCCGCACCGCCGCGCAGCGTGTAAAAATCCGTCGCGCGCGCCTTCCGCAGGTTCTCCGTCATCAGCCGCCCGTCCGGGTGCAACATCTCCCCGTAGCGCAGCGTGAGTTTTGTGCCCGCGGCCCCTTTCACTTTCAGCCGCACGTTGCCCGCGAAGTTCTGCCCGAAGTCGAACACAAACACACCCGGCGACGGTTCGCTGATCTTCTTCGCCGGAAGCTCCTGCGTCACGCGGATCGCGGGCGCCGTGTAGGCCGCGAGTTTGTTCGGCTTTTGAAAACCGAGCTCGACTTCGTTCTCCACGCCGGGCTGTGAAAATTTCGCCTTCACGCTCCCATTTTCCTCCGCCCGGATCGCGGGCTGCCACTTCCACGCATCGTCCTGGTCGATCGTCGTTCGCTCCCGGCTCCACAGCGCCGATGACCGCCGCGCGTCGTAGTTTTCGCCCATGATGAGATCCGCCTCGCGCACCGGGCCGTCGCCGCTCGTCTGCCATGTCGCATCCGTGCCGACGATCTCACGCGAGCCGTCCGCATACTCCACATCGAGTTGCGCGAGCAGCGCCGGCGTTTTTCCGTAGATCGCCCGGCCAGCTTTGTTCGGACCGTAGCCGACGAGCAACGCGTATCCGACGTAACCGGAGTACCACCCGTCCGCCACGACCGCACCCACGCAGTTCGCGCCCTCGCGCACGAGCTTCGTCACGTCATGCGCGCGGTAGTAGACGCGCTGATGATAATCCGCCCAGCCCGGCTCGAAATACGCGTCCCCCACCCGCTCGCCATTGAGGTGCGGCTCGGCGATCCCGAGCGCGGACACATACAACATCGCGCGCTTCACCGGTTGCTTGAGGTTAAAATCCTTCCGGTAGTGCCGCGCCGGCGGCAGGAACAGCTTCGAGCGGTCCGAGTGCAACGGCGCCTCGTCCTTGAACGAGATCCACTGCGCCTTCCAATCCTCCGGCTTGAGCAATCCCATCGACCACTCCCCCGCCGCGCTCCAAGGCGACTCCGCACCGTCCTTGTCCCACACGCGCACTTTCCAAAAAACCGCCTCTCCGCTCGCCAGCGCCTTGCCGCCGTACTCGATATTGAGCGTCTCATCCCCGGCCACCTTTCCGCTGTCCCACAGGTCGCCCTCGCCTTTCGTCAGGGCCGCCGCGCTCGACGCCGCCACGATCCGGAAGGCCGTCTGCCGTTGGCCCGTGATGGCCGCATCGGATTCCTCGACCCGCCACGAAAGGCGCGGTTTCGTCTCATCGATTCCCGCCGGGTTCGGCAGCCATTCCGTGCGGAGATTCGCGGGCGTCAGGGCGGCGGATGCGCCCGCGGCGAGCGCGAGCAGGGCGAGACTTTGGGCGAGCGTGCGTTTCATGGGAAAAGCTCCATCAGCGCGTCGGCGAAGATCTTCTGGCCGCGTGCGTCGGGGTGATTGATCGAGTTCATCAGCAGCGCGCTGTAGGGCAAGCCCTGCCGCCACAAACGTCCGTACCTCCGCGACGCATCCGCCAGTGCCACGCCGTGCCGCGCCGCGAATTCCCGCAGGCCCGCCACGTACGGCCGCGGGTCGTCATCGATCTCCCGCTCCCGCGCCAGGCCCATCCAGTCCGGCCGCACGTAATGGGGCGTGAGGATCACCCATTCCGCGCCGATCGCCGCGAAATCCGCGAGCAGCTTTCCGTATCGTTGCTCCACCGCCTGCGGATTCAGATTCGAGTCATTCACAAACTCTGACACCACCACGTCCGGTTTCGCGTCGAGCACCTTTTCCTTGTAGTTATGCGGGCTGCCGGGCGGCTCCTTCAGGAAACTCGCGGTGTTCCGTCCGCCCCACCCGACCGTCACCAGCTCGATCTTGGACTTGGGAAAATGTTCGCGCAGCCGCGCT
Source organism: Chthoniobacteraceae bacterium (assembly GCA_043735935.1). Lineage (GTDB taxonomy): Bacteria > Verrucomicrobiota > Verrucomicrobiia > Chthoniobacterales > Chthoniobacteraceae > JANLQB01. The sequence goes on from JAYTDO010000573.1 coordinate 8,857, forward strand.
ACGAATTGTTCCTGCCAGCGCTGTTTGTCCGGGTCGGGAAGATAGGTCGCGTCAGTCACGCTGTCGCCCCACGCGAGCACACGCAGCGGCTCCCCCACGCGCAGTTTCGCCATCGACTTGGGGAGCGCGGTTTCCGCGATGCTCGGCGAGGGTTTCGCGGGCTCGGGATAGGCGGCTTCGAGGATGGGAAAAAGTTGTTCGGGCGCGAGTTTGGGCGCGGCGCGCGGGAACCACACATTCCCCAGCCGGCGTTCGCCCGCGGCGATCGCAGGCACGTCCGGGATCGAGCTGCGCGGTTCGCCCGCCCGCCATTCCACGATTCCGTCGGCCTTCAGCACGAGGCTGTCGAGCCGCTGTGGCGTGTAGCGGTAGCTCACATACACCGTCGCGCTCTCCGCGATGTGTCCCGCCGGGAGGCGCCCGAAGGTTCCCCACACCGGCTCCAATTCGTAATCCTCGTGCAGGCGAAAAACGGGCGCCGCCTCGTCCGCGCCGCTCCGCAATACGACGCTCGCGGGGTCGAGCAGATACGGCGTGCTCGTCTCCTGCGAGACCACGGCCCGCAGCCGCGTACCGAAGGTCCACGCCCCACCCTCGGGGCGGTACACCGGCAACGCATCCACCTTCTCCGCGCGCACCTCGATCGCCTGCGGCGGCGACACGCGCAGCACGGCGTCCACTTTGGGCTCCGCCAAAATCACCCGCACGTCCCACTCGCCCGCGACGCTCAGCTCCGGCACCGCGGCGGATGCGCGTGCGGCGGCGGCGAGCAGCGCCGCGACCACGGGAAGTGCCGTGCGTTTCATCACTTCACCCACTCCACTCCCTCGGGCAGCTTCACGTCGGACTTGATGCTGCCGTCGGCCTGTCTTTCGTGACGCACCCGGATCGGGCCGTGCGGTGTGGGATAGATTCCCTCGGCCCATTTCAGCGAGCCGAGCTGCGGGGAAATTCGCACCTGCGCAAAGCCCGGCGCGAGGGGCGCCACGCCGAGCACGCTCTGGCTCAGCCACGCCGTGGGGCCGCTCGCCCATCCGTGGCAGAAGCTGTGGCGAAAACCCTCGTAGCAGTAGGCGCCGAAGTCCCCGTGCAGGTCCTTTTTGCCCGCGGGCACGAGTTCGTCGATGCGCGCCGAATCCTTCAGCCAGTCGAGGTTAAAATCCTCCCAGAACGTCGTCGCCCCGCGGTCCAGCATCCCGCCCCAATAGGTCCGCACGATGTCCAGCGCGGCGTCCATCTCGCCCGCCTTGGCCAACGCCTGCAGCACGTAGAAGCCGTAGAAGGTCGAGACATCCTTCGCCCCGCCGACCTTGAGCACCTCGTCGGCCGTTTTTTTCGCGTCCGCCATTCCCGCGAGCGCGAGCAGCGCGGCGCCGGACTTCGAGCCGTTCACGGCGGGCACCACCTTGCGGCCGCGGGTCGCGGCTTCGCCGCAAAGCCTGGCGGTATCGGCATCGCCGAGCGTCGTCATCATTCGCGCGCCGCTTTCCAGCGTCATCACGAGCAGGCCCTGGAGGCCGGCGGTCACGCCCTGTTTGTTCGGCGAACTGGGCCAGTCGAGGAAACGCATGCCGTCGATTTTTTCGCGGCCATCCTCGCCGATGAGGCCCGCGAGTTTTTTCAAAAGCGCGGTGAGATACGGTTTCTGTTGGTCGAGGTAGGCGCGGTCGCCGTGATGCTTCCACCATTCCTCGTGGATCAGCACCCACCACATGCTGTAGCTGCTGATTCCGTTCATCCACTCGGTCACAGGCGTCACGTCCCGCGTCAGATCGAGGCTGCGCGGCACCACATCGTTGTAGCCGAAGACCGCGTCGATGGTACTCACCTCCGGATGCATGTCGCCGATCCATACGAGGCGGTCGCGTTTGATTCCGTCCCACAGGTAGTCCTGCATGTTCAGGTGGACCGTGTAGGCGCCCACCTGCCAGATTTTGTTCAGACGCTCGTCATCGCATTTGAAGGAGCCGACATACGAAATGTCGCGCACTTGCAGCACCGCGCGCACCTGCGCCAGTTGCACGGGCTTCGTCCCCACGGCGTCGATGCGCACGAAGCGGAATCCCGAGGGGCCCACGATCTTTTTTCCGAGCCACGGCAGCACCACCACCTCGTCGCGCACGGCGTGATCGTTCTGCGCCCCCTTTTCCCCAATGTCCGCCATGGTCTCGGCCACGGATTCGCCGAAACGCACGCGCACGCTCCGCGGTTCCTTGTCCGGCAGCATGGGCGCAAAGAGCTCCACATTGCCCTGCACCTCCGTCCCGAAGTCCAGCACCAGCGCGGCTTTCGGGGCGATGCTGCACGGCGGGCGCGGTTCGTTGAGTACCGCCTGTCCGGCCTTCGGGCCGAGCAAATTTTCGGAGTGTTTCACGTCCTCCCCGCTCTTCCACACGATGCGCGTGGGCGGCAGGTAAAAGGAACTCAGGGGCGACACCGCGGCACGCGAGGCGACTTCGGGCGGCAGTTCCGCGAGAGCCGTCGCGGACAGGATGAGCAGGGCCAACGACGGGAGGCGCATGGGGAAAGGCCCTTAGAAGTCGAAGCCGTCGATGTTCTCTTTGTTAAAGATGAACGGTTTGCCGAGCAGGATGCTGTCGCCCTGAACTTCCATCTTCCCGATCTTGCCCGCGTCGAACTCCGTCGCGCCCGCCTTAAGCGTGCCGTTCGCCAGCGCCGCCGCCGCCTTGATCGCGAGGTAGCCGAGGTCCTCCACCTTCCACAGGATCACGGACTGCGTGACGCCATCCTTTACGTAAGTCTTGTTCTCACTCGGCAGGCCGAGGCCGAGCACCTTTACCACGCCCGTCTTTCCGGCCTGCTTCACCGCCTCCGCGGCGCCGGGGACGGCCGGTGAGCAAATCGCCATGATGCACTTCAGGTTCGGATTGGCGCTGAGAAGATTGGTCGCTTCCTGCTGCGCCTTGTCCTTCTGGTCGTCGCACGGTTTCGTGTCCACGAGCTTCATTTTCGGGTACTTCGCCGCCAGGCGCGCTTCGATGTGCTTGCGCCACTCGTTCATGTTCGCCGCGGTGAGCGTGGCCGTGATGATGGCGAACTCGCCCTCCTCACCGGTGAGGCGCGCCGCTTCATCCATGAGGGTGTTGCCGATGCCCTCGGCCGTCGCCTGATTCACAAAGAAGGAACGTGCGTCCGGCAAGGAGTCGGAGTCGTAAGTCACAACCTTGATCCCCTTCGCCTGCGCCTTCTTCAGCGCGGTGGAAATGCCTTCCTTGTTTTCGCACGCGGCGGCGATCGCATCGACCCCGAGCGTGATCCAGTTTTCCACGATCTCGTTCTGTTTGGCCGGGTCGGTGTTCGTCGGGCCGTCGAAAAGCAGGTCCACGCCGAGTTCCCCCGCGGCATTTCGGGCGCCCTTCTCGCACGTCACGAAGTATTGATTGCCCTTGCTCTTGGGCAACAGGGCGATGGTGAGCTTCTTGCCGCCGGAGGCCGTGGTGGGCGAGCTGGATTTATCGCATGCGGCGAGGAAAAGGAGGGGCAGCGCGAAGAGGGTGAGGAAACGTTTCATGGGCGAGGGTGCGTTGGAGGATTTTGGGAACTGCGGACCATTCCGCAGGCCCTTTTTGCTGCCCTTCCCGCAGTGATCCGTCCAGCGGATTTTCTGCATTTCAAAAAATGGACGCCACGCCGCGCCGCACCCGCCGCACCCGCCGCGGGCATCGGCGCCGTGGAATCGGTTTGCCGTCAGCCCCCATCGCGGCTATCACCCCACGATGCCCGCCTCCCATCGCGATCGCTGCGCCTCGCCCGTCCGGATGCTTCACCGCCTCCTGCCGCTACTGCTCGTTCTCGCCCTCGGCACCCCCCGGCTTTTCGCGATCGTGGCCACGCCGAACGTGGACGTCACCCTCGCCGGCCCGACCACCACCCCTTATAATACCCGCACCGACTTCGTCGCCTCGGTCACCAACCACGACACGACCGAAGCCGCGGGCGTTTATCTCTCCATCGTCGCCGCGGATCGCGCGACGAACCAGGAAAGCAACATCAACGCGCTCGGCGCGGGCTCGGCGACCTTCATCAACGGCGGTGCGCTCATCACCCTGTTCCCCATCGCCCCCGGCGCCACCGTCCGCGTCACCTATTCGTGCAGGTTCGCCCCCGTCGGCGGCTCGAGCGTGCTCACCACCGCCGTGGCCGCCTCCCTTTACGTCGGCGCCCAGTCGAATGTTTTTTCCTCCGACCGCTTCACGACCGAGGTCAGCGGCTCCGTGATGTCGATCCCCTCCAAACACACTTTCGTCGAGCCCGGCAGCGGCAGTGTCACCCGCAATATCCGCGTGGTCCTCGACCCCGCGCCCGACCGTGCGGTAGTCATCCCCTATCTTTTGAAAAAGGCGGGCGGCATCGCCCCCGACGATTTCTCGGCGCGCACGAGCGGGAAGCTGCGCTTCGCGGCGGGACAGGCGGAAGTCACCATCCCCATCACCCTCGGCGCCGATCTGATCGCGGAGGACGATGCGAGTTTCGTGCTGAAGTTCCCCGACCCCCCGGCCAAGATCGTCCTGCCCTCGATTGAAGATCGCACTTTCTACCTCCGCCACAGCGATCTGCTGGACGTACAGGCTTTCTCCGATGCCCTGCCCGGCCAGGTCGCGGGCGGTGGGCAGTTCCTCAATGCCAGCGTCCTCCCGGACGACTCGACCACCGGATACACCATCCGCCTCCTCAACCACAGCTCGCGGTCCCACACTTTCCGAGTGACGGGCTACCGTTTCGTCTCCACCGGCGGCCAATACATCAAGAGCCTCGGCGCGCAGCTCTATGATGGGCCTAGGAAAATCACGACGCGGTTCCAGGAGGATCACGTTGACGTCGTCGTGCCCGGGCGCGGCTCCCACGACTTGCGGGCCACCATCAAATGTTACACAAAAGCCGGCGATGATGTCGCACAGACCGTCTCGGTGACCGCGACGGACATCGAGACGGGCGAGGCGCGGACCGGCGGGCTTTATGTGAAGGCAGCCCGGCAATATCCGCCGTCGGATTTTGTCTTTGGCGCAAACCCGCCGGCCGATACGAGCCAGGTCGGCGTCTTGACCGGCGCCTTTGTGACCACACTCGACACCGCGGGATTTTATATCACCAAGCTCGGATCAGGGTTCGTCCCCCGTCCGAGCCTGGACTTCTACCAAGTGCCCCGGGTCGAGCGCGATTTTCTCTTCCGCATCGTCCGGACGCGCGTGGCTTATTACAATAATCCCGGGGATGCCGTGCCGGCGATGTACTCGGACCTCGCGGTGTCGTATGTGGGCGGCATCGGGCGGTTTGTGCTCACGGTGACGAGCGGGGGATACCTCAATCCGCCCGTGCAGACGGTGCAAGGATACGTGCAATAAGCGGCGCCGCTCGATGCGGCGCTGGCGAAAGGTGAACCGGCCCGGACGTGAGCCTCAGCGGACCTCGTGAAGGCCGAAGGGAGCCTCGCGGAAACCAAGGCTCGGATCGGCGACGTCGACGCGTTTACAGAAAGAAACGAGGCTCGGAGCGCCCGGAGAGAGGGCAGCCCAACGCGAACATCGCGCTTTTCCCCGGGCTCAGTACTCCCAGGTGACTTTCCCGTAGACGCTCCGCTCCACCTCGACGAGCGGACTGCGGACGAGAGGGCTCGTCCCGAGTTCGGGGTGCTGACTGTCGAGCAGATTTTGGCCGACGATGGCCAGTTCGAGGCGCTCCCGCGGTTTCCATGCGATGCGCGCGTCCATGGTGAGGTAGTTCTTGATGGCCGGGGTGAAGCCCGCGAGCGCATCGACGTAACGCCCGATGACATCGAGGGAGACGTGGCCCGGAAGATCCATCGATGAGCGTAGATAGAACTGGTTCTGGGGGCTTTGCCGCTCGACCCCCTCGACGGCCTTGCGCGAAGTAAGCGGGAGTTTGCGGTCCGCGTGCAAGTTCATGCGGAGGTAGGTGTATTGGCCGTAAAGCTGCCACCAGTCGGTGATCTTAAAGGTGGCGGCGAGCTCGACGCCGTAATTGTCGGCGTCCTCCCCGTTGGTGCTATTGAGCGGCAGGACGGCGGCGCCGCTGGCCGCTTGGACGGTGGGGGTGCCCGGGGTGGTGACGATGAGGCGGTCGTAGCGATTATAGAAAAGCGCGGCGTCGAAGGAGAGCCGGTCGGCGACCTGGGCGCGGTAGCCGAGTTCGTAGGCGATGAGTTCCTCGGAATCGAGGTCGCGGTTGTTGGAAATGAGGCCGAAGTAGGAGCGGCCGGGCGCGAGCGGCAGGGTGCTCAGCGTGAGGTCGTTTTCGAGGAAGGTGGGCGTGCGCACCGCGCGGGAGACCGCGGCCCAGACGGACTGGCGCGGGGTGGGAGTCCAGAGCAGCCTGGCGGAAGGCTGGTATTCCACGCCGGTGAACTCGTTGTGCTCGAGTTTCGAGCCGAGCGTGAGGCTCAGCCGGTTGTCGATGATCTTGATTTCGTCCTGGAGGAAGACGCTGAAGAGGTTGCGCTGGACGAATTCGCGGTCCGGCCCGAGCGCGAGGCCCTGGTCAAAGCCGTTGGCGCTGCCGCGCCAGAAGATTTCGGTGATGCGGTAGTCCGCGCCCCAGACGACCTTTTGCCGGTCGCCGACGTGGAACTGATGCTGGAAGTCCACATCGACGGTATCGACCGAGAAGCGGAAAGTACCGGCGGTGCCCCGGCGGTCACCGTGGTCGTAGTAGGCCTGGAGGACCCAGCTGGAGTCGTTGCCGAGGTCGTGCGTCCAGCGGACGAGCACGTTGCCGCCGCGGGGTTCTTCGTCCTCCGTATTGATGCGGATGAAGCTGGGCGGATTCTGCGGGTCCGAGCGCAGGTCGCGGCGGCCCAGCATTCCATGGTAATAATCCCCCTGGAAAGTGAGGGTGTCCGCGGTGTTGGGTTTCCAGTCGATGCGGAAACCGAACTGGGCCTTGCGCCAGTCGTCGCGCGCATCGCCCTGGAGGTTGAAACCCCGGTCGTGTTCGAGCCACTTTCCGTAAACGCGGTAGGAGAGATTGTCGCCGACGGAGCCGCCAAAGCGGAAGGTGGTGAAGGCCCGTTCCTCGGTGCCGCCGCCCGCGGAGAAAAGGACGCCCTGCGTGTCCTTGGCGGGTTTGGTGATGATGTTGATGATGCCGTTGACGGCATTGGCGCCCCACACACTGGCGCCTGGACCGCGCACCACTTCGATTCGCTCGATGTCCTCGAGCGGATAGTCCACGGAGTCCCAATAAACGCCTCCGTTGATGGGCGTATAAACGGTGCGCCCGTCCACTTGGACGAGGAGCTTGTTTGCAAAGCGCGTGTTAAAGCCGCGGGAGGAGACACCCCATTTACTGGAGTCGATGTGTCCGACTTCAAGGCCCGGGACCATGCGGAGAATCTCGGGGAAGTTGGTCGCTCCGGAGCGGCGGATCATTTCCGGGGTGACGACAAAGACCGCGGCGGGGGACTGCCCGACCGTACTTTCCTCACGCGAGACGGTGGTGACGCGGACA
>JAYTDO010000574.1:0-2432 GCA_043735935.1 Chthoniobacteraceae bacterium
GGGCGGGCGTTTTCGGCGCGGACGAGGTCGGTGTCGCGCGGGTCGAGTTCGACCGTGCGCGCCTCCTCCAAAATAATCTCGGGCTGGTAGTCGCCCATCGCCTTCACCTTGTGCGCGATCTTGTCGAAAGCCTCCTGACGGATGACAACGCGGACGAGTTCCTCGCCGCCGAACGCCACCTCGCAGCGCACCATTTTTTCCGTGGCACGGCGGGCGTAGGAAAAGGGATCGTAGTTGGGGGTCGGAGCGGATGGAAAATGGAAGATGGAAGATGGAAGATTGGCGACGAGCGCCTGGGCCACGGGAATCTCGTGGACGCTGTCCTCGGTGAGCGAGACGCGGATGGTGTCGCCGATGCCGTCGTTGAGCAGTGAGCCGATGCCGATGGCGCTTTTGATGCGGCCGTCCTCGCCATCGCCGGCTTCGGTGACGCCGAGGTGGATGGGGTAATTCCAATCCGGCCCTTCGCTCGCGAGTCGCGCAGCGAGCAGGCGATAGGCTTCGATCATGACCTTCGGGTTGCTCGATTTCATCGAGAAAACGAACTCGTGGTAACCGAGATCGCGCGCGATGCGGGCAAACTCCAGCGCGCTCTCGACCATGCCGAGCGGGGTGTCGCCGTAGCGGTTCATGATGCGGTCGCTGAGCGAGCCGTGGTTCGTGCCGATGCGGATGGCGACGCCGCGCGCTTTGCACAGCTCGACGAGCGGCGCGAAACGCTCGCGGATGCGCTCCAACTCGGCGGCGTATTGCGCGTCGGTGTACTCGATGATCTTGAACTTTTTCGAGTCCGCGTAGTTGCCGGGATTGATGCGGACTTTCTCCACCCACTTCGCCGCCTCCATCGCGGCCTCGGGTTTGAAATGGATGTCCGCGACAATCGGCACCTCGCACCCCTGCGCGCGCAGACCCGCGACGATGTGCTGCAAATTCGCCGCGTCCTTCACCGTCGGCGCGGTGATGCGGACGATTTCACAACCGACCGCCGCGAGATCGAGCGTCTGCCGGATGCTCGCCGCGGTGTCCATCGTGTCGCATGTAATCATCGACTGGACGCGGATCGGATTGCTCCCACCGACGCCGACCGTGCCGACGCGCACCTCGCGAGTCAGGCGGCGCGCGTAGCTGAAAGGCGAGGCGCAGTAGTTCATGGCTGGTACTATTTCTGAGCTTCAGCCGCCGGTTTGAATTTCATCTGCGGCGATTTGCCACCGAGAAAGGGCAGGTCCTGAATGTCGAAAAACGCGATGAAGAGCATGAAGCTGATGATGACGAGCGCGCACGCCGTCTGCACGAATTCGAGGACGCGCACGTTCACCGGTTTGCGCCGCACCGCCTCGATGAGCGCGAGGGTGATGTGCCCGCCGTCGAGCACTGGGATGGGCAGCATGTTGAGCATGGCGAGGTTCACATTCAGGACCACGCTGAACCAGAGCGCCATGCGCAGGCCCTCGGGATTCGAGAGGATCCGGTAGTAGGCGTTCATCATCATCACCGGGCCGCCCATGTGCTGCACGCTGACGCTGGATTTGGAGGAAAAAACGGCGTCGAGCGTGTTGAAGATGCTCATCATGCCGCCGCGCAACTGCTCGATTGGGCCGGGATAAACGAGGGTGTATTGCCCCATGTCCTGGAACATCAGGCCGTCGCCTTCCTCGGGCACGAACCCGATCTTCGCGCGCTTCGCCGGGTCGGGCGAATCGAGCGGCACTTGCGGGGTGGCTTTGATGTCCAACTCCGTGCCGGCGCGGCGCACATGCAGCGTGACCGGCACGCCGTCGTGGCTGCCGACGTAGTCGATGAGGGACGCGACAACGGGGACTTTTTTGCCGTCCATCGCGAGGATGATGTCGCCCTTTTTCAAACCCGCCGCGGCGGCCGGACTGCCCTTTTCCACACCGGCGACGCTGACGCCGACGGGGTCAAAATTCAGCGCCACGTCCGCGCCGTTGCGCCGCACGGCGAGCGTGAGCGGGGCGTCGGGATGCTTGTGGGCAAAGTCGTAAATGTCCTTGGGGCCGGAGCGGAGTTTTTCGCCATTCACAGCGGCGATGATGTCGCCGGCCTGCAAGCCCGCGGCGGCGGCGGCGGTGCCGGGAGTGACCTGCGCGACGACCGCGGAGACAAAGGGCGCAATGCCAATCTCGCGGTGGTTTTTGCGGTTCCACCAATGCGCTTTTTCGGGGATGAGCGCCTTCGGATAAAGCGAGAACGGCTTCCCATCGCGCACGATGCTCAGGTCGATGGTGCTGCCTTCGCTGCGGATGATGCGCCACATCACGCTGTCCGCGCCCATGCCGCCGAAGCGCCTCACCGCGTGGCCGTCCACGGCGCGGATTTCGTCGCCCAATTGCACCCCGGCTTCCGCGGCGGGCGACTTCTCGACGACGTAGCCGACGATGGTGGAACTCTCGGCCTCGCCGACCGGGCGA
>JAYTDO010000575.1:0-7666 GCA_043735935.1 Chthoniobacteraceae bacterium
GCCGCGCGGTCTATGGCCTTTGATCGCGATCTTTTCCCATGATCACCTCCCGAAATGGACTCCTCGCCGGCGGCAACTGGATCGTCGATTCAGTCAAAACCATCGACACCTGGCCGCAACAAGATGCGCTCGCAAACATTCTTGCAACGACGCGAGGCACCGGTGGTTCGCCGTTTAATGTCCTCGTCGATCTGGCAGTAATCGGCGCTGGATTTCCACTGGCCGCCCTCGGCCTAGTCGGCGCGGATGAAAACGGGGCGTGGATCAAATCGGAATGTGATCGCCACGGAATCGACACCACCGCGCTCCATCACACGGACGCAGCCCCCACGAGCTACACGGACGTGATGACGGTCCAGACGAGTGGCCGTCGCACGTTCTTTCACGCACGCGGCGCAAATGCGTTGCTCGACACGACTCACTTCGATTTTTCGAAAACCTCGGCGAAAATCTTTCACCTCGGCTACCTGCTGCTGCTCGACCGTCTGGACCAGCCCAGCGCCACACATGGCACCGTCGCCGCGGAAGTGCTGGCTCGCGCCGTCGATGCGGGATTGAAGACCTCGGTCGACTGCGTCAGCGAAGACAGCGACCGCTTCGCGCGCATCGTGACTCCCGCGCTCAAATACGTCGACACGTGCATCATGAACGAGTTCGAGGCCGGGCGCGTGACTGGGCGAAAGATTCGGGACGGCGACACCCTCGACCTTACGGCGCTCCGCGAAGCGATGGGCGAGCTGCTCGCCGCCGGAGTGCGTGAGCGTGTGGTCGTCCATTTTCCCGAAGGAGCATGCTCGCTCGGGCGCGACGGCGCCTGGCACGAGCATGGCAGCGTGCGCCTGCCAGACGGCTACATCAAAGGCGCCGCGGGCGCGGGCGACGCGTTCACCGCGGGCGTGCTGCTCGCTTGGCACGAGGATCGCGCGATCCCCGATGCGCTGCGCCTCGGGGTCTGCGCCGCTGCGGCCAATTTGAGCGACGAGACCTGCACGGGCGGCTTGAAGCCGCTCACCGACTGCCTGGCCATCGGCGAAAACTTCGGCTACCGCGGCTGACGCCAGCCGAGGTTACAGCTCGACGACTTGTGCGCTGTGGATGTCTTCCTCGGCGAGTAACTCCTTCTGCAAGGCCTCGCCGGGAGCGGTGTCGAGATTTAGGACGGTGAGCGCTTCGCCACCCACTTCATTTCGGCTCAGCGACATGCCGGCGATATTGACGCCATGTTTCCCCATGAGGGTTCCGAGGTGCCCGACGATGCCTGGACGATCCCGATTTTCGATGAGGAAAAGCACACCCTCGGGTTTCGCTTCGACGTGCCGCCCATTGATCTTCACGATCCGCGGCGTGGTGCCAAAGAAGGTTCCCGCGACACTCACCCATCCCGCTTCGCCAGCGGCCGTCAATTCGATCAATTCGGCAAAATCCGTAAGGCTGCTCTCGCGCGATTCGGTGACTTTAAGCCCGAGGGATTCCGCGAATGCAGCGGCATTCACCTGATTCACGTCGCCGCCTCCGGCATTCCGCAGGAAGCCAGTGAGGATTGCGCGGGTGACCGCGGTCGTGTCGACCTCGTTGATCTTGCCGCTGTAGTTGATGTTCAATCCATCGCAGCGCTTCGCGGCGATTTGGGAGAGGAATCGCCCGAGACGCTCGCCCAGCGCGAGGTGCGGTCCCACGATCGCCAGCGTCTTGGCGTCGATACTCGGTGCGTTGACTGCGTTCCGCACTTCGCCGCTCAGCAATACGGCACGAATCTGCTCCGCGATTTCCAGGCCGACGCCTTCCTGCGCCTCCGCAGTCGAAGCGCCGAGGTGCGGAGTGAGGATCAGGTTCGGGACGCGCCGGATCTCCGCGTCAGCGGCGGGCGGTTCCTCCTCGAAGACATCCAGTGCTGCCGCCGCGACGTGTTTCGATTTCAATGCCTCCATGAGCGCCGCCTCGTCGATCAAACCACCGCGGGCGCAGTTCACGATCCGCACACCTTTCTTCGCCTTCGCGAGCCGCTCGCGGTTGAGCATGTGTTTGGTCTCAGCGGTCAGCGGCATGTGGAGCGTGATGAAGTCCGCCTGCGGCACGATTTCATCGAGGCTGTCGATCAACTCCACCTGGAGCGACCGCGCGCGGCTCGCCGAAAGGTAGGGATCGTAAGCGAGCACTCGCATCCCAAACGCAATCGCGCGCCGAGCGATCTCGGTGCCGATCCGACCCATCCCAAGGACCGCGAGTGTTTTGTTGTAAAGCTCGACGCCTTCGAAATTCTTCCGGTCCCACTTGCCGGCCTTCATGCTGGCGTCGGCCTGTGGGATGTTTCGCGCGGTCGACACCATCAGCGAAAAGGCATGTTCGGCAGTCGAGATCGTATTTCCGCCGGGCGTGTTCATCACGATGATCCCGCGCTTCGTCGCCGCATCCACATCGACATTGTCCACTCCCACGCCGGCGCGCCCGATGACTTTGAGCATCTTGGCGGCTTCGATGACTTTCGCATTCGCCTTCGTCTGGCTCCGCACGACGAGCGCGGAATATTCGCCGATGATTTCGAGAAGTTGCTCTTCCTTCAATCCCGTTTGGACGGTGACATCGAGGTATCCGCCTGCGGAGAGTTCTGCGATTCCACGCTCGGAAATGGGATCGGCGACAAGGACTTTGGGTTTGGTCATGATTTTTGGAAAAAGGAGGCGTGATTCTCGGCACCGAGAGTCAAAGCGCAAACGAAAAGTCCACCCCGCCGCCCACCACCGGATTCCGTCTGCCCGGGTTTACTGCGCGACGATCTCTCGGACCCAAATATTGAGCTCACCCGTAGCGCCCTTTCGCACGTCGGTGATCTGAAGCGGGCGCACCTCGTCGCGATCCATCTCGACTCCCTCGAGTGGCGGCACTGCCCCGTTCGGATATTCGACGATGACTCGCACCGAGGGATCCGCGTCGCCCGTGGCAAGGCGCGGGCGGAGAACCGCCCGATTTTCACCCGATGCCTTCACCACAAAACTTCCGCGCAGGTAGTTCCGCTCAGGCACCGGTCCGCGATCCGCAAATCCACTGGCGTCCCCCACACCCAAGATTTTCCCGCTCGGCGCCGCTCCCGGCTTGAAGGTGCGCCAAACATTGCCCTGCGCGTTTAGCAAACCAGGCTGCGGGTTCGAGGCGATGAACGGTTTGATTACTCCCGCCGGAAGATTCGGCATGGGCGTGGCAAATGGCATCGGCGTCGCGGCGGAGGCGATCGTGGGGGCCTTATTCGTCATCGGGATCGGTGTGGCGACCCCCATTTCGCGCGGAGTCGCTTTCAAAAGCATCGTCACCAGCGGCGCGGGCTTTTTAATGGGAGTCGCGCGGGCACTGGCGAGCGGAATGGGGGTGGCGACGGGCATTTCCGGGAGCGCTCCAGTCTCGGGGATTTTCACTCCCTCGGGCACTGCATCGAGACGCACGATCTCCGGCCCTTTCACGATGCCTGGCGTTTCGCCCGGTGCGACCGGATCCGCCACGGGTTGACCGCGCCGGAAGTCGGCAAATGACTTCAATGCCTTCTCCACTTGATCGCCCCGCACCACGGGCAATCCCCCGGCGATATTGAGATCCGGCGGCGGCTCGGTGCTGAATGTTCCGACGCCGCCATTGAGCGCGTAACTGCCGTACATCAGCGGCACCACCGTCAACAGCATGCGTCCGTCGGCGATCTTTTCGACGTGGATGACTGAGCCAAGGTCATACGTTTTCTCGAGCTTGATGGGGTTCCCGGGCACCAGCAGCACGCGCGACTTCGCGATATTCTCCGCCCCCATCGGGTAAAGGTGCTCGATCAATAGCTGAGGAAAATCATTTGAGACGCCGAGCGCCACCATGCCCTGCCCGACGAAGTTGTTCGCGTTCAGCTCCGCCGCGCTCATTATCGTGAAATTGCCCCGGACGTAAGGAACGAGTTTTTTCGTCTCGCGAAAGTTGTTCACGAAGAACCGGAGAAGCAGCGCATTCTCGTTTTCCAACTGCAATCGCGACATCGCACTGTAACGCTCGAAGAGCCGCTGCGCCGTCAAAAACTCGCCCGCTGGCGCCGCCGTCTCCTCGAATCGCTTTGGCGGCTCGATCTTATTCAGCTTCTTCAGAATCGCATACGCCCGCGCCTGCTCAGGATGCCCAAAAACATAGAAGCTCCCCAGCCAGCACGCGAAGGCTGCGCCGAGCAGGAGGAGAATGAATACCGTCCACACGAAAAGATTGTCGTGCCTTTTCGGAGCACCGTCGTCGTCGTCGTAATCGAAAAAATCGTCTGCCATGGCGGGGATGACGCGGGCGCGACAGCGCTCCGCATTTTGCTAATGCTGGTGCGCGCCTTCGGTTTCTCCGGCCGTCTCAAACGAGGTCCCGCAACCACAACTCCGCACGGCATTGGGGTTCTGGATTCTGAAGCCGGCACCGGCAAGGTCATCGGAATAATCGAGGGTCACCCCTTCGAGATAACCCGCGCTTTCGGCGTCGACGATCACCTTCACGCCGCCACGCTCGATCACCTGATCTCCATCCTGCGCGTGATCCAAAGACATCCCGTACTGCAGGCCGGCGCACCCACCCTTCTCGACGACGAGACGGAGCCCCTTGGTGTGGTCGTCCTGTTCGCGGACGAGGGTTTGAAGCTGGCTGACTGCCGAGTCGGTGACGTTGATCATGACGGGCAGAGGCTAAGGCCAACTGCACAAACTGTCGAGTCGCGAGTATCACCCGCTCTCGCGCTTGTCACCCGCCCCGGCCCATCCGACACTCCCGCCCCATGCCCCGCATCGCCCTCCTTTCCGAAGCCGTCGCCTCCCAAGTCGCGGCCGGCGAAGTCGTCGAGCGCCCGGCGAGCGTGGTGAAGGAACTGGTGGAGAATTCCGTCGACGCCGGCGCCTCCAAGATCGAGGTGCTCGTCCGCCGCGGCGGGATCTCGACCATCCGCGTCGTCGATGACGGCTCCGGCATGGATCGCGACGACGCGCTGCTTTGTTTGGAAAGGCACGCCACCAGCAAGATCCGCACGGGCCTCGATCTTTCGGCGATCCACACGCTCGGCTTTCGCGGCGAGGCCATCCCGTCCATCGCCTCCGTTTCGCGCTTCCGCCTCACCACCCGTGAGCACGACGCCCTCGCCGGCACCGAAATCGTCGTCAATGCCGGCAAGATCGACTCCGTCCGCGACGGCGGCGACGCCCCGGGCACGCAGATCGAAGTCCGCCACCTTTTCTATAATCTCCCGGCGCGCCGCAAATTCCTCCGCACCGAAAACACCGAGGCCAGCCACGTCGAGCACCAGCTTCATCTTCAAGCCGTCGGGCACCCCTCCATCGCCTTCGTCTTCGTCAGCGACACGCGCCTCGTCTATCAACTCCCCGCCACCCCGAACCTCCGCGACCGCATCCGTGATCTCTGCGGGCCCGCGCTCACGGCGGACTTGCTCGAAGTGCCCGATTTCACGTCCGGCGACATCACGATCCGCGGTTTCATCGGGAAGGCCGGTGTCTCACGCTCCTCCCGCCAGCAGCAACTGATCTTCCTCAATGGTCGCCCGATCGAAAACACCACGCTGAACTTCGCCCTCCGCGAGGGCTACCACACCGCGTTGATGAAAGGGCAGCACCCGCTCACGTTCCTTTCCATCGAAATGGACCCTGCCGTCGTCGATGTAAACGTGCACCCCGCGAAACGTGAAGTTCGCTTCCGCGATCCTTCCGCCATTCGCGACGTCCTCGTCGAGGCCATCCGCCGCACGCTCGAAACCGACCGCGCGGCGTGGTCGCAGACCTTTCACGCGACGCCGGACCCGCTCCCACCTCTGATCCCCGAGCGTGAGCAACTTTCTCTTCGACACGACTGGTCTTCGATTCCCGCTCCGCAAAGTCCTCTGCCGGTTTCCGCTATCATCGAGCCAGCCGCGGTCTCGCCGCCCACAGCCGCGCCCGCTGCAACGCGCGAACCATCTCCACCCGCTGTTTCGGCGTCGCAGGATTTCAAAATTCTCGGCGTCCTCGGTAAACTCTATGTCCTGATGGAAAACGCAGGCGGTCTCGTTCTCGTCGACCAGCACGCCGCCCACGAACGTGTGCTCTTTGAGGAAATGCAGTCGCGCATGGAAAGCCAGGACGTCCCATCCCAACGCCTCCTACTCCCGCTCACCCTCCAAGTCACCCCGAAGGACCGAGACTGGATCGTGCGCAATCTCGCCACCCTCAATCGCGCCGGCATCGGGATGGAGCCGTTCGGTGTGGATACGTTTAAGATCGACTCGCTCCCGACCTTCCTTCGCGGCAGCGACCCCGCGCAACTCCTCCGCGACATCATCGACGACCTCCGCGAGACCAGCACCCAAACCAGCAAGCTCCGCCTCGGCGAAGACATGATCGCCAAGACGGTTTGCCGCCACGCAGTCAAGGCCAACGACATCTTGCGCCAGCCTGAACTCGTGCGACTCATCCAGGACCTCCTCGCCTGCGCCCTGCCCTACTGCTGCCCGCACGGAAGACCGACGATGATCCAGATCGGCTACGCTGAGCTCGAGCGCAAATTTGGCCGAAAAACCTGATCCCGATTCTCCATGAAAACCATCGCGCTCGCGCTTTTCTCCCTCACCCTCCTCGCCGGCGCGGACCAGGCCCCCGCCCCTTCCTTCACCCGCTCCGTCGATACCCCAGAGCACCTTCGAGCCATTCAGACGGCCTCAACCGAATATCGACCCGCCGAGGGACCCGGTCCCAGCATCTGGCTCATCGGTGTCGCCCACCTCGGCACACCCGACTACTTTTCCGCCATCCAAAAACGACTCGACGCGCAAACCGTCGTTCTCTTCGAAGGTGTCGGTCTCGGCGAGGCCATGAAGCAAGGCCCCGCGGTCGCGTCCAAAGACCTCGGCATCCAAAAACTACTCGCCCAATCCCTCGGTCTCACCTTCCAGCTTGACGCCATCGACTACCGTCGCCCCTCGTTTATCAACAGCGATCTTCCCATCGAAGGCATCGAAAAAAAAGTCGCTGAAGAGTCCGCCACCTCCGGCCCCAAATCCGTGGAGGCCGTCGACACCGTACTCTCAGCCATTGACGGCTCCGGGTCCGGCGCCGAGATGATCGCCCCGCTCATCGGTCTGCTCTCAGCCTCCGCTGAAATGCGCGAGACCACCCGCCTTCTCTTCATCGAAATCCTCGGACAGGCCGGCGAAATGATCGACCTCGCCAAAGGCTTTTCGCCCGAAATGAAGACACTTTTCAACGTTCTGGTAAACGAGCGCAACGCGATCGTTCTTCGCGACACCCGCGCTCAACTCGCCCGCCTCAAACCTGAGCAATCGCTCGCGATCTTCTACGGCGCCGCTCACATGTCCGACATCGCACAGCACTTGCGCGATGACCTCCACTACATCCCAGCCTCCGCCCAATGGGACACCGCGTTCGCCGCGGACCCTGCCAAATCCAGCATCCCGATGGACCAACTCCGCCTGATGCTGAACATGGCCAAATCGCAGCTTCATCCTCCGGCGCCCACCCCGCCAAAACCCGCGCCATAAACCGCGCTTATTCGAGCAGCGGCACATCGGGACCTGCCGCCCGGGCACTGGCCATCGGCGTTCGTCCCGCCACCAATCGAAGCCGCTCCAAATCTTCATCGGAGACGAAAAACTTGCCCGTGAGCGGCATGG
>JAYTDO010000576.1:0-5366 GCA_043735935.1 Chthoniobacteraceae bacterium
AGATTCGCAGCCACATTCACAAGTTGCCAATAACCGCCGCCCACGTCCACGAAGCTCCAACGCTGCGAAGGCGCTCCCGTATAATTGATCTCCGCGACCGCGGCTCCCGCGGTTGTGCCGAGTCCGCCAATGCACTTCAGGCTGTCGCGATTCCGCAGACGAAACGTCCCGTCCTCGAGATTGAGGAGAAGCTCAAACTGCTGTCCGAAGTCACCCGCAAGAATGGCCCCCTGTCCCGCACTCGTCGCCGACACCACCAGCGCCTTGCCATTGTTCTGATTGACCACATTCCAAAAGCCGTCGCCGAACGTATCGAAGACAAAGGCCCTCGCGGGCACCAGGGCCCCGAGCGCCCAAGCGGCGACGAAGAGGAGTGCGCGAAGCGGGAGGATTCGGAATCGGTTGTAAATCATGAGGGGCCCTTCGTCAGATTGGCTCTGGGAAGGATGAGCACCACCAGCGTAGGCCAAATGGCCGTCGCGTAAACCACGCGATCCTATCTGCAATCCGACAAAGGAAATACTAGCCCCGAGCGTTAACCTGCGCTCCAGCCGCCGTCCGGGGTGAGCGCGGAGCCTGTGACGTAAGCGGCTTCGTCGCTCGCGAGGTAAAGCGCGGCGGCGGCGATTTCGGCGGGCTTTCCCATGCGCCCCTGCGGTTGAGTGGCGCACATTTCTTCATAGGCCTTCTTAGGGTCGGGATATTCGGCCAGGCGGGCGGTGACCCACGGCGTTTCGACGCGACCGGGGCAGATGGCGTTGATGCGGATGCCGTCGCGGGCGTGGTCGAGCGCCATCGCTCGCGTGAGGCCGACGATCGCGTGTTTGCTGACGGTGTAGGCGAGCCGGTCGCGCACGCCGAGCAGTCCGCCGATGGATGCGATGTTGATAATGACACCGCTTCGGCGGCTGAGCATCGAATCGAAGAAGGCCTTTGTGACGTTGAAGGTGCCGCGCACGTTGACCGCGCACACCCGGTCGAGGTCCGCGCCCGTCGTACCGACCATGGTTCCGACGTGGCCAATGCCCGCGTTGTTCACGAGGATGTCGAGATGACCCGCGCTTCCCAACACGTGGGTGGCAACGCGGGCGCATTCGGCTTCGTCGGTGATGTCGAGTGGAACAAATTCGGCGCCGATCCGGGCGGCGGTCGCGGGACCGGCGGTGAGGTCGCGGTCGGAGGCGAAGACGCGGGCGCCGGCGTTGACGAAAACTTCGGCGATGGCCGCACCGATGCCGGATGCGGCGCCGGTGACGAGTGCGGTTTTATTCGTGAGCGAAAACATCGGGATTAATCAGCCTCGGGGAAGGCAGGCGGGACCCTGCGGCTCGAAACTTTTGTAGACGAGCGAGAATTCCGTGTGACCCAGGGATTCGCTGGCCGTGGGCTCGCCGTCGACAACCCGGAGGATGCGGTCGAAGATTTCCGCGCCGACCTCGTCGATTGAGGCGCGGCCTTCGAGGATGCGTCCGGCGTTGATGTCCA
The DNA here is from genome assembly GCA_043735935.1 of Chthoniobacteraceae bacterium. GTDB lineage: Bacteria > Verrucomicrobiota > Verrucomicrobiia > Chthoniobacterales > Chthoniobacteraceae > JANLQB01. The sequence continues at coordinate 1,486 of JAYTDO010000576.1, forward strand.
TGTCTTCGCTGAGCCGGCGGTAGGTATCGGGATTGGCGCAGATTTTGACGACGGGAGAAATGGCCGAGCCGACGACGGAACCGCGGCCCGTAGTGAACAAGGTGAGGTGCGATCCGCACGCGATGAGTTCCCCGATTTCCTGGATGTCGCTGATGTTCGGAAAGCCCCATCGAAGGTCGCCATCGGGCACGACATCGAGCAGATAGAGACCGCCCGTGGGCGGGATATCGCCCGGTTTGAGGATGCCTGAAATCAGTGAGTGCCCGCTTTTGCTGTAGGCACCCATGGACTTTTCCTCCTGCGTCGTGAGGCCCCCATCGGCATTGCCGGGAGCGAAGCTGCCGTGGCCCATGGCCGTGTAATACCGCGCAGCCTTGTCGACGCACGCGATCAACTCCACAGCGAGTTCGGGTCGGGCTGCCCGCTGCGCCATGATGTTTTCGCAGCCGATGAGTTCTCCGGTTTCCTCGAAAATCACGCGGGCGCCTTCGGAGACGAGGCGGTCAAACGCAAGACCGACGGCGGGATTCGCGGTGATGCCGCTGGTGGCGTCGGACCCGCCGCAGACGGTGCCGACGATCAATTCGTCCAACGCAATCGGGACGCGCGGCGTGGACGAGAGGCGATCGACCGCACCGGCGATCCAAGCACGGCCTTGCTCGATGGTCCGGCGCGTTCCACCCGACTCCTGAATGATGAGCAAATCCGCGGGCCGACCAGAGGAGCGGATCGCGTCCAGCAGGGCGATGCGGTGAAAACCTTCACAACCCAGCGAGACGAGGAGGACGGCGCCGACATTCGGGTGAGTGCACAGCCGGGTGAGCATCCGGTGGGCGTACGGATTCGGGTAGCAGCCGGGGAAGCCGAGCAGGTGCGCGGCCTTTTCGCGAAATGGAAAGACGATCTCGCGAGCGACGTGGTGGGCGCATTCGACGAGGTAAACGACGAGCGTGATGTTGCGGATGCCCTTGCGCCCATCGTCGCGCAGAAAGCCAGTCATGGGAGCGGCGCCTCCAAAGTCTCGCCGCGAAGATGCGTCGGAAGGTAGTCGCTGCGGAGATTGTGTGTGTGCACGTGGTCGCCGGTGGCGACGGCTTGCGTCGCGGAGCCGATGGGCACGCCGTATTTCACGACGCGGAAACCCGTCGCGATGGGCTGGGCGGCGAGCTTGTGGCCGAGACCGATGGGAGCCTTAATCACGATTTCGAGCCCGTCGATGCGAACGACGTCTCCGGCATTCAGCGGTTGGATGACGGTGAGAATATTGTCCAGCGCGTGAAGTCGCAGGAGTCGAGGGTCGGTGACGGGAGGAGGATTCATCCGCGAACTTTGAAGGTAGTCGGGACGGGGCGATCACGGCAAGGCGGCACGGAGGACCCGCAGAAAGTTGCCGTGAGTGATGGCGTCGACGTCGGCAACGGTGAACCCACGCCTTTTCAACATGCGGGGAAGTCGAGCAAGGTCCGCGATCGTGTCGAGATCCTGCGGCGTCTGCTCGGTGCCAAACGCCCCGTCGAGATCCGTGCCGATGCCGACGTGCCGAGCGTTGCCGGCGATCTGGCAGATGTGTTCGAGGTGATCGAGCGCGCGGTCCAACGAAACGCCCGAGCTTTCCGGCGTGGTCTCTCCGCGAATCCAGCCGGGGACGATCATCCATGCGTCGAGCGCGAGTCCGATGACCGCATCCCGCGAAATGAGCGCGCGGATTTGCTCATCGGAAAGTTGACGCTGATGCGGAACGAGCGCGCGGCAGTTGTGGTGGCTGGCCCAGATGGGACCGTCGAAGATCTCGAGCGCCTCCGCGAAGCAGTCGTCGCTGAGATGCGTGACATCGAGGATCATTCCGAGACGTCCGATTTCGCGTAAAAGATCGCGGCCTTTCGGAGAAAAGGCTCCTCTCGATTCCGTGCCGAACGCGTAGACGCCGGGGCCGTAGTGCGCGGGGCCGATGGCCCTCAGACCTTGTTCGTAGGCGCGTTCGAGATGGGACAGCGTGATCAACGAGTCGGCGCCTTCGAGGCTGCGGACGTAGCCGATCGGCTTGAAGGCCGGTTCGTCGGTGGCCCAAAGATTCAGGTGCCGTTCGAGTCCGGCGCGGTCGTGAATTGCGGCGAGTTCTCCCGCTTCCTCCATCGCGCGATACCATGCAAGTTGGGCCTGAGTCATGGCCCACGCTTGGGCCGCCGAATTCCACCCGAAGACCGGGCTGGCGCCGAGATCGATGCGCGCGATCTGTGTGGCGACGCACAGGCCGATGCGGGCGCGCCGCATCTCGGGCAGGGAGACGGTCCCGCGGCCGCGGTCGGGTTTGTCGCGCAAATGCGCTTCACGCCGGCGGATTTCGTGGACCGGAAGCGTGAGATCACGATTCCATTCGATCGCGTTCATCGCGAGATCGAGGTGAGCGTCGAAGATCATGCGCGCTCGATTCCGAGGCCGCGACGGCGAGCTCCTACGGCCCACTCTGCGACAGGCTTCGCGTCGTCGATGACGATCGCCGTCTCGTGCAATGCGACGGTAGGGCAGATGTGCCACGGGATTCCTTGAAGCGTGCTGCCGACGCCGAAGTCCGCAGCGCGCGACGTTTCGATGACGAGGTGTTCTTCGCTCTGCGCGACCGCGATCGCGTCGGGAATTTCCGGGAAGATCACGCGCGGATGGGGCATTTCGGAGGCAACGGCCTTGTGTCCGAGATCGAGGCAAAGCCGCCCGGGGCCGGGCGCGCTGACGACGCGCGTGAGCAAGATCGCGGCATGCACGAATGGAAGATCCGGGAACTTCGTGCCGTAGCCTGCATCCCACAGCACGCAGGTGCCCGGGCTGCATTCCACGTCGACGCGCCGTGAGTGGACTGGAAACGTGGGCGTACCGCCGGCGACGACGCGCGGGACCGGAAGCCCTTCCGCGATCAATCGGGCGCGCAGTGCCGCGACGGGCGCGAAGGCGGCGTGACATGCTGCTTCACGCCGGGAAACATCGGTCTCTTGAATGTGGCCGTCGTAAGCGTGCAGCCCGACAGGCCGGAGACGGAGACTTTCGGCGATCCGCCGGTAGAGCGTTGCCGCGTTTTCTCCAGGAACGATGCCGGTGCGATGCTGGCCCACATCGAGATCGAGCATGACATCCAGTTCGACGTCCGCGCGGATGAGGTCGCGCAAAGCGGCTGGGTCGTCGATGAGGGCGGAAAAGCGGCTCGTTGGAAATGCACGCGTGAGCTCCCGGAGCCATCGCACGTTTGGCCCGACAGGCTGGTAGGCGAGGAGAATATCCGGCGCACCGCATTCCGCGGCGAGTTCCGCTTCGCGCAGCGTCGCGCATTTGAACTTTCCGATTCCAAGCTCGATCTGACGGCGGGTGAGATTGGCCATCTTGTGCGTCTTGATGTGGGGACGCAACCGGGCCGTGCCACCGGCCAGCGCGATCATGCTGCGCAGATTCTCATTCACCCGAGCAAGGTCGATCAGCAGCGCTGGCGAGCGGATCACGGAGTCGTCACTCAGCCGGAAGCACGCGTCTCGGGTCACGACAATTCGAAGACGGCCTCGATCTCGACAGAGATGTTTCCCGGGAGCGAGGCCATGCCTACCGCGCTCCGGGCGCCGACACCGCGCTCGGAGCCCCAGATATCTGCAAAGAGTTCGCTGCAACCGTTGATCACTTTCGGGTGTTCGAGAAACTCAGACGTGGCGTTCACCATGCCGAGCACCTTGATGACGCGTGCGACGCGGTCGAGGCTGCCCAATTCGGAGCGTAAGGTGGATAGGATCGCCAGTCCGACCTGACGCGCGGCGGCCTTGCCTTGTTCGAGCGAAAGGTCCGCTCCGACTCGGCCTTCGATGAGTGTCCCGTCCGCGCGGAGCGGGCCGTGACCGGAGACGTAG
>JAYTDO010000577.1:0-2376 GCA_043735935.1 Chthoniobacteraceae bacterium
CGTTTGAGCGTCACATTTGTTTGTTCAAGTTCGTGACGCTCATCAGATAATCGGACTCGGATTCGGCGAAAGTCGCGAATGCGTGAGAAAACGAGTGCGCAACCCGCCGCGACCCATCCCATCCTCGTCGATCACTTCCTCGAAGACGCCGTGGAGGTGGACGTGGACTGCATCAGCGACGGCGAGATCGTCGTCATCGGCGCGATCATGGAACACATCGAAGAAGCCGGCATCCACAGCGGCGATAGCTCCTGCGTGATCCCGTCGTTTTCGCTGAAACCCGAAGTGAAAGCCGAGATCGCGCGCGCGACCAAGGCAATGGCCAAAGAGCTGAAGGTGCTGGGTCTGATGAACGTGCAGTTCGCCGTGAAGGACGACGTCGTTTACGTCCTCGAAGTCAACCCGCGCGCCAGCCGCACCGCGCCATTCGTGAGCAAAGCCATCGGCGTCCAGCTTCCGAAACTTGCCGCCAAAATCATGGCCGGGAAGACGCTCAAGGAACTCGGCTTCACCGAAGAAATTCATCCTAAACACTTCTCCGTGAAGGAAGCGGTCTTCCCGTTCATCCGCTTCCCCGGCATCGACATCGTCCTCGGCCCCGAGATGAAATCCACCGGCGAAGTCATGGGTATTGACGAGAGCATGGGCCTCGCCTTTGCCAAAGCGCAGATGGCCGCGCAGCCCGCGCTGCCGACGAAGGGCAACGTCTTCATCAGCGTGGCCGACCGGCAGAAAACGAAAATCACCGAACTCGCGCAGGGCTTCACCGCGCTCGGCTTCACGCTTTTCGCGACGAGCGGAACCGCCGCCGCGCTCAAGGCCGCGGGCATCCCGGTGCAGAAACTTTTCAAGCTGAACGAAGGCCGGCCCAACGCGCTCGACATGATTAAAAACGGCGAGCTGGCGATGATTATCAACACCCCGAGCGGCAAAGTGGCGCGCGAGGACGAGGTGAAAATCCGCAGCACCGCGACGGCGAACCGCATCCCGATCATCACCACCCTGCGCGCCGCGACCGCCAGCCTCGAAGGCATCCGCGCCCTGCGCGAGCACGGGCTGAGCGTGAAGACGCTGCAGGAATACCACGCGTAGAAAACCGTTGTAGCCGCGGTTCTATGAACCGCGCCGCGCACGCGCCTCGCAGAGGCGCGGCTACACCGCAAAACGCGGGTCTTTCCCCGTTGCGCAATCGTCACAATGTTCACCGACACGTAACGCACGGTTTTCGCGCAGCCGTGCTTTCATTCCGGGTATGAAAACCACAGATCAAACATCGGATCGGATCACCGTCCCATCGCCCACGCCCCGCTGGTTCCGCGTGCGCCCCGCGCTGCGCTGGACGCTCGCGCTGAGCGTCGCCGCGTGGCTCGGCCTCGTGAGCGAGAGCGTGGTGCGCTTCGTCGCCAGCCAGGAATTCCTCGAAGCCACGGCGCGTGTCGCCACGCAAAATGCGTCCGTCGTGCTGGACGTGCTCGCCCTCGCGTCCGTCGCCGCCGTCTTCGTGGAAAGGGCGCGCACCACCGGCGGGCTGCGCAAGGTGCGGCGTCGGCTGGCGCGTTCCGTGCGCACGCTGCGCCTCACTCAGCGCCTCGTCCCCGGCTCCCGCACCGCGCGGGCGTAGCGGTGGAAAAACCGGGGCGACCGGCCGAAGAGGGTGTACCGGAACTCAAAAAAGTCCGTCATCCTGAGCGGAGCGCCGCTTTGGGCGCGGAGTCGAAGAACCCCGGCGGTCCGATCAAGCGCAACACGTCAATGAACCGCCGGGGTCCTTCGACTGCGCTGCGCCCGCCTTTCCACCTCCGCTTCGCTCAGGATGACACGCTTTGGAGTTTTGGTACACCCTCTAAGAATTTCGCTTCCGCCGGGGTGGGAGTTCCGTCATCACTCCACACCATGAAACTTCTCCCCGCTCTCGCCCTCGCCGCCGCTTTCACTTTCACCCCACCGCTCCGCGCTGCCGATGGCGTGACCTACGAGGGCAAGGCCGGGCCGGGCAAGGGCAAGCACATCGTCTTTCTCGCGGGTGACGAGGAATACCGCAGCGAAGAGGCGCTCCCGCAGCTCGCGAAAATCCTCAGCCAGCGGCATGGCTTCAAATGCACGGTGCTCTTTTCCATCAATAAGCAGACCGGCGAAATCGACCCAAACACGCCGGACAACGAGCCGGGCATTGAGGCGCTGGATTCTGCGGACCTGTGCATCACGTCGCTCCGCTTCCGGGCGTGGCCGGATGAGCAGATGAAGCACTTCGCGGATTACGTCGCGGCGGGGAAGCCGATCATCGGCCTGCGCACGAGCACGCATTCGTTCAACAAAATCAGCGGGACGTACAAGTGGTTCAACGATTACGGCAAAAACGTGCTCGGCGAGCGGTGG
>JAYTDO010000578.1:0-6375 GCA_043735935.1 Chthoniobacteraceae bacterium
CTTTTCCGACACACCGAATGGCGGATCACTTTCGCGCGGATACAAGATCTACTCGGGCACGAAAATGTTTTGGATTCTCGCGGCTCTGGCCGCTCAGCAGGACGGCCTTCTCAGCCTCGATGAGCGCGCATCGGAGACGATCCGCGAATGGGCCGACGATTCGCAAAAGTCGCGAATCACGGTGAGGCAGTTGCTCAACTTTACCAGCGGCCTCGAACCCAACTTCGCGCTGCACAGCGAAAGCGCTTCCAACCGGGACGCACTCGCCATCCGTACGCGCCTCGCGGCGGCTCCGGGCACCGCATTCATGTACGGGCCGTCCGCGCTTCAAGTTTTTCACCAGATCCTCGAGCGCAAACTCGCGGCGAAGGGAGAGAACCCAACGCGCTTTCTGGAAAAGCGCGTGCTGCGTCCGCTGGGCCTCGGTCCGCAACGTTACGTGCCTGACCGGAGCGGAAACCCCCTTCTCGCCGCCGGATTCATCATGAACGCCAGCCAGTGGCGCAAGATGGGCCAATGCCTTCTCGATCGCGGCAGCCCCATCGTCGCATCAGGCGCCCTCGGAGCGGCGGCCAGCGGTACGGGCGTCAATCCTGCCTTCAGCATGGCGCTTTGGAATAATCATCTCGCGTCGGGCGGGCAGGAAATCGACCCCGAGGACATGCTCGAGCGCCCATGGGCGCGACAGTCGTGGCGCGGCGCGTGCCTTTGCCAAAGCGCGCCGAGCGACCTTGTCGCGAACATCGGCAGCGGCGGCCAGCGCCTCTACGTCGTCCCTTCGCAAGACCTCATCATCCTCCGCCAGGGAAGCGGCGGTCATTTTCGGGACGCTGAGTTTCTTCGGCGTCTATTCGCCCGATAAGTCGAGGAAGTCCGCGGCTTCTGAGCTTGGAGATCGGCACACGCGCGTTAGTCTCCGGACGAACATCGCCCATGCCGATCCCCCGCCCTGCTTCCATCTGGCGATTCGCCGCCTTCCTGCTTTGCCCGCTGCTGATTTCCATCGGTCGCGCCGAACCGGCGGCGACCGAGTGGGCAGACGCGCATTTGGAAAAGCTCCGCAAAGCGGGCTCGTGCGGCGTGGCCGCCCTCGTCGCGCGGGATGGAAAGGTGCTCTGGCAGGGTGCGTCCGGATTCGCGGACGCGGAACATAAGGTGCCGGTCACGCTCGATACCAAGTTTCGAATCGGATCGGTCACCAAACAGTTCACCGCCGCTGCGATCCTCAAACTCGCGGAAGAAAAAAAGCTCACGCTGGACGATCCGCTCTCAAAGTTTTTCCCGAAGTTTCCCGGAGGAGGAAAGATCACGCTCCGTCACCTGCTCACGCATACGTCAGGGATCCACAGCTACACCTCGAAGCCGGAATTCATGCAGCGTGTCACGAAGCCGACGAATCCGGCCGATCTCATTGCGTGGTTTCAAAATGACCCGCCCGACTTTGCGCCGGGAAAGGGCTTTCTCTACAACAATTCGGCTTATTTTCTCGCCGGCGAGATCGTGGCCAGCGTGTCGGGAAAATCGCTCGGCGACTACCTGGAGCAGACGTTTTTCGCTCCGCTGGGAATGAAGGACACGGGATTATTCAACAATGCAGTTCCGCCTCCACGCGTGGCGCGCGGATTTTCCTGGAATCAGGATCGGCTCGAACCAGCGGTCGATTGGGACATGTCGTGGGCGGGCGGCGCGGGTTCGCTTTATTCGACCGTGGGCGATCTCGTGAAGTGGAACGACGCGCTGTTCGGAGGCCGGGTCTTGAACGCGGCTTCGCTCAAACTCCAGACGACGCCGAATCCGCTTCCGGCGGGCGTCGACGGAATGAATTACGGCTACGGCCTGGTCGTCGCCGAACTGAAACGGCTCCCGATGATCGGCCATGGTGGTGGACTGAACGGCTGGTCGAGCGACCTGATCTATTTTCCCGAGCAACACTGCACCGTCGCGGTGCTCGTGAACGCGCTGCCGACTCCGCCCGGACTGGAGCCCTCCGCCCTTTCGCATTCGCTCGCCGAACGGTTTTTGGAGGCCGACATCAAAGATCGGCCGGGCATGACCGAGGACAAAAGCGTCGATCCGAAATCCTACGCCGCGTACGTGGGCCGGTATGACTACAAGACGGGAGTGTTGACGGTCACCAGCGAGGATGGACACCTTTTCGCACAACTGACCGGCCAGCCCAAATTCGAAATTTTCCCGAAGGCGCCGGATGATTTCTTCTGGAAGATCACCGACGCTCGCATCGTTTTTGAGCGCGATCCTGCGGGCAACATCATCGGCGGCCAGCACTCGCAAAATGGCCAAACCTTCAAAGTGCCGAGGCTCGCAGCGGCGGAAATCAAACTCAGCGAAACCAAACTCGACGCCATCGTCGGCCAATACGCGTATGGCCCCGGGGCCATCATGACGGTGACGCGGGACGCCGATCAGGTATTCGCCCAACTCACCGGGCAGCCCAAATTGCCAATCTTTGCGAAATCGGAGACGGAATTTGAATGGCGTGTGCTGCCTGCGAGCGTGCGCTTTGTCGCCGATGCCGACGGGAAGGTAACCAAGGCCGTCCATACGCAAAACGGCGCGACGTTCGACGCGCCAAAGATCAAGTAACGCTCGACAGATCCCGCTGCCCTTTTCAACACTCCGCGCCCCATGAAATTCGCCAATCAAGTCGCCATCGTCACCGGAGCCGGTCGCGGAATCGGGCACGCCATCGCGCTACGTTTTGCCAGCGAAGGCGCCCGCGTCGCGGTCGTCTCGCGCACGGAACAAAACGCCATCCAGACCGCGGAAGAGATCAATACGAAATTCCCGGGTCTTGCGAAAGCCTATGCGGTGGACGTGGCGGAAGCGGCGGCGGTCAAGGCGCTCGGCGAGCAGATCATCAAGGATTTTTCGCGCATCGACATCCTCGTCAACAACGCCGGACTGACGCGGGACGGCTTGGCGATGCGAATGAGCGAGAACGACTGGGATGTGGTGCTCGATACGAACCTGAAAGGCGCGTTCAACTTCATGCAGGCGGTGATGCGGCCGATGCTCAAGCAACGGAGCGGGCGCATCGTGAATATCGCGAGCGTCTCCGGCATCATCGGCAATGCGGGACAGGCGAATTACGCAGCGAGCAAGGCGGGATTGATCGGCCTGACAAAGGTCATCGCTCGGGAAATCGCCAGCCGCGGCATCACCTGCAACGCAGTCGCGCCGGGTTTCATTGCCACGGACATGACCGAAGTATTATCCCAGGAAATCAAGGATGCCGTGGTGAAGCAGATTCCGCTGGCAACCTTCGGCGAGCCAAATGATATCGCGAACGCGGTCGCGTTCCTCGCCAGTGCAGAGGCCAAATACATCACCGGCCAGACGCTGACGGTGGACGGCGGCATGGTCATGTAACGCGACTCCGCAGCGACCGTCCGACCTATGCACCTCTACCTCCTCCGACACGCCAACGCCGACACCATCGCGCCAAGCGATGATGCCCGCCTTCTCTCGGAAAAAGGGATGATGCAGGCAGTTAAGGTCGCTCGTTTCTGCGAGGCGCATGGAATCCAACCGTCGCTCGTCCTCACCAGCCCGGTGCGGCGCGCTCACGATACGGCGCAGATCGTGGCCGCGCATCTGCGCGCGGAGATGATGATCGTTCCCTGGCTCGCGTGCGGGATGTCTCCCAGTATCGCGCTCGACGAGCTCCGTGCGTTTCGCTCGCACGGCAGCGTCATGATCGTGGGCCACGAACCGGACTTCAGCTCGCTCATCGCGCACCTTCTCGGCACACCTTCCGGCGAAAATGTGGCCGTAAAAAAAGCATCCCTCACATTGCTGGAAGTCGAAACACTCGCGCGCGGGGCTGCGCGGCTCGACTTTTTCCTCCCATCCCGATTGATGTAACCCATGTCATCGAAAATTCTTCGCACCGATCACTTCGCTGAAGACGCAGCGGCACTCATCCTCACCGCAGCGCGCGAGGCCATCAGTGCCCGCAGCCTTTTCCGCCTGGCGCTCGCCGGCGGGAACACGCCTCGTATCGTCCACGCGGCACTTGCGGCGGCAGCCGGCCCCGAGTTTCCGTGGAACCATGTGCAGATCACGTTTGGGGACGAGCGATGCGTCCCACCGGACGACGCAGACAGCAATTTTCGGATGGCGAAGGAATCTCTCTTCGATTCCGTGCCGATCCCCGCTGGGAACATTTTCCGGATTCGAGGCGAGATCGATCCCGACGAGGCGGCCACTGAATACGAAGCGAAGCTCGCCGCCGTCGCCGCGCGATTCGGCGAACCTCGTTACGTTCACGATCTCATCATCCTCGGAATGGGCCCGGACGGACACACGGCCTCGCTTTTTCCAGGTCAACCGTCGCTCGATGAGGCCGTGCGAAACGTGATCCCCGCTCGCGGCCCCAAGCCGCCGCCGCAACGAATCACGATGACATTCCCACTCATCAACGCCGCCCGGAACGTGTGCTTTTGGGTCAACGACGCGACGAAGCTCCCGCTCGTCGAGCAAATCGCCACAGGCGACCTCACCTACCCCGCCGCGCGCGTCCGCCCTGGCGGACAAGGCGCGACCTGGCTGCTCGCAAGCTAGAGCGCCGCGAGAAATTTCTTAAGGTTGTCGATGCTCGGACTCTTCGCGTTTCGGACGTAGAAGCCCGACGTCGCTACTCCGACCTGCAGGCTCGCTGCGAGGTCCATGCCCAGCAGGCGCCCGATGCAAAAGCCCGCGTTGAAATGATCGCCCGCCCCAGTCGTGATTTTCGGCTTGGGAGTAAACGGTCCGACAACGTGCGTCGCGCCGGTCGCATCCGCAGCGGCGGCGAATTGCGTCGGGTGAATCACCACAGTGTCAATTTTAAGGGCCGCGCGGATGAGCGAAGCATGATGCGCGACGCTGCCATAGGTTTCCTCGGGTGATTTAATGCCGAGGACTTCGCCGACCTGCCGACTCTCGGCGAGGTTCAGACCCAGGATCACACGAAAATGTTTCTCGAACTTTGCGATCTGTCGGATCGCTGTGAGGATGTCTACCGGATCGCGTTTCGCGGGATCCGCGAGGTCGACGAAAAGCCATCGACGAGGGCCCTTGAGTTTCGGGGCGATCCGGGAGGCGATCTTCTGCCAAATCGCCGTCATCTGCGTGAGCATGGTCCAATTCACCATCGCGATCAGCGCCGACGCTTCAAATATACCAAGTAGTTTTTCCTCCGGAACGTGCTGGATGAGATTTGCCCAGTTCACCTGCTTTAAACTCTCGTGCTTGCCGCACATCAGCTTTCCGTCCTCGAACTCAAGCGCGTCGGTGTAACCGGGTTCCGCGATCGAGATCACCTTTGCGCGCTGGGCGAATTCGGCGAAAACTGGATGCACGTTCGGTGCACCCAAGTTTCCGATGTAGGTCACCTCCGTCCCGTAGCTTCCGAGGGCATTTGCCATGATCGGGCCGTTGCCGCCGAGCTTCACCATCTGCGTCACAAATTCAAAATTCGCACTCTGGCCCGCCGCGGCATCGATCTTTAAGGCAAGCTCCTTCATCGCGGTCAGACGCACGTATTTCGTAGCCGACTCCCGTGTCTTTACGACGTGCAGGATCGTGTCCACGAAGCCATCGAAGCCCACGAGAACTTTCAATTTTCCGAGCTGGGGGCGCGCTTTTTGAAGGTGATCGAGAACTTGGCGAGAGAGACTGCTGGTGGATGACATTCGGGGCGTATCTATGGGATGCGGAAGGCGCGTGACAAGCGGCAAGTGCCATCGAAGGACGCTAGACCCTCGGCAGCCCGCCCGCCGCGCTGGATCTTCACCGCTGCGTGCTTGCCAAGGCTCGTCCCCTCCGCTGTCCTCGACGCACCTGTTTTATGCTGAATCTCTTTGATCTCTCCAATGAAGTCGCCGTCGTCATCGGAGCCACCGGCGTCCTCGGCGGCGCATTGGCCGACGGACTGGCGTCGGCCGGCGCAAGGGTAGCCGTGGTCGGTCGAAACGCGGAACGGGGCGAGACTCGAGCCGCGGCGATCATGGCCGCGGGGGGCACCGCTCGCTATTTTTCGGCCGACGCCATGGATCGCGCATCAGTGAAAGCCGCCCACGAGTCGATCGCTTCGACCATGGGATTGCCAAGCATCCTGGTGAACGCGGCGGGCGGAAATGATCCGCGCGTGACGGTAACGCCGGAGCGTCCGGTCGAGTCGATCGCGCTGGAGGACTGGCGCGCGAACTTTGATCTCAATCTCGTCGGTGGCGTGCTCCTGCCATGCCAGGAGTTTGGCCCCGCCATGGCCGCTCGCGGCCGCGGATCGATCATCAATATCGCCAGCGTCAGCGCTCACCTGCCGCTCTCGCGGGTCGTCGCATATTCCGCCAGCAAAGCAGCGGTCCTGAG
>JAYTDO010000579.1:0-1970 GCA_043735935.1 Chthoniobacteraceae bacterium
TTTGCCCGTCGCGGCAGATGGTCAGCTCCTCGCCGAGCACCGGCGCGCGCAGGCGGAGCTTGTCGGGATATTGCAGCGCCAGCTCCGCGCGCGTGCCGAGGAGCGCGGGCGGCAGGCCGGTCATCAGCTCCAGCCGCGCCGTGAGCTGCATCGCGCGGTTGGGATTTTTCGTGCTCTTCGCAAAGACATTCGCAAACGGCAGGAGCACCTTGCCGAGCACGTCGTAGCGGTTTTCCTCCGCGCGCAGAAAAGCGGACGGCGCAAGCAGCGCGGCGAGCAAGACGAGGCGGAAAAACTTCACGGACTGAATCTGAACATGATCGGTGGATTTGAAACGGAATTACGGAATTTTGCCAAATGACGGAATTTTTTGATCCGTATTTTCCCATTCCGTAATTTGGAAAAATTCCGTCATTCCGTCCTAAAGAATCTTCCCCTTTGAACCCGCGCCGCATTCCGCTAAAGCACTCCGCATCTCATGGTGGTCCCGCTTTTTCCGAACCTCCTCGCCGCCGCCGGCGGCATCGTTTTCGCCTTTGAAAACTCGACGCTGCCCGGCCGGCTCATCCTGTTTTCGCTCTTCCTCGCGTCCGTCTTTAGCTGGACCGTCATGGTCACGAAGTTCCGCATGCTCCGCCACGCGCAGCGCCGCCGCGACCAGTTCCTCTCGCTCTTTCGCACCGACCGCCAGCCGCTGCGCATCTACACCGACCGCATCCGTTTCGACGGCGCACCGCTTTTCGCCGTGTACAAAGCGGGCTGCCAGGAGCTGACCTTCCAGCTCCTCGGCTCGGCGGAGGTGGACGAAACTTTCCGCGGCCGGCTCGACACCGCGCCGCGCATTTCGCCCGCGCAGATGCGCGTGGTTACGAGCGCGATGGAGCGCGCCGTAGGCGAGACGGCGCTGCGGCTGGAGGGGCAGATGATCGTCCTCGCCACCGCGGTCAGCGGTGCGCCCTTCCTCGGCCTGCTCGGCACGGTCTGGGGCGTGATGGAAACCTTCAGCGACGTGGCCGCCGCGGGCTCCGCGAGTCTCGCCGCGATGGCTCCCGGCGTGAGCGCCGCGCTCATCACCACCGTCACCGGCCTGCTCGTGGCGATCCCCGCGATGTTTGGCTACAACTACCTCATCACCACCCTGCGCGCGATCATCGTCGGGCTGGACAATTTCGCCGCGGAACTCGCGTCCGAATTCGAGCACAAATACGTGGACCACGGCGGGCGGGAGAAGGGGTGGAAATGATGAATTCAGACGAAGACGGCGACAGCTCCGCCAATTCAAAATTCATCATTCATAATTCATAATTGTTTCGCCGATGCGCCGCTTCTCCGACCGCCAAAGCCTGCACACGCTCAGCGAGCTGAACGTGACGCCGCTGCTCGACCTCGCGTTCGTGCTGCTGATCATTTTCATGATCACCACGCCGCTCATGGAAAACAGCGTCGATCTCGTCATCCCGTCGAGCGAGGCGGCGAAAGGCGCTGTCAATCCGAAGGCCGTGCAAACTATCGCCATCAACCGCGAGGCGAAGATCGAGCTGAACGGCGAGCCGGTGGAACTCGCGCAGCTCCAGGTGCAGCTCATCGCTTTGAAAGAAGCGCGGCCCGAGGTCGCGGTCGTCATCCGCTCGGACCGGGAACTGGCCGTGCAAAAACTCATCGACGTGATGGACGCGGTGCAACGCGCGAAGATCACCAAAGTCGGCGTGGTCACGAACCCCGAGAAGTGAGCGTTATTTTTTACCGCAGAGGTGCAGAGGTTTTTGAGAGGGTTCGCAGAGGGACGGAAAAACTTCCTCTGCGTTCCTCTCCAAAACCTCTGCGCCTCTGCGGTAAAAAGTAGCGCTCATTTTTCGGGGTTCGTGACCACGCCGACTTTCGTGATCTTCGCGCGCTGCACCGCGTCCATCACGTCGATGAGCTTTTGCACGGCCAGTTCCTTGTGCGAACGGATGACCACCGCCACCTCG
>JAYTDO010000580.1:0-1522 GCA_043735935.1 Chthoniobacteraceae bacterium
CACACACCGGCATCGAGCCTGAGTTAGTCGTGCAGATTCCGGGCGCGGCCCGTGACTATACCAAGGTCATCGAAGGCATCCCGGTTCATTTTTTGGCGGCACCGAACCGTTTTCGCGCGGCCACGCTCTTTTACTTTGACGCCCGGCGTCTGGCCGCCGGGGTGCTCGCGCTCCGCCCCGACGTGGTGCATGCCCACGGGACCGAAGACGCCTATGCGCTGGCCGCACTCCGCACCAAGGCGCCGTGCGTGGTGACATTTCAAGGTGTGTTTCGGCTGATGAACCGGCTTTTGCCTCCGTCGGCTCTCAGCCGGGCGCACGTTCAGGAGTTCTGCGAAGGGATCGCCGTGCGCCGGCTGCGTTATGCCATCGTCAAAAGCGCCTACGGGCGCTCCGCGATCAGCGCCGAATTTCCCCACCTTCAGCTCTTCTCCATTCCCAACACCTATATTCCACCCCAGGTGAAACCGGTTTTTGACAAGCCGAATCGCGATGTTGTTTTCGCGGGCACCATCGTGCCGCGCAAGGGCGTTCACACGCTGGCGGCGGCGATCGCCGGGATCGCGGCCCGCCAGCCGGACATGCGTCTCATTCTCTTTGGCAATCCCCACACCGAGTCCGAATACGGGGCCGCACAGGTGGCCCGCCTGCGCGAGATTCTCGGGGATCGGCTGCTCGTCCGCGGCCTCGTTTCCAATGCCGACCTGACCCGCGGAATGGCCGATGCGCGGGTGCTCGTGGCCCCCTCGATCGAGGAGATGTTTGGGAACCAGGTCATTGAGGCGTTACTTTTGGGAACCCATGTGATCGTCACGGATGGAACCCCCATGGCCGAAAACGTCCGTCGGTTTGGAAACGGCGACATCGTCCCGCAAAATGATCCTCAAAGACTCGCGGATGCCATTGAGATGGTTCTTCAGGCGGATAAATTTCCAGACGCGGAAGCCGCCCTCAGCCGTATCGAAAACTACATGGGACCTAAAGTGGTGGCCGATCAGCATTACCAGGCTTACCAAGAGGTCATCGGCGGATGGAACTGATCGGTTGCTGATGATGCCAGAGGCCGCTTCGCTTTTATGAAAAATATGCGCGTTGGAATTTTTGGCATGGGCTATGTGGGACTTACTACCTCAGCCTGCCTTTTGGAAGAAGGGGTTCAGGTCTGCGGCTACGAGTTTGCCCCTGAAAAGCTCGCCCGCTTGCGGGAGGGCTTCTGCCCGATAACCGAGCCGGGTGTGGCCGAGGTGATTGCCCAAGGCCAGCAGAGCGGGGCGTTTTCCGTGGGGGCATCCCTGGGCGAACTTCCCTTGCCGGACATCGTGCTCGTCTGCGTGGGCACGCCCGTTAATGCAGACGGAGTGTGCAATCTGGCGGCGCTGCGCTCGGTCTTGTCTGAATTGGAGGACAGATTTTGCAGCGCCACCCCCGAGGCCGCTCCGGAAATTGTGATCCGCAGCACTTTGCCACCGGGAACCTTGCGCTCCTTATCCGGGGAATTCCCCCGTCTCTTCGCCGCCACTCC
>JAYTDO010000581.1:0-16310 GCA_043735935.1 Chthoniobacteraceae bacterium
TTCAGGCCGACCGGGCGATTGATGGCCACCTGGACCGCGGCGTAGACAGTGCCCCAGCGGCCCTCCCCGAGTTGGCTGACGATTTGATACGCGCCGACCATGGTGCCGATCAGGCTCTCGCCCGAGGTGGCGCCTGAAGTGGATCCGGCGGGCGCTTGGGATGTGGCCCAGACGGCTTCGCCGGTGCCGGGTGGGGGTGGCGTTGGAGATTCCGCTGGGGGCTCTACAGGAGCGGGCACTCCTTTGGGTGCCGCGGGATTGTCCAAACGCACGGTGGGTGCAAAAGCGGGACTCGGCACTGCTACCGGCACCGCAGTGGCGCGGGCAACGGGTATCGGCGCGACGGCTTTGGGCTGAACTGGAATGGCGGACGGCTGGGCAGCGACGGCGCGCGGTTGGGGGACGGCGGTAGCTTGCGGAGAGGCGACGGCTTTGGGCTGAACTGGAACGGCGGACGGCTGGGCAGCGACGGCGCGCGGCTGCACGGTGGTGGCAGGGGACGCGGGGACGGCGCGCGGTTGGACCGTGGTCGCGGGGGACGGCTGAAGAGCCACGACGCGCGGTTGCGAGGTCGTGGCGGGCATCGGGGTGGCGATGACGGTGGACGCCGTTGGCGAAACCGGATTCTGGACCGGCGCCATCATCTGCGTCGGCATGGCGATTTCCTGTGTCGGGGCAAATTCCCGTTCCACTGCGGCCCGGAGCGCCGCGGGGTCGACCGGCTTTGTCAGCACTTGATGAGGCTGCGTCTGCTCAGGGTAATCGCTCAGATCGTAGCCGCTGATGAGGATCGTGCGGACATTCGGATATCGCGTCAGCATCTGATCCCGCAAAGTGAAGCCATCCATCGGGCTCATCACCACGTCGGTGATCAAAAGATCGATTCCGCCCAGCGCCTCCGCGTTCTCCAGGCCCTTTTCGCCCGTGGTGGCCACGCGAAGATCGTGTCCGGGGATCGTCTTTAGTACGGCGAGGAGCGATTGAATGACGCTGGTATCGTCATCGACCAATAGGATTCTCATGGAGCGGCGTCTTTCTCGAGTGTCTGCGAAGCAGGGAATTTCTGGCCGAGCACCGGTGGCTCGGCATTGGTGGCCTGAAGCTCGTCCTTGTAATAGAGCCGGATCACGTAGCCCAAGTACTTTCGGTTCTCACGCTTCGGATCACGCACGTCGGGGGCCGGCTGGTTGTATTCCACCTCCAGGATTTCCGTGTCTTCCTCGCGCCAGTCCACCGGCGCGGTGCTGAAGCGGTTTTGCACATCGGCGCTCGTCCGCTGCGGTTTGTCATCCACGTTGTCGTAAAAGAGCACCTGGATCACCACGTCCTTCACGTTGATCTTCGTCTTCGTCCGCAACTGAATCGGCACCTTGATCTTGAAATGGGTCAGCGCTTTCGGATCGTGCGCGTCCTCCATCGCGATCTGCCCGAGCCCCAGCGTCGCGTTCAGGATGGTGCCACCTCCGCTCTGCGCGTTCGGATCGCTCGTCCCCAGCGCCGCCTGCGTGGCCATGATCGCCTGCTTCATCTTCGCATCCGCCGCGGCGAAATAAACGCCCGCCGATTCCCCCATGTCGTACACCCGTTTCCAATGCTCGGTCGCTTTGTCGGCCAGGCCCATCTTATCGAAAGTCACCGCGATCTCCGCGATCGCCGCCGGGTTCCGCGGATCGAGTCCATTCGCCTCCCGGAAACGGATCAGCGCATTGCTCGTATCCCCACGCTCGCGCAATGCCTTGCCCTGCTGCATCATCTCCCCAAAACGCGTATCCGGTGCGGGATCGAGCCTCGCCGTTGGGAGCGGCTGCGGTTTTGCGGGCGGCATGATCGGCCCCGTCACCATCTGCGCCACCGCGCCCGGCGCCGTATCGGGAAAGGGATCTTCGAGCACGAGGCCCTGTTCCTTGTCCGGCTGTCCCTTGTCCGGCCGGCGCGGCCCCCCGAGATTCGGGAGTGATACCGAGTTCGACGCCTGTGTGTTCGACGGCGGATTTCTCACCCGCTTCACAAACGCCCAGCTCAATGCCCCGATCTGCGTGAGCGCGACCACACCGAGGACGCTGATCGAGATGATGAAGGTCCGTCCGGGTGTCTGTTTGGAATAAGGCAGCGCCGCAGGCATTTGGTCGGGGAAAGAAAACGGCGACCAGCCTAAGTTTCCATCGCCGCAGTGTCAAACGTCGTGGCGCCGCCGATTGGGAATAAGAATCGCGTCCGCGCGGGATCATAGTCGATGTTCGCACCCAGCCCCAATGCCCCTTTCCGCGCGTCTCTCCATTTGCACCCTGCTCGCCCTGCCGCTCCTCGCCGTCGCCGGCGAGAATATCTCGCGCCCTGGCGTGCTTCACCTCTCGCTCGACGATGCCATCCGCATGGCGCTGGCGAAAAACTTTTCCATCGAGATCTCGCGCTTTGAGCCGAAGATCGCGCGCGAACGCGTCACCTCCAGCCTCGGCCGTTTCGACCCTCGGCTCGACATGCGCTACGACCACTCCGAGGACACCCAGCGCGATCTCTTCTTTAACGGCACCCACCTCCCGCGCTCCAGCATCCTCCAGGGCGACAACGTCAGCACCGGCCTCAGCGGCATCACTCCGCTCGGCACCCAGTACGACCTCGGCCTCAGCCAGCGCCTCCGTTCCGGCACCTTCAATACCTTCGACGAAGACTACACCACCCAAGCCAGCATCGGCCTCCGCCAGCCGCTCCTCCGCGACGCCGGGCCCACCGCGAATCTCGCCTCCCTCCGCATCGCCCGGAACAACCTGCTCGCCTCCGACTGGCTCCTCTCCCAGCGCATCATCGACACCGTCACCAACACCGTCTTCACCTACAACGAACTCGCCCTCGGCCACGAGAATCTCGACCTCGCCCGACGCTCCCGCGCACTCGCCCAGCAGCTCCTCGATGACAACACGCAGCGCGCCAACATCGGCGTCATGTCCCCGCTCAATATCACCACCGCCCGCGCCGAAGTCGCCGCGCGCGAAGAGGGCGTCATCCTCGCCCAGCGGCAGGTGAAGGATAACGAAAACTTCCTCAAGCAGCTCGTCACCGACGACCTCGCCACCATGCTCGGCATCGCGGTCGAGATCGATGCTCCGCCCTCGCCCGCCTTTCACGCCGATGTCCGCGGCGGCATCCGCGAGGCACTCGAAATCCGGCCCGACTACCGTCAGGCCATCCTCGACCTCGAGCGCCGGAACATCTCCCTTTCCTTCGAGAAAAATCAGGCCCTTCCCCGTCTCGACCTCACCGGCAGCCTCAGCCTCCTCGGGTTTGATAATGATCCCGGCACCAGTCTCGATCGCACCACTCGGCGCGACCAGACCTCCTGGACGGCGGGCGCGATTTTCAGCGTGCCCATCCCGAATCGCGAAGGCCGCGGCGCGGAAAACGCCGCACGCCTCAGCGCCGCTCAGGCGCTCGTGAATCTCCAGCGGCTCGAACAGCAGATCGTCGTGGATGTGGACAACGCCTCCGGCCAGATCATCACCGCGCGCGAGCGCATCGCCTCCACCGCCGAGGCCAGCAAACTCGCGCAGGAAAGCCTCGACGCCGGCGGCGAACGGCTCCGCGCGGGCACCGGCACCACCTTCGAAGTCCTCGAACTCCAGAAGCGCCTCGTCGAAGCCGTCTTCGCCCAGCAGCGCGCCCGCTCCGATTACAACAAGGCCGTCAACGAATACTACCGCCAGACCGGCGTGACGCTCCGCGTTTACCGCATCAGCCTCGAAGGCGCCCGCTAGCGGCGGCTTGCGCGGGCGCGGCTCATTCGCCCGTCGTCCCGAAATACCGGTCGCCCGCATCGCCCACGCCGGGCACGATGTAAGCGCGTTCATCCATCCCCGGATCGATCGCGGCGGTGAAAATGGGCACGTCGGGATGCGCGGTGCGGAGTTGCGCGATGCCCTTTGGGCAGCTCACCAGGCAGGTGAAACGCAGCGAAGTCGCCCCCGCTTCCTTGAGCTGCGTGATGGCCGCCGTGGCGCTCCAGCCCGTCGCCAGCATCGGGTCGCACACGATCACGTCCGCCTCGCCGAGATGCGGCGGGGCTTTGAAATAATAACTCTCCGGGCGATGCGTCGTCTCGTTCCGATACATGCCGATGTGGGCCACGCTCACATCCGGCAGCAGGCTCAGCATGCCATCGAGCAAGCCGAGTCCGGCGCGCAGGATGGGCGCCACGATGATGGGCCGGGCGAGCACGTGCCCTTCGCATTCCGCCAGCGGAGTGCGGACTGTGCGGGAGGCGGTTTGAAGATCGCGCGTGACTTCAAAGACGAGGAGCGTCGCCAGTTCCGTGAGCCGCGAGCGGAATTCGCGCGACGTGGTGGTCGCGTCCCGGAGCTGCGTGAGTTTCACGCGGATGAGCGGATGTTCCACGACGCTCACGCCGGGAATGGTGGAGAGTGAGTCGGACACGCGGCGGGTGATACCCGAGAGCGCGGCGAATGTCGCGAGTGAATTATCGCCCGCTCCGAATCTTCCGGGCGGTCATCCGGGTGCCTCGGAGGTCGTTCCGAAAAGTCGGAAAGGCCTTCCACGAGCCTCGGAGGCCATTCCGAAAAGTCGGAAGGGCTTTCCATGAGCCTCGGAGGCCATTCCGAAAAGTGGGGACGAAAAACGACAGGCCCCTCCGCCTCTGATGAAGGGCTTAAATGGCGTTTTTTGATCATTTTACCCCACCCGAACACCCGCCGCCACCGCCGGGCCGCCTGGAAATAGAAAGCGCGGCCCGGGAGTGAGCTCCGGGCCGCGCTAAAACGAATCTTCCCTAGTGGGACCTAATAACGGCGATCTCCGCCCCCGCCGCCGCCGAAGTCGCGACGTCCGCCGCCGCCACCCCCGCCGCCGCCGCCACCACCTCCGCGTCCTCCGCGTCCACCCCCACCTCCTCCTCCGCCGCCGCCGAAGTCGCGGCGTCCACCGCCGCCGCCGCCGCCGCGATCACCGCGATCACCGCGGTCGTCGCGAGGACGTGCTTCGTTGACGGTGAGGGCCCGACCCTCAATGTCCTTGCCGTGGAGGGTGTTGATGGCCGTTTGCGCTTCGTCGTCGCTGCCCATGGTGACGAAGGCGAAGCCTCGGGATTTGCCGGTGAACTTATCTTGGATCAGCATCACTTCGCTGACTGTGCCCGCTGAGCCGAATAGGTCCTGCAGGTCGGTTTCCGTGGTGTTGAACGGGAGGTTCCCCACGTAAAGTTTGTTGCCCATTTTCGTGTCTGTTTGTCGTTGATGCGAAGCCAGGATTTTCGGTGACGGTTCCCGGTCATCGGGTCTCAGGTCGTCACTGAAATACTTCAACTGACAAACTTCCCAACCCCGAGTCTCGGCTTTGCGATTGCCTTGCGATGATAGAAAGTTTCGATGAAATGCAAAGTGAAAAGTTCCCCGCGAAAATGCGCCGGCGAGGGTCGTTGATTTCCTGCGGTCTTCCGCCAGACTGCACCCATGAAAGGAATCCTTACCCTCCTCAGCCTCCTCGCCCTCGCAGTGTCGGTGAATGCTGGGGATTTCAAGCTGTATGCGACGCTGCTTGGGGAAACGCCGGTGGAGCTTTCCGATGGGGCGAAGTGGATGATGGACAAGGGGGATGTCTTCCCGGTGCTCATGTACAAGGAGTCGCATACGAAGATGGTGCTGCAGCTCGCAGGCGCGACATTCATGGTGGATGCGGCGCTGGCGAGGATCCTGAAGTCGGAGGAAGTGCCCGCTGGGCTCGTGGTGTACCGGAAGAACGTGGAGCTTTATCTCAGCGGCAAAGCCGACAAGTGGCGTGCGGGTGTGGAACCCAAAAAGCCCGCGGAAGAACCCGCGAAGCCATAACGCGCGCGCCCCGAAAAGGATCCCAATTTTCTATGGCCAACAAACTGAAACTCTACGTGAAGGTGTGGTGCCCGTGGTGCAAGATGGCGGAGGAATGGCTCCAGACGCACGGCTACGCGTATGAGCAGATCGATGTGGAGAAGAACCCCGGGGATTTCGATGAGATGATCCGGCTCTCCTCACAGAAGAAGACGCCGACGCTGGTGACGGAGGGCGGGGCGGTGCTGCCGGATTTCGGTCCCGAGGAACTGGAAGGTTTCCTCAAAACTAACCGCATCCAGCCGTGACGCTTTCGCATATCCTGCTCGTCCTCGGAGTGGCTGTGATGAGCTTCAGCCTGCGGAGTTTCGTCTCTCCGCTGCTGCACAGGTTGGGTTCGTTCGGGGTGATCGCGACGTCGTATCTCATCGGCTGGCTCTTCACGGGCTATTGGTTTGTGGGGCTGCTGCTGGCGTCGAGCTGGCTGCTCCTTCCGTGGCTCGAGATCCTGACGCGGGTGCGGCGGATGAAGATGCCGATCGAGAGAAACCTGCGGCTGAAGTCGCCGCCGGACGAGGAAGCCTTCCCGGCGCTCGATGAGCTGACGCACGAGATCGAGGGGGAGAATTTCGAGCATGTCGACGATGTGGGTTGGGATTGGGATGACCACCAGCAGTTCTTCCGGCTCTTTTACAAGGATGAGGAACGCGCCCAGGCCGCGGTGTGCCTCATCGACAAGGAAGACATGGCGTTCTTCTACCTGAGCCTTTCGTCGCGCGCGAAGGATGGGAAGATTTGGACGACGTGGAACTACCCCTTCAGCTACAGCCTGAAGATGGTGCCGAACTGGCGGGTGAACCGCGTGCGCGGCGACCGGACCTTTCTGGAGATCCACGAGAATCATCGCGACTTCCTCCGCGCCAACGGAGTGATCGCGGAGGATCTGCAGCCTCTCGACGGCGAGACGATCCAGGCCGAGATCGCGAAGGATTTGCAGGCGCAGATCTCGCATAACATCGCGACGGGCGTCCTGCGGCAGGATGCGGATGGGGAGGTCCGTTACTCGTGGCGCGGCATGTTTTTCATCTGGCTGCAGTTCCTCCGGGATTTCGTGAGCCTGTGATTTTTTCAGCGATGAAAACACTCCTACCGCAGGCGAGCCCCACGATCGACCAGGTGATGGTGGAGGAACGCGCGTCGTCCTTCACCAAGCGCAGCATCAAGGCCGGGGCGAAACTCGCCGGGCTCAAGATGGTGGTCTCGATGATGGACCTCACGACACTCGAAGGCAAAGATACGCCCGGGAAGGTTGCTTACCTTTGCCGAAAGGCCGTGCAGCCGATCGACGTGCGTTACGGTGTGCCGAGCTGTGCCGCGGTTTGCGTGTATCCGAATCTCGTGCGAGCGGCGCGGAAGTTCCTCGGGGATTCGCCGGTGCACGTCGCGGCCGTGGCGACCGCGTTTCCGAGCGGGCAAATGCCGATGAGCGTGAAGCTGGAGGACACGCGGCTCGCCATCGAGGCGGGCGCGGATGAGATCGACATGGTGATCGATCGCGGCGCATTCCTCGCCGGGGAATATGCGCGCGTGGCCGATGAAATCGGGGCGGTCAAACAGGTGTGCGGCGAGACGCATCTGAAAGTGATCTTCGAAACGGGCGAACTCGGCAGCTACGATCAGGTGCGGTTTTGCTCCGACCTCGCGATGCGAGCGGGCGCGGATTTCATCAAGACGAGCACGGGTAAAGTCGCACCCGCGGCGACGTTGCCCGTCACGCTCGTGATGCTCGAGGCGATCCGCGATTTCTACTACGCGACAGGCCGGCGGATCGGGATGAAACCGGCTGGGGGAATCCGCACCGCGAAAGAAGCGCTCGCGTATCTCGTGATGCTGTCGGAGACGCTCGGCGACGACTGGCTGACGCCGATTCTGTTCCGCTTCGGTGCGAGCACGCTCGCCAATGACGTGCTCATGCAGATCGCGAAGCTCACCGACGGGAACTATCAGGGTGCGGATTATTTCTCGCTGCCGTGACGCGCTCCCTCAGCGCAAGGGGCGCGCGACCATGATGCCCGCATCGCTGCGATACCGAGCCAGATAGCTGGATAGCCGCGTATCGACGATGACGCGGCCCGCATTATACGGCGCCGAGGCGTGCATGAAATGGAGGACACCGTCGGAGCCGCGATAGGCGAGGCCGACGTGCGAGGTGCCGATGCCGCCCGGATCGTGAGTGGTGATGCCGATCACATCGCCCGAACGCAACTGCGGCTCGATCGATGCAACGCGGTTTTTTGGAATGTGAAACATCGGCATCGCGCCGACCCGCGACTCCATCGCACCGATGCCACTGCGGAGCGCCGGATTCGCACGCATGTATCGGTAGCCGCGCCAGTTGATCGTCATTTCGTTCGCGATGTGCGAAACCCGCTCGCCGCCGAGCGAGCGTGTGAGGTCGCTGACGAGACTGCGGCTGGTGTTGTCCCGGAACCATTCCTCAAGGTAGTGAAGCCGTGAGAGGTAGGTGCCGTCGCATTCGCCGCCGCGGTAACGATCGCGTTCGACGAACTGCAGCATCGTCTCCGGCGTCCATTGTTCGCGCGGCTGGTCCAACATCCGGGCAAAGGCGAGCGAGCACTCGAAGAAGGTCCAGCAGTCGAGGCCGTTTAAGTTCACCGACGGAGCCTCGACACGATCGTCGATCTCCAGCGTGAAGCCCTTGTACGGCGTCCCGACCAAGGCGTGCCCCACGGTGGCGGTGCGTTCACCGATCGGGAGCGCTTTCCACGCATCCGCTTGCGCGACGAGACTGTCGAACTTCGCGCGCCCTTTGAACACCGTGTCGAACGGCAGCGCCGCCGCGTGGGCGGCCACCGATAACACGGCGAGGGCGATCTGGAAAAATAGCCGTCTCATACGCGTCCGATTTTTACGCCACGGGATCGGTTCAGATGGTGGCCGCTTTTCCAAAGAGCACCGAGTCTCCGGCGTTCGGCGAGGGCGACGGATAGCGGAGGTTGTGATCGATGTAGTCGGGCGTGAGGCCAGCAAGGGTGGTTTGGTTTTCGTCGTAGCTGTAGAGGACGTAGCGACCGGTTCCGATGATGCTGATCGCGCTGGCGCCGATGTTATTGGTGAACTCGGTGCGCGTGTTGTAGGCGTCGACGACGATGATGATGTCTCCGTTCGTGGTGGAGGTGACGTCGTTGAATTGCACGTCGTGGCCGCCGCTCAGGAGGGTGATATTCCCGACGGCGCTGATGCCTTCGAGTGACCAGAAGCGGTTGCCGCGTCCGCTCAAATCGATGCTGGCAGCCGCGGCGATGGCGAGGCCCTCGACGCGGACGGAGCCAGATTCGGTGACGCTGCCACCCGAGGTCAGGTTGAATAAACCGTCGATTTTCGCCTTTTTGATGAGCGTGCTGTCGGCTTCGACGATCGTCGCATTGTCCGCGGTGACCGAGAGCGATCCGAAGACGTTTCCTGCGCCGATGACGTTGATGTCGTTTCCGGGCGATGTCTTGAGGGTCACGACGCCTGTGAAGGCCCAGGCCGCCGCGTTGTTGATATCGGCGTGTGAGGTCACCTTGAGCGTTTTGCCCGTCAGGGTTCCGCCAAAGGTCGCGTCGCCGGTGTAGGTCTGCGTTCCGAGGAGCGTCGTCACATCGTTCACCGCGATCGTGCCGCCCTTGAGGTTGACGGTCTTTGCGATGATGTCGTCGAATGCCACGGCGCCGGTGGTTTTAACGCGCACGGTCGATAGCGGGGTGGCCCCGCCGACTGCGCCTGTGACGGTCACGTCGCCGACTCCAGTGTCGAGCGTCAACGCGTAGGCCTTGCCGGTCATGCTGTTGATCGTGCCGCCGAAGACGACCGGGCTTCCGCCGGTTTTGACGCTGATGCTCGAATTGAGCACGAGATTGTCGCCGATGCTGAATCCGCCGGTATCGACGTAATATCGACCGGCGAGCACCGTGCTGCCGCCGGCGTCCGCGGTAAAGCCTTCGGCCCACAACCCGCGCAATATGGTCGTTACGCCTGAACTGTTTGCGGTGACGAGTCCGAGCGCAGCGGTCGAGGAGCCGACCGTGTCCTGGAACGTGATATTGCCGGCGCCAGCGTTCAGGAGCAGGTCGTGGCGATGGAAGATCGTATCCTGCAGGATGTCGTCGAACGTGATATTGCCCGCGCCGACGCCTGCGCCGCCAGTGGTGTCGATGGTCACATCCTCGTAGAGGTAGGCATTACGGATGAAGATGTTCTGCTTCTCCGTCGTGATGTCGGCGTGGATGCGCGTGTAGCGGCTGCTGATCGTAATGCTCGCATTGTCCGTCCCGGTGATCGGCCCGAGGACGTCGATGAAGCTGGTCGCATCGAATTCTTCGAAGGTGACCGGATCGCTGAACGTCACGCCGGTCGGATCGATGATCATGCCACCGAGGCCCGTGTCCTTGCTGATGTAGATCGAGCGGAAACCATCGGCCAGCGCCGCGAGGTCGGTGTCGTTTAGGTCGAGTTGTCCGGTGAGATTGGACCCGGCGACGTCTCCGAGATAGACGAGGATATTGCCGTCGCGAGGCCGGAGCGTGAGTGCTGCGGATCCGCTGACGCTGCCGCCGCCGCCATTGAAGTCGATCTCGTTTGCCTTGAGTGTTAGAAGGTTGTTGGCCGAGACGTCGCCGCCGAAGATCGCGTTCTCCGCGGTGACGGAGAGTTGGGAAATGGACGTCGTGACGTTGACGTCGTTCACGAAATTGACGTTCGTGCCGGCCACGATGTTGACCGTGTCGGTCACGGTGACGCTGCCGTTGAAGGTCGCATTGGACGAAGCGACGACGCGGAGTGCGGTGAGTGGGTTCGAACTTCCGATGGAGCCGACGACGCTCACGTTCGCGAGGCCGGAGTTGAGGCGGAGCCCGCCGGGCTTCAGGTTTGTCGCATCGACGTTGTTGTTAAAGACGATGTTGTCGCCGGTGTGTCCCGATGTGGTGATCGAGATCTCCGCCCAGGTTTCGACGTCACCATTGAAGGTGATGTACCCGGCGGCGGTGGTTTTCAATCCGCCACCGCGGAGCGTGATCAAATCAGAGGCCGTGTATGACTGCGCTCCGGTGGTGATGATCTGCGGCGACAGGTCGATATTCTGCGCGGTGAGCGTGATCGAGGTGAGTTGTTGCAGTCCGCCGATGCCGGCGCCGCCGGGCGGGTTGGCCGCTCCGTTGAGAGTGATGCTGCCGGTCGGCGTGGCGTCGACGGTCAGGCTCTGGGCGCCATTGATCCAACCGTCCACGAGGACATCTCCACCCAGCGGGCCGCTGCTCGTGCTGAGGATCGTGTCCTGTTGGAGGGTGACGTTGCCGGTGATAGTGATGCCAGCCGACTGAGTCGAGATCGCGGGTGTTGGTGCGGCGACGTTCAGGTAGATGACCGGAGCCGTGAGGGCGATCGAAGCGGGGGTGAGCGCTCCGCTTCCCGCTCCGACGATCGTGCCATTGACGGCGATCGTGCCGCCGGCGACCGGCGCGAGGAGCTCGACTGGATCGCGGAACGTGGCGCCGCCGACGGCGATCACGCCGTTGCCTTGCGGGCGACCGATGGTGATGAGCGAGAAGCCTTCCTGGAAGGAAGCCAGCTCGAGCGTCGTGAGGTTCAGGCTGCCGGCGGCGTTGAGGCCGATCGAACGGTTGAACGTGATCGGCTGGATCGTCAGATGGCCGCTGAGCGAGCCATTGTAGCTGGAGACGGCCCCGTCGAGATCGATGTTGTCCACTGTCCACCGGATGTCGCCGCCATTCGCGCTGACCGTGCTGTCGGTGAAGAGCGAGTTGCTGGTGATGTTGAGGTTGAGCCCGGTGGCGTTGGTGTCGACGGCTCCGACGAAGATCGTCGATCCGATGGCCGAACTGACGGTGAGGCTCGCCGCGGTCACCCCGGCGACTTCGGTCACGTTCGTGGCCGTGTCGATGATGATGTCGCTCACGCGGGTGACGCCGCCGACGGCGCCGTTGAACGTGATGTTGCCGATGTCGCTCGCGACGCGCAGATCGAAGTTTCCGTTGATCGTGCCGTTGAAGTTGACGTTGCCGGCGCCATGCGTGGTGACGCGCGCCAGATCGTTGGCGAGCTGGATCGGATTCTGGAACGTGACGTCGCCGACTCCGATCGAGTTAACGCGGCCGGACAGATACGTCGCAGCACCGGCGGGTGCCCATGCGTTATTCGAGATGGTGACATTTCTCAGCGCGGCGAGCTGCTGAGTCGATCCGTCGGCGTCGATGACCACGCTGTCGGTCGCACTTCCGGTGACGGTGTAGTCCGAGCCGACGACGAACAGGTCGCGGCCGGAGCGAAGTTCACCCGCGGTGGAAACGTGAACGCCGCCGAGCGTGTTGCCATCGGTGTCGGCCTGCACGGTGAGGTCCGAGGTGTTCAGCGTGGTCTCGACGAGCGCGTTGATTTCGATGTTCTCGGTCGCGAGCAGGACGAGCGGCGACGAGACGCTGACCGTGGCGTTGATGATCATCGTTCCCGGAGCGCCTTGCAGCGTGATGTTGCCGGTGCCGACGACCGGCGAGGCGTTGATGATGACGCTGTTGGCGAGCGTCAGCGTGCCGCCCGAACCGCCGCGGCTGTCAGCGACCGCGTTGACGGTGAGCAGGCCGCTGGAGGTGAAGGTGATGTTGCCGCCGAGCGGGATCGGATTCGCTCCGGTGGTGACCACGCCGTTGAGGTTGAGGGCTCCGGTGTTGTTGACCGTGACGTTGCCCCCGGTCGCATTGGTGATCGCCAGAGTCGTGAGCGGGTTGGCGGTATTCGTGAGCAGGATGTTGCCGCCCGTGCCGTTGGTGGCGGTGAAGCTTGCGACGGTGTTCGCATTTCCAAAGCTCGCCCCGCCGACGGAGGCCGAGGTGAGCAGCGCACCGCTGACGATGCCCGAGGTTTCCGTGATCGTCCCGATCGAAGTCAACGTCACGTTGCCCGTCGCGCTGATGTCCTCGGCGAGCGTGAGCGCGCCGGTGTTCAGCACGACATTGCCCGTGGTGGAAAAGATGCCGTTCGCTCCAGTGACGCCGCCGACGGTGAGCGTGCCGGGATTGGCGACGAAGAAGCCGCCGCTGCCGCCGGTGCCTTCGAGATTATTGATGGTGGTCTCGATGAGATTTCCCACGACGCCGACGCCCGTGGCGCCGGAGAGGATGGCCGCGCTTGCCGAGACGTTGGTCGCCGCACCGTTGTTATCCAGGATCGAGCCGCCCGCGCTGATGAAGACGGTGCTGCTCGTGGAGACGGCGTTCAACAGCCAGTCGCCGGTGGTCGAGACGAGTGTGATCGTTCCGCTGCCGGTGCTGCCGCCGACAATGGCGCCGTTCGATTCCGTGATGAAGACGTCGCCCGTGCCGGTGCCGGTGAAGGCAATCGTCGTCGCCGAGGTCAGGAGTGGGTTCGCGTTTGTGCCGATGTCTCCGTCCGCATCGCTTGCCGTAAGGGTGAGCAGGTTCCCCGCGATGGTCGCGCCGGCGCCGCTGCGCAGGATGTCGCCATTGTTGGCGGTGATGGTGACGTTGCCGGTCGTGGAGACGCCCGGATTTACCACGGTGATCGAGCCGCCGAGGTCGAGGAGGGTGATGTTTCCGGAGCCGCTCGAACCGTTGACGTTGAGTCCGCTGACTTCAGTAAAGAAGACATCGCCCGCACCCGTGGTCGTGAAGGTGAGGGAGGTGACGGTCGTGCGAATCGGATTGCCGCTCGATCCGATCGCCGTGCCGGAGCCGAGGAGCGTCACGGTTGCGTTGGTCGCCGTGATGTCTGTCGAACCGTCTGCGTCCGCGAGACTGCCCGCGGTGAGCGTGAGATTCACATTGCCACTCCCCGCATCGAGATTGATCGCGGTCAGCCCGTTGGTTTCGATGAAGGTCTGGGCGCCGTTGTTCGTGGTGGCGGTCAGCGTGCCGACGTCGGTCCCGATGTTGATGCTGTTCGCCGCACCGCTGAGGGTGATGGTCGCGTTCGCAGCCGTTATGTCTGCGGCGCCGTCGCCGTCCGAGACGTTGCCAGTGGTGACGACGAGCGTCACGTTTCCGGCCCCGGCGTTCAGCGCGAGTCCGGTCAGCGCGTTCGCTTCGGTGAAGAACTGGTTCGCGTTCGTCGTTGTCGCCGTGATCGTGTCCACGTTCGTGGCGATCGGGGAAACGGAGGTGCCGATCGCGCCGGGCGCCGTGATGGTGAGGTTCGCGGCGGTGACGTCGTTCGCACCATCGCTGTCGGCGAGTGCGCCAGCGGTGAGGGTGAGGGTCACATCATTCGCGCCAGCGGTGAGGCTGATCGCGGTCAGGCCGTTTGCTTCGGTGATGAACTGATTTCCGCCCGAGGTCGTCGTGAGCGAATTGACCGAGGTGAACACGTCCGCCCCGGAGCCTCCGATCGCGCCGCCTGCGCCGAGGGTCAATGTGTCGCCGGTGATGGTGCCGGCCGAGCGTGTGATCGCGCCGCTCGCCGTGAGCGAGACGATGCCGCTCGCCGCCGTAGTGGTGACGTTTCCGCCGAGCGCGATGGCGCCGGTGTTGTTGACGCTCACGGTCGTCGCTCCCGTGGTGTTGGTGATGCCGGTAATGGTCAGCGTGGCCGCGGTGTTGACGAGTGAGACGCCGCCGCTCGTGATGTTCGTGGCGTTGAACGCGGTGACGGTGTTCGCGTTATTGAGCGTCGTTCCGCCGACGGAACTCGTCGTGAGGGTTCCTCCGCTCACCGTACCGGTGTTTTCGGAAATCGTGCCGCCAGCGGTGAGGCTGATGTCGTTCGACGTCGCGATTTGCTCGGCGATCGTGATCGCTCCGGTGCTCGTCAGGACGATGTTGCCGCTTGTGGCGGAGACACCGTTGGTGGCCGAGATGCCGCCGACATTGAGTGCGCCGGTGTTGCTCAGGAAGAAGCCGCCCGTGCCGCCCGTGCCTTCGAGGTTGGTGAGCGTCGACTCGATCGAGTCGCCCGAGGTTCCGACGCCGGTTCCACCGGAGAGGATGGCGTTGAGAGCGGCGATGTTGTTGCTGCCGGCGTTGCCGTCGAGGATTTGATTCGCTGCGGTGATGCGGACCGTCGCTCCGGTCGTGCTGACGAGGCCGAGCGTGAATGTCCCGGCCGTCGAGATGAGCGTGATGTCGGCCGTGCCCGTCGTCCCGCTGATCGCTGCGTCATCCGCTTCCGTAATGAAAATCGCGCCCGTGCCTGCGCCGGTGAAGGCGATCGTCGCGCCGGTCGTTTGAATCGCTGCGCCACTCGCGCCGATGTCGCCATTCGCGCCGCCGGCCGTGAAGGTCAGGACATTGCCGCTCACGGTGCCTGCCGTGCGGAGGATGTCTCCGGCGCTGGCGGTCATCGTCACGTTCCCACTCGTGGAAACGTTGCCGTTGATCGTCCAGTTTCCGGTGGTCGTGATGAGGTCGATCGGGCCGGAACCGCTCGTGCCCTGGACGTTCGCCCCGTTGGATTCCGTGATGAATACATCGCCCGTGCCGGTGCCGGCGAAGACGAGGCTGGTCGCCGTCGTGAGGAAACGCGTCGCGCTCGTTCCGACATCGCCGTCGGCTCCGCCCGCGTTGAGTGTGACAAGATTGCCGGCGACGATGGCGCTGCCGCCGCTCCGCAAAAGATCGCCAGCGCTGGCCGTGAGGGAGGTGTTGCCCGTCGTGGAAACGCCCGTGTTGATGACGGTCCAATCTCCGGTGGTGGACACGAGCGCGATGTTTCCGCTGCCGGTGCTGCCGCTGATGCTCGCGCCGTTGGATTCGGTGATCGCGGCTTCGCCCGTGCCGGTGCCCGTGAAGGCGATCGTCGTTCCGCTGGTGAGCAGCGGGGTGGCCGAGTCGCCGATGTCGCCGTCCGCGCCGCCCGCAGTGAACGTGAGAGTGGCGCCGCTGACGCTTGCGCTGCCGCCGCTGCGAGCGATGTCGCCAGCGCTGGCGGTGAGCGAGACGTTTCCGGTCGTAGAGATTCCCGTGCTGTTGATCGTCCAGCTCCCGGTCGTGGAGGTGAGTGTGATGTTGCCGGAGCCGGTCGTGCCGGTGATGTTGGCGCCGTCGGTTTCGGTGAGGAAGACGTCGCCCGTGCCCGCGCCGGTGAAGGCAATCGTCGTGCCGCTCGTCTGGATCGCCGCGCCGCTCGCGCCGATGTCGCCATCCGCGCCGCCCGCGGCGAGGGTGAGCACGTTGCCACTCACCGTGCCGGCGGAGCGAAGGAGGTCGCCCGCACTGGCGGTCATCGTGACGTTCCCACTCGTCGAGATGTTTCCACCGATGGTCCAATCGCCGGTGGTGCTGACGAGGGTGAGGTTTCCACTCGTCGAGGTGCCGCTGACGGTGGCGCCGTTTGATTCGGTGATGAACACGCCGCCGGTCGTCGTGGTAAAGCTGAGGGTCGTTGCGGCGGTCTGCACTTCCGCGCCGCTGGCTCCGACGCCGAGCGGTGCATTGGTTGTGACGGTGCTGCCGCTGACGGTGCCCGCGC
>JAYTDO010000582.1:0-2223 GCA_043735935.1 Chthoniobacteraceae bacterium
CTGCGATATCGGATCGAATTTATGCGAGTGGCACTGCGCGCATTGGGCCGTGAGGCCCATCCAGACCTGCATCGTCGTCGAGACTCGATCCTTCACGGCTGCCACTCGGTATTCCTCGTCGTCGGTGCCGCCTTCCACATTGGTCATGGTATTGCGGTGAAATGCGGTGGCAGAAATCTGCTCTGCCGTTGCATTGGGAAGCAGGTCGCCGGCGAGTTGTTCAATGGTGAAGCGGTCGTGCGGCATGTTCCGATTGAACGCACCGATGACCCA
Source organism: Chthoniobacteraceae bacterium (assembly GCA_043735935.1). Classification (GTDB taxonomy): domain Bacteria; phylum Verrucomicrobiota; class Verrucomicrobiia; order Chthoniobacterales; family Chthoniobacteraceae; genus JANLQB01. Next base: position 274 of record JAYTDO010000582.1, read on the forward strand.
GTCCCGCCACGGCCAGATGTTCAGGCGGAACTTGTCCGACCCGAATCCGGTCGAGTCCGCGTAACGCGCGAGATCCAGCCACATTTTCGCCCAGCGCTCGCCGTAGGCTGGTGATGTGAGCAAATGATCGACGGCGGTTTCGTAAGCATGGGGACTGGTGTCCGCGCTGAAGGTTTCCGTTTCCGCGGGAGTGGGCGGCAGTCCGGTCAGGTCGAGGGACACGCGGCGCAGGAGGATGGATTTGTCGGCTTCGGGCGAAATGGCGAGACCTTCCGCGGCGAGACGTTTCGAGACGAAATCGTCAATCTCACCCGGGACTCGGGCGGGAGGGACAAAGGCCCAATGCGGCGCATATTCGGCGCCTTGCGCGATCCACGCTTTGAGTTTCTCGCGTTCCCGATCGGTCAGTTCGTGGTGCTCCTTCGGCGGCGGCATGACCTCGTCCGGGTCCTTGCTCGTAATTCGGAGGACCAATTCGCTCGCCTTGGGATCGCCGGGCACGATCGCTTTGATGCCGTCGCGTTCAGCGAGCGCCTCGCTTCGCACGTCGAGGCGGAGATGAGCCTTGCGGGCGGCCTCGTCGGGTCCGTGGCAGTGGTAGCATTTTTCCGAAAGGATCGGCCGGATATCCTTGTTGAAATCCACCGTCTCGGTTGCACGGCACACGATGGATAACGCTGCGAAGCTGATGAGGGAGATGAAAGCGGACGGCGAAGTCATTGGCGGGCAATAGGTATTAATCCGCATCCGGTCATTCTGAGAGGACGAAAGATGACGATCCTTTGGCTTTACAAGCTGCGGCAATCCCGCTTTCTTCGCACCCGCCATGCCGCTCTCTGATCGTCTGCGACATCGATTGATTCTGCTAATCGCCCTTCTGGGCGCCGTCGTATCGGCACGCGCGCAACAGGACGACGCGCCCGTCGACCTCATCATCAGCATTCCTGAACAAAAGATGCTCATCGTGCGTGAAGGAGGATGGGTCCGGAAATATCGCGTTTCGACTTCGCGTTTCGGCGTCGGAGACTCCTACGGGAGCTACAAGACGCCGGTCGGTCGCCTGAAGGTGTATGAAAAACTCGGGAGCGAACTGGTCTCCGGGGCGGTGATCAAACACCGGGCCGCGACCGGCGAAATCCTCCAGGCGAACTCGCCCGGACGCGATCCGATCGTCTCGCGGATTTTGTGGCTCGAGGGCACTGACGGGCAGAACGACAACGCGAAGGGCAGGGGCATTTACATCCATGGGACCAACGAAGAGGCGAAGATCGGCAAGCCGGTCAGTTGGGGTTGCATCCGGATGCGCTCACAAGATGTCATCGAACTCTACGATCTGGCATCTGTGGGGACCAACGTCCTGATTACCGAGCAGGACCTTCCGCGCCTTTCCAAGTGGAAGCCCGCCCCACCGCCGCCGCCCGTCATTATCGCTGCCAAACCTTCGCCACCTCCCGTCTTGGCCGCCGCAAAACCAGCGCCCGCGCCGAAACCGACGAAACTCGCGGCAGCGCAACCGAAAATCGCATCTGCTCCGCTCAGCCGATCAGAGGCGACTCTTCCCGTCGTGGCGGAACTCCTCCGGCCGAACGACGAAACTCCGGCACGGACTCCGATCGACGCGAGTTCTGCGATGAAAGGGAGCATCCTTTTCGCCGGACTGCCGGATGCGCCGAAGGCCGTCGCGAAACCTGCGGCAAAGCCTTTGGCGAAACAGGGGGAAGCCGTAGCGACCGTTCTTCCGGAGAGCGACCCTGCGCTTTCGCTCAGGTCATCGCGGTTCCAGTAGCCGAAATCACCCGGGACGCTCTGCGAACCTTGGGCGGCTTCGCAGCAAGGATGGCCCCGGACGACGATCGTCCACGAGCATGCAGCGGCATTCGAGATCGCAGGTTCACGGCCCCGTGATCACAAGAAACTTCCCGGGATGCGCCGTCTGTACTGGCGGCAATC
>JAYTDO010000583.1:0-2008 GCA_043735935.1 Chthoniobacteraceae bacterium
GGCATCCTCAGCGCGAAAAACCGCACCGTCGCGCTCGGCGAAACGGAATACAAAGGGCTCATCCAGACCGACGCGGCGATTAACCCCGGCAACAGCGGCGGCCCCGTCGTGGACCTCGCGGGCAAGCTCGTCGGCGTCAGCTCGGTGAAGATGGCCTTCACCCCGCAGGGCGTGCCCACGCAGGGGCTCGGCTTCGCCATCCCCGGCGAGGTCGTGCGCGATCGCGTGGTGGATTTCAAAAAGATCGCCGCCAATCCCAAGGCCGCGAAAGAAGCCGAGGACGCGAAGGCGCGCGCGCGGAAGTTCTTCGGCCTCTCGTTGCAAGACCTCACGCCGAAGCTCGCGGAATCGCTCGGCTTCGAGCCGGGCACCGGCGTGCTCGTTGCGGACGTGGACGCCCATAGTGTCGCGGAAAAAGCGGGCGTGAAGCAGGGGCTTGTCATCACACAGCTTGGCCGGTACGAAGTCGCGTCCGTCCAGCAAGTCGAAGAGCTGCTCAAGGCGGTGGACAGCGGCTCTGCAGTCGATTTCACCGTCGGCCTCATCCGCCGCACCAACGGGCGGAACCTCCGTCAGAGCGAGACCGTGCAGCTCATCGCCAAGTAAAATTTTCCCATGATCCAAGTCGAAAACCTGACCAAACGCTACGCCGGCTTCACCGCCGTCAACGCCCTCAACTTCGCCGTCGCGAAAGGGGAAATCGTCGGCTTCCTCGGGCCGAACGGCGCGGGCAAAAGCACGACGATGAAAATCCTCACCAGCTACCTGCCCGCCACCTCCGGCACCGCGCGCATCGCCGGCTTCGATGTCTTTGCACAATCCCTCGAAGCGAGGAAACGCCTCGGCTACCTGCCAGAAAACACTCCGCTCTACACCGACATGCGCGTCGGCGAATACCTCCGCTACCGCGCCAATCTCAAAGGCGTCGCCGGTGGCAAAGTAAAGCAGGCCGTCGGCGATGTGCTCGAGCTGTGCAGCCTCCGCGATGTCGAGCGCAAACTCATCGGCGCGCTTTCCAAAGGCTACCGCCAGCGCGTCGGCCTCGCCGACGCGCTCGTGCATGACCCCGAGCTGCTCATCCTCGACGAACCCACCATCGGCCTCGACCCCAACCAAATCCGCCAGGTGCGCGAACTCATCAAGAATCTCGGCGGCAAACGCACCGTGCTCATCTCCACGCACATCCTCCCCGAGGTCGAGATCATGTGCTCCCGCGTCATCGTCATCCACAAAGGCACCATCCGCGCCGACGACACCGCCGAGAACCTGCTCAAAAACCACCGCGCCGCCGGCAGCATGCGCCTCGAAGCCAAAGGCGCGGGGAACGGCCGCGAGTTACTCAGCCAACTCCCCGGCGTCAAAGACGTGACCGAGGAAAAGGACGGCGACACCAGCACCTTCCAACTCAAGCTCGACGCCAACGCCGACCCCACCGAAGAAGTCATGCGCCTCGCCACCACGAACCACTGGCAAGTCCGCGAACTCACCCGCCGCCGCCCCACCCTCGAAGACGTCTTCGTCGAGCTGACCCACTCCGACAGCTAATCCTCTCGCGTCTCCGCGCGACCTGTAGGGGAAGCTGCCAGCTTCCCCACAGGTCGGCGACTAATCCAATCTCCCAACCACCTTTCGCCCACCTATGAAAACCTTCCTCACCCTCCTCTCCCGCGAGGTGAAGTCTTTCTTCTACTCCCCCATCGCCTACGTCGTCCTGTTCTACTTCCTCTTTCTCTCGGGGTACAACTTCTACATGCAGGTCAACGTGATGAACGGGTTCTCCACCGAGACCACCATCGTCGAAGCCTTCTTCGCCCCCGCCATCTTCTGGTTCCCCTTCATCCTCAGCTTCCCGCTCATCACCATGCGGAGTTACTCCGAGGAATTCCGCATGGGCACCTTTGAAACCCTCACCACCGCCCCGGTCAAAGACTCCCAGGTCGTCCTCGCGAAGTTCTTTGGCGTCCTCATTTTCTACTGCATCCTCTGGTCCCCCACCCTCTGCTCCTTC
>JAYTDO010000584.1:0-13394 GCA_043735935.1 Chthoniobacteraceae bacterium
GAAATATCCGACATCGCGGGCCGAAGTTCCAACTCCGAAGTGCCAGACCACCTTGTTTCTTTGATGAGGCGGTGTTTGATTCCGCCATGACATTGACGCCCGAAGCCCTCCAGGAGATCGATGCGCGATTTCATCTGCATCCCTTCACGAACCACGACGAGCTCCACGCCCAGGGAACCCACATTCTCGAACGCGGGGACGGCGTTTTTCTGCACGATGCGAAAGGAAGAAAATTGCTGGATGGTCTCGCCGGCTTGTGGTGCGTGAACGTCGGCTACAACTGCACGGAAATCGTCGACGCCGTGACGGCGCAGATGAAGCAACTCCCGTATTACCCATCGTTCTTCAATAGCACGACGGAACCTGCAGTCCGGCTCGCGGAAAAACTCGCCAGCCTCGCGCCGGCGCGGCTCAATCACACGATCTTCAGCAACTCGGGTTCCGAGGCGAACGAATCCGCGCTCAAGTTGATCCGAGCCTACCAAAAACTGCGCGGCAAGGCCGCCAAAACGAAGATCCTCTCGCGAGAATTCGCCTACCACGGTGTCACCCTGGCGACGACCAGCATGACCGGGCTGCCGGGTTGCTATTTGCCTTTCGACCTGCCGCTGCCGGGATTCGTCCAAGTGCCCGGGCCCAACGCTTACGCGGCGAATCGCGAGGCCGATCCGGCGGCTTATGGAAAATGGTGCATCGAGGAAACCGAACGCATCATCCTGCGCGAAGACCCGGCCACGATCGCCGCGATTTTTGCGGAACCGATCCAGGGCGCCGGCGGCGTCATTGTTCCGCCGGACGGTTATCTCAAGGCGCTGCGTGATCTCGCGCGAAAGCACGACATCCTGTTCGTCGCAGACGAAGTCATCACGGGGTTTGGGCGCCTCGGCGGATGGTTTGCGAGTGAACTTTGGGATCTCGATCCGGACTTCATGGTTCTCGCGAAAGGGCTGACCAGCGGTTATCTCCCGCTCGGCGCGACGATGGTTTGCGATGAGATCGCCGAGGTGTTGCTCCACGGTGGATACCTCGCGCATGGCTTCACCTATAGCGGACATTCGACGACTTGTGCCGCCGGGTTGGCGAATCTTCACGTCATCGAACGCGATCATCTCGTCGAACGAGTGAGGGAGGATGTGGGCCCATATCTGCAGGAGAAACTTCGTGCATTTTCCGGGCACCCGGCCGTGGGAGAAGTGCGGGGCTTCGGCCTCATCGGTGCGATCGAACTGCTACCGCGCGACGGTAAGGCCGCGCTGACTCCGACGACCGCTCTCGGCATCCGAGGCGCGAAACTCGCCCGCGAGGAAGGAGTGATCGTCCGCGGCATCCGCGATCTGCTCGCGGTCTCGCCGCCGCTGATCATCACCCGCGCCGAGATCGATCAATTGATCGGCGGAGTCGAGCGGGCGATCGCGCGACTCTGGGACTGATTTTATTTCGCCGGTGCGGCCACGACTTCCACGCCGTACTGGCCGAGCGGCACCCATAAGCCGGACGTCAACCCGCCGGAGGCGTGGCTGACATCAGGCCACACGGAACCCTCGAAGGTGTAAGACCCGATATTTCCGATCTGACCCGGAGCGGACACATCGAAAAGATGGAGCGTCCTCCCTGAATCCTGCGTCACCGCGAGCTTGTCGAAGGTGAAGAGCGCAGTGTCGTGCCCTGTTTCAGCCGCACCCAAATGGGCGAATTTTCCATCTTCTCCAAAGCTCCAGATCGCGAAGACGCTCAGCTTGTCGTTGTCCTTCCAAGTCCCCCCGCCCCACCACCAGCGGTCGCCGATGATATTCTCGGCCGCGAGGATTCCACCGTTCGGATCAAACGGCCCGGAAACCCAGATTTGAGCCGGTTGCGCGTCGAGAGTGAAGATCGTCGTACCGTCGATCACCAAGGGCGTCGACAACGACGGGAGCGGAAGTGTGTCCAGCAGGTAGGCGGCGGTGCCGTCGAATGCGCTGGCGTGCAAGGCAAGCTGCCCGGACTTCGGCGCGGAAAGCGAGAGGTCGTAATCCTGGCCGAGCGTGAAAAGCACCTGCCCTTTGCGGGCGACGCCGCGGAGGACACCGGGCAGGTTGATCTGCGTGTCGTCGACGACGGGCGCGGCCGGGTCCGCGTAATCCACCCGCACGAGAAAATGCCGGTTGATACGCGGGACGCCAGGATCAGCTTCCTTGACCGTTCCGACCGCCGGCGATGGGATTCCTCCAAGATACTTGTAGCTAAGGTAGAGCATTCCGTTTCCGTCGAAAGGTTGGCTCAATTGCCAGGCCTGCGAGTTCCCAAGTTCGATATCCGACAGAAACTTCGGTGATTGCGGCCGCGTGAAATCGAACGCCACGAGGCGAGTCGTTTCCGCGTAAAACCACCGTGTCGTCCAGTAGCCCGAAAGGTCGACCGCAGTGACATCGCCGCCTGCCGCGGTCGCTGCAAGCCTCACAGGGCGATACGGACCGGGATCGTACCAACCGTCACCGGACCACTCGCGATAACCGCCCGAACCGGACCAGACGAGGATTCCGGGGCTCGGCCAGTGGGCGGCAAGTTCGCTGCCCGTAAGTTTGGTGTTGGTCTTCACACTGCCGACCCTGAGCAGGACTGGGAGACTCGCCAGATCGTAGGCGGAAACGATCATCGCGTGGCGCCCTTCGGAGTCGGTCTGGCCATTTGCCGAATAATAATAACCGCCCTGTGCCTGCGCGATGTAGAGGACATTGTCCACGACGGTGGCGCCGACGACCGGGACGTTGTCGAGATTCACCGCGGAGACGATTTCATCGGGGCTCTTCGCAGCGGAAATACTGATCGTGGGCGGCTCGCTGACGCTCCATTCGGCAGAGCCTCCGAGTTGGACGAGAAATCTGCCGACACGAAAGACGCGATCGACACGACGCGCGATTTCGAGGTCGGCTTTGACGACCGGCTTGTCGCGATCGGCGGCATCCACCGAGACGAGACGAGTGGGCGAGATGGCGACGATGCAATCCTTCACGAGCGTGGCGCGGCGGGGCGAAAACGGATGAACGATTGCACCGCGTTTCACGAGCTTTCCCGGGAAAAGATCGATCAGTTGCACGCTTGAGAACCAGCCGTTTCCGTCGTCGTTCGAGCCAGATACGGGGACCATGATGAGGTTCTCATCCGGGAGGACTTTGAACGCTTTTTCATTCCAAACGGCCTCGCTACTCGACCACCCCCGGTCGGGGCCGACTTTGACTTGACTCAAGAGTTTCGGCGACGATGCATCGCTCACATCGAAGAGCGAAACGGCCGGCCGCCAATCGACGAGGCCGATGGTGACGAGGCGGTCGCCGAGGGGCTCGATGTAGGTTGAGAAACCGGGGGCTTCGACGTGGCCGGAGACGGAAGGGTTGGCCGGGTCAGCGAGGTCGACGACAAAGAGCGGATCGATCTGGCGGAAAGTGACCACGTATGCCAGTTCGCCGTCGAAGCGAGTGGCGCGGACACTTTCGCCCGGCGCGAGACTGAGACTGCCGAGCACGGCTGGCGCCGAAGGATCGGCGATCGAGAACGTCTGCACCTTCGTGATGCTGCTCCAGGTCATGACCGGCTTGGCATCGGTGCCGGTGTTCACCTCGTCAAACGCCTGCGCGACCGCCGTGAGCACGTCGCCGCTGATGTTCATCTCAAATTTGTTGTCGATATTCCCCACCACCTGGGCCGCACCCGCGCGGCTCATCGTGCCGTCTGGCGCAGAGATATCGATGAGGTCGATCGAATTGTGCGACCACGAGCCGTCGCCGACAGCGTATTTTGCGACGAGGAAAAAACGGTCGGTCGCCGAGACCGCATTCGCCCAACCGCCGAGATAAATCGCGCCTCGCTGGAGGGGATTCTCAGGGTCCGACAAATCGAATGACGTCAACTGCAATCCGTATTCCGCGGCCGTCGAATCGGTCGCGGCGTGCGAGACGTTCGATGCGACATAAAGCACGTTTCCCACGAGCCTGCTCTCGGCGAGCGAACCATCGAAAGGCACCCGGGCGACGAGCTGCGGCGCTCCCGCATGCACATCCACGATCACGATTTCGCTGCTGCTCGCGGCGGTGGCGCGAGGGTTGATGGCGATGCTCGCCCGCGAAGCCGCGACGGTGTTCGTGCCGAGGTTCATGACCGCACCACCCGGAAGCGCGTCATAATAAATATTGCCGCCATACCAGAAGTTCGACGCTTGCTTCAGCAGGACTGCGTGGGTCGAGCCGAGCAAATACATCTCCTCGCCGGAACCGGGCATCCGCAGCGTTCCCAGCAAAGTCGGCTTGTCCGGCTTCGCCAGATCGAAGACCTGAAGCCCGCGGAGTTCATTATAGAAATAGAGGCGATCGCCCTGGACCTTCCAAATATCCGACTCCGTGACCGTTCGCGCGCCGGCATTGCCGCCGGTAAGGTCGGTCGTCAGCGTATTGCCGGTGCCGAGCGAAAGCGTGCCACCGGGCGTCCTCTCACCGCCGCTACCGGCGATCGCAGCGTCGTCGGGCGGATCAGGCAGAAAGTTCGTCAGACCCGTCAAAAGACTACCCGAAAGCGGTTCGCTCCTGGTTCCATAAACCCGGAGGAAACGCGGACCGACAAGACGGTCGAGTTGAAAGCGAATCATCCCTTCCGCGCCGCGCGGATACTTCGTCGAGATCGTCTTCCAGCGGTCGCTACCGCGCACGCGCTCGCGATTGCCGCCAGTGACGCGTTGCTGGAGCGTCACGCGATCGAAGCCCGCGGGGACTCGCACTTTCACTTCCCGACCTCGGACGATGTCGATCTCGGGTTCGGTCGGTCCCGCGGAAACGGCGACGGTCGTTGCAATGGCAACGAAGCAAATGAGGCGGAAGAAACGGTTCATGGGCGGAAGTGTTGTCTAGGAAGGAAAAATTGATTTGCGATGAGTATATTATCAAGCCCTGATTTCAATCATCTGTGAGTCGATCCCCGCAATGCACGCTTTCACGCTGGAGCATGTGCCTTGGATCGCGGATAACGTGATCGTGTTCAGCCCCAAGCCAGCGCGAATCCTCGCGCTACTCACCCTCTGCGCTCACACCCTTATGGAAGCTCAATCCGCCCCCACATCCACGGAAGCCGTCCGCTTTGAGGTGACCGCGACTACGTTGGAAATCATCATCCGAGGCGACGGCCGCGACCGGCCGGGGCATGCCGTCTTCGTGGCGCTCGATACCGACCCACTCAGCGGCTCGGCGGTGTTGCCGTATGAAAGGAACGCCGAAGGCTCGACTGTTTTTCTGCCCATCCGCGCCGACCGAATCTATTCAGCGATCCTGCGCGAAAGCGGCCCGGTAAAGTCGGTGCGACTTCACCGACAAACGATGTGGAGCAGCCATCTCGATGTGAAACCCGAGTTCGACGTGCAGGTCGCCAGCGGCGAGTGGCGCATCTCGATCCCGCTCGCGGAGCTGCACGCCCCACAACGGGTGGGCGTCGTCGTATACGAAAAGAATATCGCCGCCAATGACGGCTGGGGCCGACTGCTTTCCAATGCGCGCTTCGGCGCGAAAGGCGGCGGCGGCGACCAATATATCAGCCGCTACGCCGAGATCGACATCACGCGCACGGGCGCGGTCGGCTGGAAGCCCCGGATGCGCTTGCAGCCGCATGGCGAACGCGCACGCATTTATCAACTGCTCCCGCGCGTGTTTGGAAACACGAACGAAACACGCAAACCCAACGGCACGATCGCCGAAAATGGATCGGGGAAATTCAGCGACATCAACGACGCCGCGATTGCTTCGCTCAAACAACTCGGTATCACGCATGTCTGGCTCACCGGCGTGCTTCAGCAGGCGACGAGCACGGACTATTCGGCGATCGGCGAACCAGCCGATGATCCAGATCTGCTCAAGGGCCTGGCCGGATCACCCTACGCCATTCGCGACTATTTCGACCTGTGCCCGGACTACGCCGATCACCCGGCGGAGCGCCTCGCCGAATTCAAGGCCCTCATCGCGCGCCTCCACAGTGCCGGCCTCCTCGCCATCATCGACTTTGTGCCAAACCACGTCGCGCGCTCCCACCAATCGAGCGTGATGCCCGACCTGAGCTTCGGCGCGAAGGACGACCGTGCGAAGTTCTTCGACGCGCAAAACAACTTCTTCTGGCTCCAGCACGACACGCCGGGAGGTGGTCCGCCGCTGCGCCTTCCGACCGTGGAAAATGGCCGCTTCATCAGCCCGACTTGCGCCGTGCTCGGCAAAGGCGACGGCCTTTTCGACGGCGAGCGCGATTGCGGCCGCGTGACGGGCAATAACGTCGCCAACTGGTCGCCGACGACGAACGACTGGTATGAAACCGTAAAGCTCAATTACGGCTTTGATTTCACCACGGGCCGCCGCGCCTACCCGCACGGCGAGCAGCGCGATTCGGCGATCCCGGATACGTGGATCAAGATGGACCGCATCCTCGCCTACTGGCAGGAGCAGGGCGTCGACGGTTTCCGCTGCGACATGGCGCACATGGTCCCGCCGGAGTTTTGGGCATGGGCCATCGCGCGAGCCCGCGTCCGCCAGCCGGAGGTTTTCTTTGCTGGAGAAGCCTACGACAATGACCCGGCGAAAGTGCCCGGCGGCGATCCGCTCCTAGCGGCGCTCAACGACCACAAAGGCAACGTGATGTTCGACCTCCTCGCTGCGGGCTTCAATGCGGTCTACGACGATCCTTCATATAAAAAGCTCAAGTCCATCTACGACGGCGGCGGGTGGGCGAACGATCTCGACCACGTGCTCGGCGCCGACTTCATCTTCCAAAACTCTCTCCGCTACGCGGAAAACCACGATGAGGTGCGCCTCGCCGGAAAAGGCCAATGGGGCGGAGTCGGCGCGGAAGTCGGTCGGCCAGTCGCAGGGATCCTCTATGGCCTTTCGTGCGGCCCGGCGCTGCTCTACAGCGGGCAGGAGGTGGGCGAACCGGCGGACGGTGTCGAAGGATTCGGCGGCGACGACGCCCGTACGACGATCTTCGACTACTGGTCGATGCCGGAACTGGCGAAGTGGGTAAACGGACACCGCTACGACGGCGGCCGGCTCTCGCCGCCACAACGCGACCTGCGGTCATTTTACGCGAAGCTGATCACGCTCACCGGTCAGCCCGCCTTTCGCGACGGGGAGTTCTTCGCTCTCAATCCTTCCAACAACGGCAACGATCGCTTCGGTCGACTGGCCGGGGAAACCGCGAGCGGCCACTGGCTCTACGCCTACCTCCGCAGCGACGCGAGCACCGGCCAGCACTTCCTCGTCGTGGCGAATCTTCATCGCAGTGAAACCCTGCGCGACGTCGAAATCCGCTTGCCGCAAGACGCGATTGGGCTCCTCGGAATTCCGCGGGATGCGCGCCTCGAACTCACCGAGAAACTCAGCCGTCCAGACGCAAAACCCTTCACCCCAGATGACCAGACGCGCATCCCCATCGGCGACATCCCGCCGCTCACGCCGCTCTATTTTGAACTTCAATTTTCAAAACCGTGACGCAATGTGCCCCGTCCCCATGAAAACGCTCCTCGTCATCTTTACCACCACGTTCCTCGCCGGATGCGACATGGACAAAATCACCGGCATCACCTCCGAGCCCACTCCGCAACCCGCGACACCCATCCGAGTGGCAACACCGAAGCCGACGCCCAAGCCGGGCGAATGGATGTGGAAGCAGTACAAAAATCCGCTGGAACGACCGGCCCGCAATTAGGCCGCGCCCGACGCGGAAAGTCGGCACCCGGTTTCATCCCCGACCGCCGGTCACCCGCCGGCGATGCTCACTGGAACTTGATCGTCACTTCCGGCGCCGTCTCGATCTTCACGCCGTCGACGCCCTTCACCAGCGCCTTCATTTCCGCGACCGATTGCGGGTTCGCCTTTGTCAGCGTCTTCATTTGCTCCGGGTTGGCGAGCAGCTTGTTGAAGTCCATTTCCATCAAGGTCACCGTCTTGTCATCGTGATACTCCGCGTTGGTCGCAGAGATATTCCCGGCCACCTGAATCGCGATTTTCATCCGCATATCCTTGAACATCTGCGCCATCATCTGCGCAGCCATTTCCTCGCCGCCCAAGCTGTCCTGCGCGGATTTCACCGCCGCCTTGTCCGTGGGCAGCGCTGGCATTTTCACCAACAACTGCGCCGGCGAGCCTTTCGTGAAAGCGAAAACAATCGGTTCGGTTTTCGGGCCGGGCGCCAGTCCGCCGCCCGGCATCTTCGGCACGGCTGAACCAGGATTCTGATCGATCTTCAGCTTGCTGATGTCCTTGAACGCGTAGGTCACCGTCGCGCCTTCACCCTTTTCGTTGCTGACCTTTTTTGCGGACACAAAAGTTACTCCTTCGCCCATCTTGACGGCTTTTTCCTTCGCCTTCGCCTCGTCGGCAAAATCCATCCCCTTCATGGGATCGTCGGCCTTTCCGCCAAACGCAGCCGCCATGCTTTTCATCTGCTCGACGACCGCTTTGCTCATGATCACCGTCTCGACCACCGTACCGCTGCCGTCGCCGTTGACGAGCACAGTCTGATTGACATCGATGCATCCGGAAAACGAAAGACTGACGATCAGCGCGGCGAACAGACGGAGGGTTTTCATCCGGCCGAGATAGGCGCAGTCGATGGATTTTGCGAGCGGGAAATCGGCTTGGCAGCGCGCGGGCCGGGTCCGACAGTTGAGTGAACATGGACCTTCTCTCTGAACTCGACAGATGCCCCGTCCTCGCCGACGGGGCCATGGGTACTGAACTCCTCGCAGCGGGCATCCCAGCCGAACATTGCCTGGAAGAGGTTTGCGCGAGCCAACCGGCCCTCGTCGCCCGCATTCACGATGCTTACATCGCTGCGGGGGCTCGAGTAATCCGCACGAACAGTTTCGGCGGGAACGCGGCACGGCTCGCACGGCACGGCCTCGATCACCACGTGGGCGAGTTTAATTGGACGGCAGCGCAGATCGCACGCGCCTCGGCGAAGGGCCACGACGTGCTTGTCGCCGGCAGCGTCGGCCCGATCGGGCCGGGGGTCGATCACGCGAGGCTGTTCTCCGACCAGATGGGCGCCCTGCTCGATGGTGGCGCTCAGTTCATCCTGCTGGAAACCTTCCAATCCCTCGCCGAACTGCTCGTCGCGGTGGAAATCAAACACACGCTCCATCACTGCCCCGTCGTTTGTAATCTCACTTGCGACGACTCCGGAAAACTGCCCGATGGCACCACGCTCGCCGACGCCTTCACACAACTGCGCGCCGCCGACGCCGACGTCCTCGGCGTGAATTGCACCCGCGACCCACGCACCTTCGCCGCCATCTTCGACCATCTGCCCGATTCAATGCCGCGCTCGGCCTTTCCGAGTGCCGGCCTTCCTCCGCACGACTTTTTGCCGGAGGACTTCGCTACCCTCGGCGCCGGTCTCGTCGCGCGCGGGGTTCGCCTCGTCGGCGGCTGCTGCGGGACCACGCCCGCCCACATCGCCGCCCTGCACGCCCGGCTCGTTCCCCCGCATGTCGCAGGTTAAACGCGCGGCCCACCTCCAACTCATCGGGCTCATCCTCACCATCCTGTGCGGCGCCGTCGCACTCCGCACGCTCCCGATTCCGGCTTACATCGCCAGCGCCCAGCACGCCATCGGGAGCATGGAAACGTGGGGCTTGGTCCTTTACCCGGCGCTTTATGCAACGTGCAACCTCCTCCTGCTGCCCGGCGGAATCATCGCGATCGGGAGCGGTCTGTTCTTCGGATTATGGGCCGGCTTCCTCGTCAATCTGACCGGGAACGTCGCCGCTGCCGCCATCGCGTTCACGCTCAGCCGCAAGCTGGGGCGCCGTCGCATCGAGCACCGCATCTTTCGCCACGAAAAATGGGCCTCGCTCGACTCGCTCATCGCGCGCGACGGCTGGAAGATTATCTTCCTGAGCCAGCTTCATCCGCTTTTCCCCACGAGCCTCCTGAACTACCTCTACGGCATCACGCGCATCCCCTTTCGCACGTGCATCCTCTGGATCGCGCTTGGTCAGGCGCCGGGCCTGTTTTTATACGCCTACCTCGGCACCCTGGCCCAGTTCGGCCTGCGCATCTGGCGGGGCGAATCGCATCCGCACGGCTACGAATACGCCGTCTGGGTCGGCGGACTGGTCGTCACCGTCGCCATCACGGTCGGCCTAGGCCGGATCGCCCTTCGCATCCTCGGGGAGGCCGAGCTTGCCGCTCAAAATGCGCCCGTCGAAAGCGCCGTCCAAACCGACATCGTCGCCAACGTCCATTTGACCGAGTAGGTGCCGGTGCTAGCTTGAAGCGTTTCCTCGGTATGCTTCAAAGCAAATCAGACCGTCTCCCAGTCCATCGCGTTCCGTCCATCGCGCTCGATTACGGCGCGGACGAAACGACCGGATCCCCGGAGTTTACGATCTGCGAGCGAGGCATGCGCTTTGAATCGCGATGGCAATTCCCCATCGGCAGGCAACTCGCCGTGGCCTGCACCTGGCCCCATCCATGGCTCGGTCGCCGACAGATGACGATCGAAGGCATCGTCGTCCGGTGCGAACCAGGCAGCGACACCGGTTACGAAACCACTCTCCTATTCCTCGAACTCCCGGATGAGCTGAAAGAAAGCCTCCGGGAGTTTTCGCAACGGCTCACGGAGTAGCCAGGCATCCCGGGTCGCGCCCGGGCATGCAAAAAGCCAGGCCGTTTCCAGCCTGGCTCTGCAAAAATCAAACAGGCGCGCGAGCGCCCGGGGGTTACTTCAGCGCTGCGAGGGCGCGCGCCACCACGCTCTTGTGCCGATTGGCCGAGTTCTTGTGGATGCGCCCAGCCTTCGCCGCTTTATCCAGGATCGACACGAACGTCGACGCCGACGCCGACGCCACGTCCTTCTTACCTTCCTTCAAAGCCGTGCGCACAGCCTTCAGCGAAGTCTTCACCGCCGTCAGCGTGCGACGGTTGATGAGGGTTTTGCGCGTGGTCTGGCGAGCGCGTTTAGCAGCGGATTTGGTATTGGCCATATTAGGTAGGTAGAAAAAAAACGGAGCGCGACCATACCCAGAGCGCCCGCGTCGTCAAACCCCAAAAA
This sequence comes from Chthoniobacteraceae bacterium, assembly GCA_043735935.1. GTDB lineage: Bacteria > Verrucomicrobiota > Verrucomicrobiia > Chthoniobacterales > Chthoniobacteraceae > JANLQB01. The sequence goes on from JAYTDO010000584.1 coordinate 11,059, forward strand.
TGCCCTTCGCTACGGCCCACCCTCGCGCGTTGCGAAAAGTGCCAGGGGGGAGGATTGAACTCCCGACCTAGGGCTTATGAGTCCCCCGCTCTGCCACTGAGCTACCCTGGCGAAAGGGCCGACACGGTAGCGGGGCTTTTTGGCGTTTCAAGTCGAGAAATTGCCCTTCAAAATTCTCCGCCACCATTACGCTTTCCCACCTGGCCCAAGACTTCATGCGTCCGGTCCAACGGTCGCTTCAGGGCATTTGTCCCAGGCGCCGCGGCCTCACGCGGGCCACTGCTCAGCGGCGCGACACTGCTTGCCGTGATCGTTTCTTTGACTTCCGCTACGGGCGCGGAGCGACCGAGGAAAAAATAAATTCCGAAAACCATGGCGAGCATGACGACGTATTTCATTCTTGCTCAAAAAGCACGGCGTGCGCCACTGGCTCCGTGCGAATCGCCATCGTTCACTACTCAGCTCCGCCCATCATCGGCGGCGTCGAGACGATCGTCGGGGAACACGCGCGCCTTTTTCGCGCCGCCGGCCACGACGTCACCCTCGTGTGCGACCGCGGCGACGCCGACTCCCCGCTCGGCGAACTCCCGGCGATCGCGGCTAGGCAGGACTTGGTCATCCTCCACAATGTCCTCACGATGCCTTTCGATGCCGCGCTGACGGAGACCCTCTGGCGGCTCGCGGACGACCTGCCGGCAGTTCGCTTCCTCGCCTGGATTCACGACATCGCCGCCTGCAACCCCGACCTTGCCCGAAAGCCGCTTCCGCCAGCCCTTTCCCAAGCTCATCGCCGCATCGAATACATCGCCGTCTCCGATCATCGGGCCCGCCAGTTCGCGAGTCTCACCGGGCGCACTCCGCGCGTCATCCCCAACGGCATCGACCCTGCGCAGTCGTTTGACCTTCCGCCTCACCTCGCCGCGTTTTGCGCGGAGCATCGCATTTTCGATCGCGAATTCATCCTCCTGCAACCTGCACGCCTCGTCGTCCGCAAGAACATCGACTCCAGCCTCCACGTCCTCGCCGCGCTTCGTTCAAGCGGTCGGGACGCCCTCCTGCTCGTCACCGCAGCGAGCGATCCCCATACGCCCGGCGCTCTCGAATATGCCGCTTCGCTCCGGGCGCTCCGCTCCACGCTCGGTCTCGACTCCCACGCGATCTTCCTCCACGAGCTTTTTAACGTGACGGCCCCCGACCTCGTCCGTTTATCTCTCATGGCAGATGCGCTCTACTTTCCCAGCCATCAGGAAGGGTTTGGTCTTCCCGTCATCGAGGCCGCGTTGCACCGGTTGCCTATCTTTTGTGCCGACCTGCCGCCCATGAACTCTCTCCTCTCCCACAGCGGACACATGTTTTCACCAGCATCGGACCCCAGCACCATCGCCGCCCTCATCGCCGAAATCCTCGACCGCTGTCCCGCAACACAGGCGCGCAAAGAAACGCTCCGCCGCTACTCGTGGGACTCCATCTTCACGCAGCACATCGCCCCGCTCCTCTGCCCATGAAACTTTCCACATACACTCCCACGATCGAAGACGGCGCCCTCCACTCCCTGCTGCGGGGCGACCACGGTGATCCGTTCGCCGTCCTCGGCATGCATCAAGCCGGTGAACTCCTCGTCGTCCGCGTGTTCCGCCCGGGCGCCCGCGCCGTCTCCATCCGCGAAGCACGCGACGGCGGACGGGTCTTCGCGGCCATGCTCGTCCACCCGGACGGCGTGTTTGAAGCGCACCTCGACGGGGTGCAGGAACGCTTCGCCTACATCGTCCAATACACTTCCCACGATGGCCACGAGTGGATCGAACACGATCCCTACAGCTTCGGCCCCATCCTCGGCCCGCTCGATCTCCACCTTTTCGGCGAAGGTCAGCACTGGCAGCTATACGAGATGCTCGGCGCTCACCTACGCAGCGTCGGCGGCGTCGCAGGCACCTCCTTCCACGTCTGGGCGCCCAATGCCCAGCGCGTCAGCGTCGTCGGCGACTTTAATGACTGGGACGGGCGCCGCCACCCGATGCGTAAACTCCTCGGAGGCGGCGTTTGGGAGATCTTCATCCCCGGCATCGGCGAAGGCGCCCATTACAAATACGAGATCCGCACCGGGGCCGGGGCGATCCTTTTGAAAAGCGACCCGTTCTCGTTCTTCGGCCAGCACGGCACCGCCACCGCGTCGCTCGTGTTCGACCTCCACCGCTACCGCTGGGCAGACGGTGCGTGGATGAAGGCTCGCGCTGAGAAAGAATGGAATCGCGAGCCGATCTCCATCTACGAGGTCCACCTCGGCTCCTGGCAACGCAAGCCGGAGGAAGGTAACCGACAGCTCAGCTACCGTGAAC
>JAYTDO010000585.1:0-2479 GCA_043735935.1 Chthoniobacteraceae bacterium
GCGCATGAGTTCGACCAGATCGGCGCGGTCCGCGAGCCGCTCGAAAGTCGCGGCGTTGCCCTGCTTGTTGGCGAGCACGACTTCCTCCGGATGCTCCCGGAGCAAATCGAGCAGGTAGGGCGAATGCGTCGTCGTGATCACCTGCACCGCTGCGCGCTCGGGTTCGCCGCAGTCCTTGGGATAACTCAGCCGATAGAGCGCATCGCGGACTTCGCGCAGCATGCGCGGATGGACGCCGCGGTCGGCCTCCTCCACGCAAACGATGGCCGGCGGCTCCGGATCGTGCGCGAGCGCAAGAATCGCGAGCAGATAGAGCGTGCCCTGCGAGAGACTGTCGGCCGCGATCACTTCGCCGCCGTCGGATTCGCGCGCGACCAGCTCAATCTGCCCCGACGCCGTTGTCCGAAAATCAAGTCCGGCAAACTCCGGCATGATGCGACGAAACTCCTCCGCGAGGCGAGCGAAGGCCGCTGGGAATTTCTCCCGGCGCGCCGCGAGCACAGCGGCGATGTTGCCGGCGTTGGAAGCGAGTTGCGCGTGATCGTCGCGCTTTGCCGGCAGCGCCATGGCGTAGTGGTCGAAGAGAAAGGCGCGGATCGTGAGCAAGCGCGCGCGAAGTTCCGCCCACTGACGCTCGCCTTCGAGTCCGGGCGGATGATCGACGACGAGCAGGTTGCAGACGAACTCGTTGGAGTCGCAGCCGAGGATCACCCGCACGTTTTGAAACGGCGGGTTGAAATGAAAAACAATCTCCGGCCCGGCGGGACTCCGGTCCACGTGATCCTTCGCGTGCACTGCCGGCAGACCGGCGAGCGAGCTCAGCCGCAGCAAGGCCTGGATGAGGCTCGTCTTGCCGCTGCCGTTCGGGCCGATGACGAGGTTGAACGGCCCGAGTTTCACCGCCGCGGACCGCAGCGCCTTGAAATTCCGGAACTGAACCGCCGAGATCATGGCGGCAACGTGCCACACCGCGCGCGCGACGCAAGGCCGTCCGCGCTTGCCCCGCTGGCGCCCGCCGACCAATTTGACCCGCGCTTCCCCACCCCACGCCCCACCATGACTCTTCGCGAACCTGAGTTTGCCGACTTGCCCACTTCCACTGGTCCGATGCGGACGCAGTTGTTCCGCCCCGCTGGGCCCGGCCGCTATCCGGGCATCGTGCTGTTCTCGGAAATTTTTCAGATCACCGCGCCCATCCGCCGCACGGCGGTGTTCCTCGCAGGTCACGGCTTTCTCGTCGCGGTGCCCGAGGTGTATCACGAGTTCCTACCTGCCGGCACGGTGCTCGGCTACGATCAGGCCGGTGCCGATCAGGGCAACGCACTCAAGACCACCAAGACCGTCGCGAGCTACGACGACGACGCGCGCGCCGCCCTCGCCTTCCTGCGCGCGCACGAAGCGTCGAACGGACAGGTCGGCGTCTTTGGCATGTGCCTCGGCGGGCATCTGGCGTTCCGCGCTGCGATGAATCCCGACGTGCGCGCTGCGGTGTGTTTCTACGCGACCGACATTCACAAAGGCGCGCTCGGACTCGGCATGGCCGACAATTCGCTCGCGCGCATTCCCGAAATCAAGGGCGAGCTGATGATGGTCTGGGGCCGGCAAGACCCGCATGTCCCCGGTGAAGGCCGCGTGAAAATCCACGCCGCGCTCGACGCCACCGGCACCGACTACACGTGGCACGAATTCAACGGCGCCCACGCCTTCCTCCGCGACGAAGGCATCCGCCACGACCCCGAGCTGGCGCATCTCGCACTGGGAATGGCCGTCGGCGTTTTCCGGCGGCGATTGGCGATGGGGCTGTAGACGGTGACTAACACATAGGCAGAATCTGGCTTCAGAACCGGTAACCTTAGTCTTGCTCGCTCGGGTTCAGCCGAAAAATGGGCCGACAAGAGAAAGGGCACCGCCAATCAAAGCCAAATAGCGGAACCGCTCTTTAGCTATGAACGAGAAAACCGAAAAAGCAGCTCCAGCGATAGCGGCACCCAAGACGATGAGCGTCTGGAAGTCTCCAATAAGCAGGACAACCGCGTTAGGCCAAGATAGCCCAGCAGAAATCACACCGAAGATTATCGCTGCTTTCCAGCGGTTCTCACCGTAGCCCAAGGCGGAAACCTCGTCAGGCGACGGCAATGAAATTCCTATCGGAGGCGCGAATTTCTCTTCGACGTCGATCAATGGCTGATCATTCTCAATCTGCTCAAGCCGCTCCAATAATGTTTGCACGAAATCATCACATTCCGAGCTCTGTTTCCCTTCTCGAATAACAAAAAATATCGGCCGCTTCCAGTGATCGTAGAATTGGAAAAACTCAACTTTGAAGAGCCCTCTAATCGCAAGCATCAAGAAAAACAAAACTCCCAAGCACGGACTAAAGATCGTTTCATGCGGCACGACATTTTGCCGTAAAATTAACCAAACCAAAATACAGCACGGCACGCACAAAGCGAAGTATGGCAGATAGAGAATCGGCACG
>JAYTDO010000586.1:0-4503 GCA_043735935.1 Chthoniobacteraceae bacterium
TCAATCAAGCCCGTCAATCAAGCCCGTCAATCAAGCCCGTCAATCAAGCCCGTCAATCAAGCCCGTCAATCAAGCCCGTCAATCAAGCCCGTCAGAGGACCTGGTGCGTGACCGGCAGAATTTGTCGCCGCGGCGGGACGCGGCACGCGCGCCGGCACTTCTTGGATCGAGTCTCGACCGGCGCGGATTCGATCGTCCACCGACAAATCAGTCCGCGCAAAGCGAGATGGCTTCGTCCGAACTAAGGATCCGCAGTTTTCACCGGGGCCCCGCTCTACTCCCGCCGGTTCGCCTCCGCCTGCTTCGCGTCAAAGGCCCAACTTCACCAACTCCCGCTCAAGGGCGCTCTGAAACTCGGCGAAGCCTTCCTTCGTCGGCTGGTAGCCGGCCTGCTCAGGTTGCATCCCGAGACGCCCCGTCTGATCCAGATGCCAAAGCGCCTGGACGCCGTCCGCGAAGAGAACCGACCCGCTGACGAGCGCGCCTGGGCGCGTGACTTGATCGACGTTGACGACAACGTTACCGGTCGTCGATGCAGGCCGATCGAGCGGAGCGGCAGCATCAGAATCGGCGACAGAAGCCGAAGGCGGAGTCACCGGCGATTGAGCTATAGGCGGCGTTGCTTCCGGCGCATCCTGCGGTGTGAGTTGGAGATCATCGATGAGCAGCCGGGTCTCCATGTACGTCAGCCGGACGCCTAGTTCTTCATCGAGCCGCCGCTGCACTCCGGAAAGTTTCTCTCCTTCGGCGATCCAACGGGCGACTTGCTGTTTCTGCTCTTCGGTCATTTGCATAAGTACGGTTCAAGCGTCATCTGCGAGCGCAACGCAAGCGCAGAATGCGGTCAAGGTTGCAGCCACGGCGCGAGTTGACCCCGAAGTTCATCACTCCACGAGACGAAAAACTCGGCTCCCGGCAACAACCGCAATCGACGCCCTTCTTCGCCCACGAAGACGAACTCGACGCGACGCGGGCCTGGACTCGCGCACAGCGTGTTGCGGACGAAAATCAAATCCGCCTCGCTTGTCCCGCGGGTCTCAAATCTCAGCATCACCGGTCGCTCGGCCGGCGCGGGCTTTTTGATCAGCCGCACCTCGTTGGCGGAAACACGCGGCCCTTCCTCGCGAACATCCAGGCGTCCCGTGATCGCGACGACATTCCCCTGCTCCAGCAGCGCGACGGACTTGGTGAAAGTCTCGTTCCAAATCATCACCTCGAGTTGGCCGGTGAGGTCTTCGAGAACGACCACGGCAAACGGTTTCGAATCGCGTTTCGTAAACCGCTTTTCCACGCCGGCCAGCGCACCACCGATCGTCACGGTGCACTTATCCTCCTGCTCACCAAGCTTTGCGATCGACGTGAATTTTTTCGGGTTATCCAGCACCGCCCGGTATTCGTCCAGCGGATGCCCGGTGACGTAGAATCCGAGCAGTTCCTTTTCGAACGCGAGCTTCTCGGTATGGCTCCACGGCGAGACTAGAGCGGACATCCGCTTCGTCGCTTGCGCCGGCGCCGCCGCCGCAAAGTCGTCAAACATCGAAATCTGTCCGGACGCCCGGTCGCGGTGAGCGCTCGCTGCGGCGGCCATCGCCGCATCGATCTCTGAATGGAGTTGGGCACGTTCCGCATTCGTGAAGTCAAACGCACCGCATTTCACGAGACACTCGATCGCCTTCTTGTTGAGCTTCTTCGAGTCGACCCGCGCACAGAAATCCTCAATCGTCTTGAATTCCCCGCCCGACTCGCGATCTGCGATCGCCGCTTCCATCGCGACTTCACCGACGTTTTTGATCGCCGCCAAGCCGTATCGGATCGAGCCGATCTGAATTCTCTCGGTCGGTTTTTCCGCAACGGATTCATCGACTCCGGTGGCGAGTTCTGGCTCGGTGGAACTTTTCGCCCGCCGAGCCGCCTTTGCCGCCTCAATCCCAGCGGAGTCCACTGCTTCAGGCGAAAACTTCAGTCCCGATTTATTCACATCCGGCGCGAGGATGGAGATTCCCATGCGCTCGCATTCGCTCACGAAAATACTGATCTTGTCCGTGTTTGAGATTTCGTTGCTCATCACCGCCGCCATGAATTCCACCGGATAGTTCGCTTTCAGATACGCGGTCTGGTAGCTGATCCACGCGTAGGCAGCCGAATGCGAGCGGTTGAACCCGTAGCCGGCGAACTTATCGAGCAAGTCGAAAATTTCGTTCGCCGTATCGGGCTTGATGCCATGGAGTTTACCCGCGCCTGCGACGAATTTCTCGCGCTCCTTCGCCATCTTCTCCTTGTCCTTTTTGCCCATCGCCCGTCGCAACAGATCGGCTCCGCCAAGCGTGTATCCGGCGAGGACCTGCGCCGCCCGCATGACCTGCTCCTGGTAGACAAAGATGCCGTAAGTCTCCGAACAAACGTCCGCGAGCAATGGGTGCGCGTACTTGATCTTCTGCTGCCCCTTCTTGCGCTTGATGTAATCGGGGATGAGATCCATCGGGCCGGGCCGGTATAGAGCAAGGATCGCGTTGATGTCCTCGATGTCATGGATGTCGAACTGCTTGCAGACGCCGACCATGCCGCCGGATTCCAATTGGAACACCGCGATGGTTTCGCCGCCGTTGAGCATGTCAAACGTTGCCTGGTCATCGAGCGGGATCGTATCCACGTCGAAGCTCGGCGTGTGCGCGTGGATGAGCACCACCGCGTCGGTGATGACCGTGAGCGTCTTCAGACCGAGGAAATCGCACTTCAACATGCCGACATCCGTCAGCGGTCCCATCGCATACTGGCTCACGATCGAGCCGTCGTTGGCGCGTGTGAGCGGGATGTATTCGGAAAGGTCGCGGTCGCTGATCACCACGCCCGCCGCGTGGACGCCGACCCCGCGCGTGAGTCCCTCGAGTTTCGTCGCGACGTCCCAAAGCGCCGCGGTTGCCGGCTCCGATTCTACCGCCCGCTTCAACTCGGGATTCTTATCGATCGCACCGGCGACATGCTCGATTGCCCCGGTCTCCTTGTTCTTCTTGTCGAAGCCGGCAAGCGTGATACCGAGCTCCGTCGGAATCATCTTCGCCATCCGATCCGCGTCGCCATAGTTCCACCCGAGCACGCGCCCGACGTCCCGCACGACTGACTTTGCACCGAGCGTGCCGAATGTGATGATCTGCGAGACCGCGCGTTCGCCGTATTTCCCCTTCACGTAGTCGATCACCTCGCCGCGGCGGTTCTGGCAAAAATCGACGTCGATATCCGGCGGGCTGACGCGCTCGGGATTCAGGAAGCGCTCGAAGAGCAGCTTGAATTTGATCGGGTCAATATCGGTGATGCCCATCGCATAGGCAACCATCGAGCCCGCCGCCGATCCGCGGCCCGGCCCGACCGGAATGCCGTGCTGCTTCGCCCAGTGGATGAAATCCCAAACGATGAGGAAGTAGTTCACGAATCCTTGCTTTTCCAGCACGTCGATTTCGAGCGCATAACGCTTCCTCACGACCTCGCCATCAGCGTCCGCACCGTAGCGTTTGCGAAGTCCCGCCTCGGTGATCTCGCGCAAATACTCATTCTGAGACCGGCCTTCGGGCGGTGTGTAGTTAGGGTATTTCGGAGTCGTATCCAGCTTGAAGCCGCACCGCTCGGCGATCGCGAGCGTGTTGTCGCACGCTTCTGAGTGCTCGGAGAAAAGGGCACGCATTTCCGCGGGCGACTTCAGGTAAAGCTCGGGGACGTAACGCATTCGTCGCTCGTCGGTGACGTTCGCCCCGGTCCCGATGCAGATGAGCGCGTCGTGCGCAGCATGATCTTCGCGAGTAAGAAAATGGACGTCATTCGCGGCCACAAGGCCGAGGCCGAGGTCTTTCGCCAGTCGCGGCATCACCGCGTTGACCTTCCGCTGTTGCTCGATTCCGTGGTCGTGCATTTCGAGGAAAAAATTGTCCACGCCCAGCATATCGCGGTAATTCGCGGCGATTTTTCGCGCCTTCGCGTAATCGTCATCGTGATGAATCGCCATCGCGACTTCGCCCTTTAGACAGGCGCTCATCCCGATCAAGCCGCGCGCGTATTTCGCGAGATGCTCGTGGTCGATCCGCGGCTTGTAATACATGCCGTCGAGGTGCGCGATCGAGACCAGTTTGACCAGATTACGATAGCCCTCCTCATTTTCCGCCAGGAGCGTGAAGTGAAACGACGAATCGCGCTGCGACATCGATTTCCGATCATAGAGTGAGCCCGGCGCCATATAAACCTCACAACCGACGATCGGCTTTACGCCCGTACTTTCCCCTTCCTGCAGCCACTCGATCGCACCGAACATATTCCCGTGGTCCGTGATCGCCACTGCCGGCATGCCATATTCCTTCACCTTCTTGAATACGTCGGGAATGCGATTGGCCCCATCGAGCGTCGAGTATTCAGTATGGAGATGAAGGTGAACGAACGAATCGGCGGGCATGGTAGTCTGCGGACTATATCCGCACGCCCGGCGAGGCGAAGCGGAAATCAACCGCCGAGCAATTCAAC
>JAYTDO010000587.1:0-4788 GCA_043735935.1 Chthoniobacteraceae bacterium
AGCGGAATGATGACTTTTTGAAATGCGCGGATGGGGCCAGCACCGAGGTCGAATGCGGCTTCGACAAGCGAGTTGTCGAGTTTTTCCACGGAGCCGTAAACCGGGAGGATGAGGAAGGGAAGGTAGGAATAGACGAGGCCGAGGACGACGGCACCGGGCGTGTACAGCATCTCGAATGGTTCGGAGATGAGCCGGGTGTATTGGAGGAAGCTGTTGAGAAGCCCATTCGTGCTGAGGATGGTGATCCAAGCGTACGTGCGGATGAGGAAACTCGTCCAGAACGGGATCATGACGAGCATCAGGAGAAGATTCCGCCGACGCTCCGGTGCGCGACCGATCCACCACGCCATCGGGTAGCCGACGAGCAGGCAAATGAGGGTGGTGAGCCCGGCATAGACTACGGAGCGGATGAAGACGGTAAAGTAAGTGGTGCCGAATCGGCCGGTGTCGGAGTCGAAAAAGATCCGCCGGTAATTCTCCCATGAGAACGAATAGACGATCTGTCCGAGTTCATCCCGCTGGCAAAAGCTGTAGACGAGGAGGATAAGCGTAGGGGCGACGACGAACGCGAAGAGCCACAAGAGCATCGGGGCCATGAGCAACCAACCGAGAACGCCAGGGCGGCGCTGCTGGTTGCCTTGAAGATCAGGCGCGGCGAGCGGTGCGGCCATGTCCGTCGGCGCGAAGACGTCTACTTCCTTTTGCCTTTGAGATCCGTAACGAGCTTATCGATGTCCTTTGCGGCTTTGCCGATGTCCTTGAAGGTCTCAAGCTTCGGGCTGCCGATCGGGTAACTCGCGGGGTTTTCGCGCTGTTCCTTTTTGAGAAGCTTCACGGCCTCGGCGTTCGGATTCGTATAAGGAAATGCTTCCGAGATCAGCACGCTGACTTCGGGCTTGAGGATGTAGTTGATGAATTTCTCCGCGTTTTCCTGATTCGGCGCGCCCTTTGGAACGGCCAGACTGTCGATGAATTGATGGGCGCCTTCCGCAGGGAGGACATACTGAAATTTTTTGTTCTTTTTGTAGAGGATCGCGGCTTCTCCGCTCCACACGATGCCGAGGTCGACGTCTCCATTCAGAAGCGCCGTCTTCGGTGAATCGGAATCGTAAACCTTCACCTGCGGAAGCCATTCGGCGAGGACGGGCTTCACCTTTTCGAGCGCATCGGGAGTCACGTCATTGATCGGTAACCCGAGCAAGTTCATCGCCCACGTGACGATCTCGCGCGCATCGTTCAGCACAATAATCCGCCGCTTGTATTTGCCGGAAAAAACGTCCTTCAAGCTCGTGATCGGTTCCTTGACCTTTGCGGTATTGATCACGATGCCCACCGTTCCCGCCATCCAAGTAACGCAATATTTTCCATCGGGATCATGCGGCATTTTGGTGAACGTCGGATCGAGATTCTTGACGTTCGGAATATTCGCCAGATTGAGTTCCGAGAGCTTCCCTTCCTTGATCAGCGCTTCGATCGTATATTCCGATGGCTGGATGAGGTCGTATTTTCCACCGCCGGCGAGCAGCTTGGAAAGCATCGCCTCGTTCGAGTCGTAATTCTCGACGTTGACCTTGATCCCGGTTTCCTTCGTGAATCCAGCGATGACATCCTCGGGCACGTACTCGGACCAGCAGAACAGATTTAGAACGCTTTTCTTTTTCGCCTGCCCATAAGTCGGCGTGGTGGCGACGGCGAGGAAGGCTACGATGGCGAGGAAACGAAGGGTTTTCATAGGAAGTTCCGGTTAAGCAAACGCACTTCAGCGGTTGAGCTTTCTCACGCTCTCAGCAAGCACGACAAAGACGACGGTCGCAAGGATAAAGACCGTCGAGATGGCGTTGAGCGACGGGTCGAGCCCTTTCTTCGCAAGGCCGAAAACCTTGATCGGAAGGGTCTGTGACTCGGGCCCGGTCGTGAAGTAGGTGACAATGACTTCGTCCATCGAAAGCGTGAACGACATCAGAGCGCCGGAGACAATGGCGGGCAAAAGATAAGGCACCATGACGAGGAAGAACGCCTTCATGGGCGGCGCACCCAGGTCCATCGCGGCCTCCTCCAAAAATGGATCGACCCCCGCGAGTCGCGCCTGCACGGCGACGAGGACGAACGGGAAACAAAACGTGGTGTGCGCGATGATGATGGTGGCGAATCCGAGTCCGAATTCGGTTTCGCTGAAGGTCGCGAGCCATCGGTTCAGCGGCCCGGCGACGACGGTGAAGAAGATGAGCAAACTGACACCCATGATGACTTCCGGAATCACCATCGGAATGAAAATGAGGGTGCCGAGCGCCTTGAGCCCGGGAAACCGGTAACGATACAACAGCCATGCACCGATGGTCCCGAGCACCACCGAAAGGACCGTGGTGATCGCGGCGATGATGAGGCTGTTTTTCAGCGAATCGATCAGCGTCGTGTTGTTCCAAAGTTTGCCATACCACTGAAACGAGAATCCCTCCCAAATCGAAATGAGTTCCGATTTGTTAAACGAATAGACGACCAGCAGGAGGATGGGCAGGTAAAGGAACGCGAAGACCAGCAAGGACCAAGCGCCACAGAACAGATTGACGAGCGGCATTCCCGACGGGATCCGGATCCGGGGGCGGCGCCGGGCGGGAAGCGAAACGGGGGTTGCAGCACTCATGAGCGCGACTCCATTACCGAGGCTGCCGGGAATAGAGGCGCACGCTTTTCATCAGACTGCGCCTAGCTTCTGCGGCCGAATCCTGTCCACTGGACGGCCTGTTCGTCGGTCGTAAATCGGATGAATCCGCGCCCGCCGGGCCGCCCGTTTCCAGATCCTCGCAGACCACCAAATGGAAGCGTGGACGGCGAGAAAGTGGTCGGGAGATTTGCGTAAAGATTGCCGACCCGCATCTGATCACCGAGGTTTTGGAACGTTGATTCCGAGCGCGTGAAGATCGAGGCGGTAAGGCCGAATGGCGGGCCGCTTTGCAGACGCACGGCGTGATCAAGATCCTCGGCGATGAAGATGCTGGCAATCGGGAGAAAACTCTCGACGTCGGCGTTCCCATCATCGGAACGCACAATGACGGCGGGGCGGACAAAATACCCGCGTTTACCGGCGACATCGGGGACGACCACGCCGCGGAGGAGCCAGTCACCCGGGAGTTCCGCGCACATTTTTTCATACCGCGCCACAGCCGCCGCGCTGATCACCGGACCGAGTTTCGTGGCAGGCAGGAGTGGATCGCCGGGCTCAAACGCCTCGACGGCATCGAGGAAGCGGCGCTGAAAGATCGCCGCGACGGAACGGTCGACGATGATTCGGCTGGTGGCGTTGCAACGTTGGCCAGCGGTGAGGCAGACACCGTCCGCCGCGGCAGTCGCGGCTTTATCGAGATCGGCATCGGCACACACGATGAGGGCGTTGTTGCCGCCGAGTTCGAGCGCGACATCCTTGGATAGATCGTCCGCCAGCGCCCGGGCGAGCGCGCGACCCACCGGCACCGATCCCGTAAAGCAAACCGAACGCACCCGTTCGTCGAGACACAGCGCCTCACCTTCCGCCCCGCCACCTTGAAGCAATCCGAAGACGCCGGGTGGAAACGCGCGGGCCATGATCGCGCCGTAGTCCGCGGCGATGTTCGCGACAAGCGGGGATGGTTTGAAGATGACGGGATTTCCCGCGAGCAAATGCGCGACGTTGGCGCCGTGCCCGAGGTGGAGGGGAAAATTAAACGGACCGACGACTGCCGCAAGACCACGCGAGCGCCTCCGGATCAGCGCGGAATGCAAGCCACCGATCGCACTTTCATCAGCGAGGAAACGTTTCGCATCGGCGATGCTAAGATCGATTTTCCCGATGACCGCGTCGACTTCACCGATCGCTTCGTTGAGAGGTTTCCCCGCCTCCAGCGCGATCCCGCGAGCGAGACGCTCCTTTGCCGAATCAAGCTGTGCCTGTGCGGCCTGCATTCGGACGATCCGTTCGACGAGCGGCGTCCGCGCCCAAGCCGATGCCGAGGCGGCCGCCGTGGCGACCATCGCCGACACGTCCCCGGCCGCCACTTCCGGCAGTGCGATCGAAAGATCACCGGGGCTGCGATTTTGCCAGAGTTCACCCGGCATAAACTTCCCTCCACGCGGCGAAGGTGTTGAGATGGACACGGACGATTTTGCTCACGTCCTCGGTGTAACCGCCCGCTAGGACCCACGCGATGGGAATCGCATGTTTCCTCGCAAATTCAAACACTCGCCGGTCGCGCTCGCGGAGGTCGGCGTGATCCAGCGCGAGCGGCGAATAGGGATCTTCAAAATATGGATCGGCGCCGGCCTGGTAGATCAGCACGTCCGGCTTCCACGCGGCGACGAGCGGAAGCGCTTCCGCCATGACGCCCAGCATCGTCGCACGATCGCAACCCGCCGGAAGCGCAAACGACCGGTGATTCTCCCCGTCCGCGTGATGTCGCACCGTCACGTCGCGATGGGAGATATTTTGCCAGTAGTCATTGCCGTAGATGGACATGGCGAAAAGCCACGGGCGCTCCGCGGCGAGTTGCGCGGTGCCATTCCCGTAATGCAGATCCATATCCAATACCGCCGCGGTCCGGATGCAACCCGCGGCGCGCAACGCTTCGAGCGCGACGACGAGGCCGTTGAAGGTGCAAAAACCTTCACCGTGATCGGCGCAGGCGTGGTGAAATCCGCTGACTAGCGCGGCAGACACACCCTCTTCCAGCGCGCTCCGTGCCGCAGCAAGACATCCGCCGCCGGTGAGGCAGACCGATCCGAATAGTTCAGGCGACCACGGAAACTTTTGTCCTTCCG
>JAYTDO010000588.1:0-17298 GCA_043735935.1 Chthoniobacteraceae bacterium
GCTTGCAGGGCTACCAGTGGCCGCGCGGCCTCAGCGTGCGGCTCGATCCGGTGCGGGCGAAAATGACCGCGAACGCGAGCGTGCAATGGATCGCGGAGAGCGAGGATGCGGACCCGAAGCCCCGGCTCCGGGTCGCCAATAGCGCGGACTCGAAGGTCGAACAATTCACCGCGCAATGGAACGGAGCGGCGCCCGGCGCCAAGCTCGATGTCTACGTGCCCGCCGGCCAGTCGCGGATCGCCCGCCCGTCCGCACCGGCCGCCGATGCGGACCGCCTGACGCTCACGGGCGATGAGGTCGCCTTCGACGACACGATCTTCGTCCTCGCACGCCAGGCCACGCAGATCCCGCTGCTCTTTGTCGGCGACGATGCCGATGAGGACACCGCCGGCTCGTTTTATTACCTGGCGCGCGCCTTTCAAAAGACGCCCGCGCTGCGCGTCGAGATTCGCGCGGTGCGCGGACGCTCGCCGATTCCGGCTTTCCAGCTCCAGCAAGCCCAACTGCTGATCATCGGCGAAGGAGTCGAAGATGCGGCGATGGCCGGCATCCGACAATTTGCACGCGACGGAAAGACCATTCTTTTTCCGATGACCAACGAGGCCGCGGCGACGGTCGTCGCGCGCTTGCTCGAAGCGCCTGGTTTCGCAGCACAGGAGGCGCAGGTGAAGGACTACGCCATGTTCGCGGAGATCGACTTTCAGCACCCGCTCTTCAGCCCGTTCGCCGATCCGCGTTTCAGCGATTTTACGAAGATTCATTTTTGGAAACACCGCCGCTTTGACGAGAAGCTGCTGCCGCAGGCGCGGGTCCTCGCGCGCTTCGACGACAAGGCGCCCGCCATCGTGGAGGTGCCGATGGGACAAGGCCGGGCGGTGATCCTTGCCAGCAGTTGGCGCCCCTCGGACAGCCAGTTCGCGCTCTCGTCGAAGTTTGTCCCGCTGCTTTACACGCTCCTCGAGCAGAGCAGCAAATTGCCGCCTCGGAAGGCCCAGTATTTCGTCGGCGACGACGTGCCACTCCCGCCGGCTCCGCAACCCTTCACCGTCCGGAAGCCTGACGGGACCGAAGTGTCTGCGTCCGCCGCCAGCATCTTCTCGGATACGGATCAGCCAGGGATCTACACGGTCACGCCGGGCACGCTACGCTTTGCCGTGAACATCGGCCCGGAAGAAAGCAGCCTCACGCCGCTTGCGGCGGAGCGCCTCGCCGCGCTTGGCCTTCCGATGGCGAACGGCGGCACGATCGCGTCGGTACTGACCCCAAAGGATAGCGCACACGCGCAAGCCGCGGAATTGGAAGGACAGCAAAAGCTTTGGCGCTGGCTCATCGTCGCCGCGCTCGCCGTCCTGTTGCTTGAGACGCTGCTTGCTGGAAGACTAACCCGCTTCACATCAACCCCCGCTGGCCCATGATTACACCGCTGCTCAAGCTCGCCCTCGAACCGATCGCCGCCCGGCATCGCGGCGTCCGGTTGTCCGTCCGACTCGCGGTGTGCTGGGCGGCGTTCGGCCTATTGGCGCTCGCCCACGTGCTTCCCTCAATGGTCATAGCGCTGCTCGCCTGCGTCGTGGCGTTCGTCGTTATCAAAGTCACCTCGCGATGGGACCCGGACTACCTCGCGATTGCCCGACTCGTCGAGCAACGACATCCGGAACTGCACGCGCTACTCGTGACCGCCGTCGAGCAGCGCCCTGATCCACAAACCGGAAAGCTTCATTTTCTCCAGCGGCGAGTCGTCGAGGACGCCGTGACGAAGGGTCGCGAAGGGTCGTGGCTCGATGCGGTGCCGACCTCGCGATGGGCGGGCGCAGCCGCGTTGCAATGGCTGCTCATGGGCGGCTTCATCGTCTCCCTGGCGCATCTCCATCACAGTGCCACGGGACGTATGTGGTCCGCCCCGATCGCGCCGGGCATCAGCGTGACCCCGGGCGACGTATCGATCGAACGGGGCTCTGGCTTGATCGTGCTCGCGACTTTCGGAGGCGATGTCCCGAGCGAAGCGACCCTCGTGCTGCAGCCGGTGAATCAACCTCCCCAACGAACTTCGCTCGTAAAGAACCTCGATGATCCGGTCTTCGGAGGCGGGCTACCGGAAGTGGATTCCGATCTCAATTATCGCATCGAATACGCCGGTCAGACGACGCGTGATTTCAAAGTCACTGTCTTCGAACACCCGCGACTCGACCGCGCCGACGCGACTCTGACTTTCCCCGAATACACGCACCTTCCCGAAAAAGTCATCCCGGACACTCGTCGGGTCAGCGCGGTCGAAGGTACCCGGTTGGACGTGGAATTTCAGCTCAACAAGCCGGTGAAATCCGCGCGACTTGTGGCGAAGGACAAGACGAAGATTTCCCTCACGGTCGATGCACAGAAAGCGACGGCGAGGCTCCACGACTTTCCACTCAACGCCGGTGAAACCTATCAACTGGAGCTGGAGGATACCGAAGGACGGGCGAACAAACTGCCCGCCCAATTCGTCGTGGACGTGCGTAAGAATCGTCGACCAGAGTTGAAGTTCGAGGCTCCGAAAGGCGACCAAAGCGTGACCTCCCTTCAAGAGGTCGCGTTCAAAGCCGAGGCTTGGGACGACTTTGGGATGACCGCCTACGGACTCAGCTACACGGTCGCTGGCGAGGTAGAGAAAGAGATCGTGCTGGGCCGGGACTCGAAGGCCGACGAGCGGTTGATCGTGGAGCACCTTTTGAAACTCGAAGACCTCAGCGTCCAAACCGACCAGCTCGTCTCGTGGTTCCTGTGGGCGGACGATCTAGGGCCCGACGGCAAGCCGCGGCGCACGTCGAGTGATATGTTTTTCGCGGAGGTCCGACCGTTCGACGAAATCTTCCGGGCAGGACAAGCCGGAGAAGGGGAACAGCAACAGCAATCGCAACAAGGCAATGCGGCGCAGAAACTCGCGCAACTCCAAAAGCAAATCATCACGGCGACCTGGAACCTCAAGCGCGCGACGGAGGCCGACGGAGGCGACAAACCAACTGAAAAATACCTCAAGGACGAACCCGTCGTCCGCGACGGACAACAGGACGCGCTGAAACAAGCGACCGAACTGCAGAAGGAGACGGAAGACCCGCGTTCCAAGGGCCTGATCGAGAATGCCACGCGCGAAATGCAAAGCGCTCTCGACCGATTGAACGAGGCGGAAAAATCCCCGAGCCCACTCGCTCCGGCGCTTGTGGCGGAACAAGCGGCTTACAACGCGCTACTGAAGCTCGCGGCGCACGAGTTTGAGGTCACACGTAGCCAGAAGGGACAGGGCGAACAACGAGGTGAACAACAGCGGCAGGCGCAGCTCGATCAGCTCGAAATGAAGGAAGAGAAGAACCTCTACGAAACCAAACGCGAGGCCCAGCCGATGCAGAACGAAGAACAGCGCGAGCAACTGGCATTGGTCAATCGCTTGAAGGAGTTGGCGCAACGGCAGGGAGACATCAACGAGCGCGTGAAGGAATTGCAGACCGCGCTGCAGGAAGCGACGACGGAGAAGGAAAAGGAGGATGCCCAGCGCGAGCTCAAGCGCCTGCGCGAACAGGAGCAGCAACTTCTTGCCGACCTCGACGAGACGAAACAACGGATGGAGCAGGCGAAGTCGGCCCCCCAACTGGCAGACGAGCGCAAGCAACTCGAACAGACGCGGAGCGAAGCTCAGAAGGCCGCGGAATCGATGCAAAATGGCCGGCCCTCGCAAGCCCTCGCGGCCGGCACACGCGCGCAAAACGATCTGCAGAAACTGCGGGACGATCTTCGAAAGAAAACAGCGGGGCAATTCAACGACGCGCTCAAACAAATGCGGAACGACGCGCGCGAACTCGCGCGGAACCAGGAGGAACTCGGTCAAAAACTGGCCGAGCCCGAACCCCAGGCCCAGCGCACTCTTTCCGGCAGCAGTCCCCGGGAACAACTTCAGCAAAAGTTCGACGAACAGACCAGGGGACTCGGCAATCTGCGGGAAAATCTCCGGGACGTTTCGGAAAAAGCTGAAACCGCCGAGCCGCTCCTCGCCAAGGAGCTTTATGATGCTCTTCGCAAAAGCACCCAGGCTGGCACCGACCAGACGCTGGAGCGCGCGGGGCAACTAGCGACGCGCGGTTACGGGCCGCAGGCGCGAAAATTCGAAGAGAAAGCGCGGCAGGAAATCGAGGATCTCAAGAAGGGCGTCGAGCGCGCGGCGGAAAGCGTGCTTGGAAACGAAGCCGAGGCCCTGCGCCAGGCGCGGGCGGAACTCGATGCACTGACCAAGGAGCTAAACCGCGAGATCGGACAGGCCAATCCAGCGCTCGCAGACGGTTCGTCCGATCCGAAGGAACGGGCGGCAGGGAGCGCGCCGAATGCCGAGGGCGGCGAAGCTTCCAACGAAAAGGCACAAACTGGGCAACCCCGCTCCACGGCTCAGAACCGCGAAGGCGAAGGCGATCAACCTGGTGATGGGGCCGAAAAACCGGGCGGCCAAAGTGGTAAAAAAGAGGGGGAACCCGGCCAGCAACCGGGCGGGCAGGGCGGAGGCGACACACCTTCGACAGCCCAGACCCCAAAGGGAAACCAGCCCGCAAACGGCGGGGCTCAAGAAGGGCAACCCGGCGAACGGCCAGGCGAGGGCAAAGGCCAGCGGGCTTCAACCGAGTCCGGCAAGGGCAAAGGGGAAGGCGGCGACGCGAAGCCAGGAACACCGACGGAGCAGCCCGGCTCGCGCCTGCGCGAACTCGCGCAGAGCCCGAAACAACGAGGCGGAATCCCGACTGGCGGCGAAAGTGGCGCAGGCGATCGGGGCGGCGGAGCCGAGGTAAATGCGGGGCCTCTGCGTGGCGACGGTTTCGTGCAGTGGTCGGATCGTCTTCGCAATGTCGAGGAGATGCTCGATCAACCGGAGTTGAGGAACGAAGCGGCGCGAGTCCGCGAAGTCGCGGAGAGTGTTCGCGCGGAGTTCAAGCGCCATAGTGTGGAACCGAAGTGGGACCTCGTGAAAACGAAGATCCAGGCTCCCTTGGCCGAGTTGCGCGACCGCCTCAGCGAAGAACTCGCGCGCCGTGAATCGAAGGAGGCGCTCGTGCCGATCGATCGCGATCCCGTCCCGCAAAAATACAGCGAGCACGTGCGCCGCTACTACGAGGATTTGGGCCGCAGCCGCTGATGTTTCATTCGCTCGCCGCTCTTTATCTCGCCGGCCGCGACTGGCTAGGCCCGGCCGCCGCGGCTGGTTTCGCCGCATTGCTTTTCGTCGTTTGGGCATACGCGCGCACGGAGGCCCCGCGTGGACTCCGCCTCGCGTGCGCCGCGCTGAAAGTGCTCGGTCTTGCCGCGTTACTGGCATGTTTACTCGAACCGATGTGGATCGGAGACCGAGCAAAACCGGGCGCGAATGCCTTCGCCGTCGTGGCAGACAACAGCCAGAGCATGACGCTCCGCGGCCCGGACGAGACGAAGACACGCGCCGAACATTTGCGAAATGTTCTCGTCGGCGATGAAAGCCTCTGGCGCACGACGCTTGCGGAGAATTTTGAAGTAAAGAATTACCTGGCCGACTCGCGCCTGCAAAGCACACCGCAATTCGACGACCTGACATTCGACGGACGCTCCTCCGCGCTCGGCCACGCTCTTCGACTGATCGCCGAACGCCACCGCGGTCAGTCCCTCGCCGGCGTCATTTTGCTGACGGATGGTGTCGCGGCGGATCTTTCGGAGGATGCCGATTTCCGCGGATTGCCGGCGGTGTATCCGGTTGTGTTCGGAAAGGATCAAGCGGCCAATGACATCGCCATCATCAATACGACAGTGACGCAAACGGCGTTTGAAGACGCGCCGGTCACGGTGCTTGCCGACGTTAACGCGACTGGCTTTCGCGGGCGCGAAGTCGGCGCGAAACTCACTGCGGTCGAGTCCGGGAAACCGGGAATGCTGGAGCGTGTCGTGGCCGAGCAAACCCTCCGGGTTCCGGATGACAGCGATCGGCTCGCGTTTCGCTTCCAGATTCGTCCCGATAAGTCCGGGGTCCTCTTCTACCGGCTTCGCGTCAGCGCGGGAGACATGTCGGCAGAGGCGACTCCGGCGAACAATGAAACGCTCGTCGCCGTCGATCGGGGGCGCGGCCCGCATCGAGTCCTCTACGTGAGTGGGCGCCCGAATTGGGAATATAAATTCCTGCACCGCGCTGTGGAGGGAGACGATCAAACGCAACTCGTCGGGCTCATTCGCATTGCAAAACGCGAACCGAAATTTGAATTCCGAGGTCGGACCGGCGAATCGAGCAATCCGTTGTTTCGGGGATTTGGGAACCAATCCAAAGAGGAGGTCGAACGGTACGATCAACCTGTCCTGATTCGACTGAATACCGAGGACGCTCTCGAACTGCGCGGAGGCTTTCCAAAGACCGCGGAGGAGCTTTTCAAATACGAAGCGCTGATCCTCGATGACCTCGAAGCGGAGTTTTTCACCGTCGACCAGATGAGCCTCATCCATCGATTCGTCTCGGAGCGCGGGGGAAGCCTGCTGATGCTCGGGGGGGCCGAATCGTTTCACGACGGGAAGTTTGAACGCACGGCCATCGGCGATTTGCTGCCCATCTATCTCAGCCAGGACACCGCCCCGGCACCGACTGGGCCTCTTCGACTGGCGTTGACGCGGGAGGGTTGGCTTCAACTGTGGGCTCGCCTTCGGACGAATGAACCGGAGGAGCGGGCACGACTGGCGGCTCTTCCGGGATTCGATGTCTTAAACCGCGCGGGGGATCCCAAGCCCGCAGCCACGGTGGTCGCGAACGTGACAGACGGGCAGACCCAGTTCCCGGCTCTGATAACACAACGCTTCGGGCGGGGTCGCACGGCAGCGCTGCTGATTGGTGATTTTTGGCAGTCCGGGCTTCGTGACGAAACCCGCCAGCAAGACCTCGGTCGCGCGTGGAGGCAGATGGTCCGTTGGCTGGTCGCGGACGTTACGCCGCCCTTGGAGATACGCCTCGAACCGAAGCCAGACACGCAGTCGATGCTCATCCAAGTGCGCGCGCGCGATGCAAAGTATCAACCGCTGGATAACGCGAGCGTGCTCTTGAAAGTGCAGCCGGTCGGAAAGCCTGCAGACGCGGCGCCGATCACGCTGACTGCCGAAGCTTCGACGAATGAGCCGGGCTTGTATGAGGCGACGTATCTCCCACGAGAGAGCGGCGGGTACCGAGTGGATGCGACTGTTTCCGACGACAGCGGGGCTACCGCTGGAGTGGCGCAGGCAGGCTGGAGCACGGACCTCGCCGCCACGGAATTCCATTCATTGAAGCCAAATCGGGCGCTCATGGAGACGCTCGCACGCCAAACCGGAGGAGAGGTGATCGAACCGGAATCCCTCGCGACTTTCGTGCGCGACCTGCCCTCCCGTCACGCTCCGGTGACGGAGACTTGGACGCGCCCGCTTTGGCATACATCGGCGATGTTCGTCTTCGCTTTGGCGTGTTTTGTGACGGAATGGGGACTGCGCCGCTGGAAGGGACTCGCATGAAACTCGCACTACTCTCGCTCTTAGCCTGTCTCAGCCTCGCCTCTGCCGCGGAGGACACCGCCTCCGTCATCATCGTCGTCGGCGCCGGGGGCGCGGCGGAATACGATGCGACTTTTGCCACCTGGGCCGAACGATGGGTAAAGGCGTGCACCGAAGGCGGAGCCGCTTCCACGGTCATCGGATTGGGGGAAGATCGGGCGCATAGCCGGGAGCGGCTGCGCCAGGCATTGCAGGACGCACCGAAGGAGGGTCAGGCCGAACTGTGGATCGTGCTGCTAGGCCACGGAAACGCCGACCGCGGCGACGCGAAATTCAATCTTACTGGTGACGACCTCAGCACGAGCGAACTGGCGGACCTGTTAACCCCATTAAAGCGTCCGCTTGTGGTCATCAATTCGTTCTCCGCAAGCGGCGCCTTCCTCGCACCTCTCGCGGCTCCGGGGCGCGTGATCCTCACCTCCACTAAGAGCGCTTCCGAGCACAACTATTCGCGCTTCGGAGGTTACCTTTCGGAATCGATCGCCGATCCCGCCGCTGACCTGGATAAGGACGGGCAAACGTCCCTTCTTGAAGCGTGGCTTGCGGCCTCGCACCGGACTGCCGCCTTTTACCAAAGCGAAGGACGCCTCGCGACCGAACACTCCATGCTCGACGACAATGGAGATGGAAAGGCAACCCCTTCCGATTGGTTCCACGGCGTGCGAGCGGTGAAGAAGGCGAAGGACGGAACGCCTGCCGATGGGATGCGCGCCAACCAAGTGTATTTGGTCCGCAATACCGCCGAGCGAATGCTGACTGGCGCGGCACGCAGCCAACGCGACGGGCTGGAAGGGGAACTCGCGCAACTACGCGAAGCTAAATCTTCGATGCCGGAAGACGCCTATTTTCGCGCGCTCGAGACGCTTCTGCTCAAGCTCGCGCGAGTCTACAAGCGCACCGAATAGCTGACAGACCGGCAGCCGTTTTCAGACGCCGAGATTTTCTTCGATGCACTTCATGATCGCATCGAGGCTCACCGGCTTCGAGATGAACGGAAAGCCGCCTATAGAGTGTCCGCCCTCCTTTTCCGACACGATGGCGGTGAGAAAGATGATCGGGATGTGGCGAAGCATCGGGTCGCTCCGAATCTGTTGAGCCACGTCGCCTCCATCGATTTTCGGCATGACGACATCCAGAAAAACGATGTCCGGCACGAACTCACGCGCAGCCAGCCACGCCTTCGTCCCATCGTTTTCTTCCTTCACGATAAAGCGCCCCGATTTTTCGAGCGTGATTTTCAGAAGTCGCGTGAAGCCGGACTCGTCGTCGACGATGAAGACTTTCTTTTTCGTTTGGTTGTCCATGGGAATCGATTTGCCGTCGTTTAGACACGAAACATCACGGTGACGCGAGCCCCACCTTGAGGAAGATTTCGCACGTCGATGGTGCCGCCATGCAGATCGATGATGGTCTTGACGACGGACAACCCCAAGCCGGTTCCCTTGCCGGTCGGCTTCGTCGTAAAAAAGGGCTCAAAGATCTTTGAAAACCGGTCTTCCGGGATGCCATGTCCGGAGTCGTCAATTTCGGCCACGATGATCGTGTCGCCGACGCGGAAGGATTCAGACCGAGGGCCGCCGACGTTGGCACCGATCCCGGTCAATTGCTTGGAATAGGTGCGGACCACCAGCGAGCCGCCGCCTTCCATCGCGTGAATGGCATTGGTCAGAAGGTTGATGAATACCTGGCCGATTTTCCCTGCGTCCACCTGCACGAGCGGCAAATCGCGCTGGAGTTCGAGAGCGACAGTGATCCCCTTCAGATCGCCGCGGACAAGCACGAGAGCGCGCTCGATCACTGCGTTGAGGTTTTGCGCATTGACCTCGAGTTTTTTCGGAGCAGAAAAATCGAGCAATCCCCGGATGACGCCATCGGCACGCTCCACGGCATCCGTCATGTCGGTCAGGATGGTCTTGATCGTTTCCTCCTCCACGAAAGGCTGCGTGGCCAGAAATTCGGTGCCGATTTTCAGGATCGCCAACGGGTTCTTCACTTCGTGTGCAATCCCCGCTGCCAGGCGCCCGATGGACTTCATCTTTTCGGCCTCGATGAGTTGGAGTTGCACGGCTCGCAGCTCCTGGTGCGCGGACTGTAGATTCTCCATCGCTGCGAGGACTTCCTCGCGGCTCCTCGTGAGGTCCGAGTAGGCGAGTTGCAGGTTTTCTTCCGCCGCCTTCTGCTCGGTGATATCGCGGCTGATGCATACGAGGCCGTAAATCGTTCCGTCTTCACTTCGCCACGGGACTTTGCTCGTCTGAACCCATCGCCCGCCTCCGACGGAATCCCGGATTTGCTCCTCATGGTTCACGAGCGCCACACCGGACTTCATGATCCGCTCGTCATCTGACTGAAGGCGCGAAGCGGTCTCATCCGGGAAGAAGTCGAAAACAGTGCGACCCAACACTTCGGATGCGTCACTCGCACCCAGCCACCGCTGATGCGCCGCGTTATCGAGCAAATACGCACCGCTCGCGTCCTTGAGATAAATGTGGTCGGGAAGATTATCGATCACGCTGCGAAGGAGGTTCCGTTCGTTGGCGAGTTGCTCTTCCATTTCCTTCAACGTGGTGATCTCGCGCGAGATGCCGCACGTGCCGACGATCCGCCCCTTGCGATCCCTCAGCGGCAGCTTCGTGGTCAGCGACCACGCCTTGCGCCCATCGGCCATCACTTCGAACTCGATCTTGTTGAGCATCGGTTCGCCGGTTTCCATCACGCGCCTCTCGTCCGACAGAGCATCGCCGGAGTGCTCGTCGCCGTAAAAATCGGCATCGGTCTTACCGTAGGAATCTTCGGGCCGGGCGAGTTTAAAGAGCACGGTCAGCGCCCGGTTGATGCGAATGAAACGGCTTTGCCGGTCCTTAAAATAAATGCGGTCCGGGATGTTTTCGAGCAACGTGTGGAGAAGGTCGCGCTCGCGCGAAAGAGCCACTTCGGACCGCGCTCTCTCGACCGCGTAACGCATGGCGCGATGCAGAAGACGTCCATCGATTCCGCCTTTCACCAGATACTCCTGGGCACCGCGGTGGACCGCTTCGAGCGCGAGTTCCTCATCATCCGTTTCGCTAAGGACGATGATCGGAAGATCCGGCAGCGCGGCCCGGACCCGCACGAATGTCTCGATCCCGGCACTATCGGGCAGGTCAAGATCGACGAGCACCAAGTCGAAAAAGTCTGCGCTCATCCTGGCCAGACCAGCAGTCAAACTCCCCGCGACGTCGGAAATATAGAAGCGGCATTTGCGCTCGGATTCGAGCATTTCGCGCATGAGAAAAACGTCTCCCTCATTCGCCTCAATCAGAAGAACTCGAAATTTCTCGGGGACATGCTTGGACATGATTCGCGCCAGTTTCGGGGAGAATAACGCGCGCAAACTGCCGATTGCCAGCCCTATCGCCGCACGCTTTTTGAAATCGCGTCGCGGAGCGTATTGAGCGTGAAAGGCTTGCTAACGATCAAATCGACACCCTCGGGCTTTTCGCCCGCACCGATCATCAAATCGCCAAAGCCGGTGAGAAGCACGACCGGCTGGGCCGGCTTGAGTTTCTTGATTTCCTTCGCGAGTTGAACCCCGTTCATCTCCGGCATCGCACGATCCGTGAGTACCAGGTCGAATTCTCCTGACTGAAATTTCTCCAGACCATCGCGTCCGTTCTCCGCCATCACGAGGTCGTGGTGATCTTCGCTCAAGAAGACGTGCAACACCTCACGCACCAACGGCTCATCATCGACGACCAAAATCCTGAGCGACGCCGAGGGTTGTGCGGGCGGTTTGGACGCGATCGGCGGTGTGTTTCGGCGTTCGAGAGGAAGCGACACAGTCACTGACGTGCCCCGATCGGCTTCGCTCTGAATGTCGATCTCACCGTCGTGCCGGCGCACGATTCCGTAGACGCTCCCGAGCCCCAGTCCGGTGCCCTGGTCGTCCTTGGTCGAGAAAAATGGCTCCAGGCATCGCGTCCTCACCTCATCGCTCATGCCGATGCCGTCATCGGAAATGGTGATCACGAGCCACCTTCCTTGGGTTTCCGTGCGGACCGTCACCGTCCCGCGTTCGGGAATCGCGTCGATGGCATTGAAAAGAAGATTCGCCAGCACCTCGCGCAGTTCCGCTTCGTTTCCAGCGACGGTGGGAACATTTCCCAGTTCGGTGCAGATTCGGATATTCACTCCGGCGGCGAGCGCCTGATCTTTCCAACGCGGCTGCGTCACCGAGATCACCTGTTCGACCAGTTCATTGACGACGACCGGAGTGAAAATGTCACCCTCATCCCTGTGCCGGTAGAATTCCCGCAATTGGCTGACCACCTTCGCGCTGTCCCGCGCCGCCATGTTGATCATCTCGACGTAACTTTTCACCTTCTCCGGGTCTGCCATGGATTCCGGCTTCATCAAAAGCAACTCGCTAAAGCCCAGGATCGGCGCCAGAGCGTTGTTGAAATCATGCGCGATGCCATTGGCCATCCGACCCAGTGCGTGCATCCGCTCGCGCTGGATCACCTGGTGCTGCGTGGCGCGGAGCTGGCCCAGCGCGGCAGCAAGCTGCCGATTGCTATCGAGAGTCTCCTCCTCGGCCCTGCGCCGCTCGGCGATTTCCTTTTGCAGCCGCGCATTCGCCTGTTGAAGCATGGCGGTGCGCTCTTGAACTCTGGCTTCGAGATCGTTGTAAGCCTGCTTTAGCTGAAGCTGCACTCGCTTGCGCTCGATCGCATACTGCAGCGAACGGGCCAGGAGATCATTATCCACGTGGCCTTTCACAAGATAGTCCTGAGCGCCAAGCTGAACCGTCTCCAAGGCGAGCCCCACATCGCTCAATCCGCTCAGCACCACGATCGGCACTTCAGGCGCGACATCCATGACATGGATGAACGTCTCCAATCCGTCGCTATCCCCGAGGGATAGATCCAGAAGAATAAGGCCGATGCCCCCCTGGTTCAGGCGCTCAACGCCAACGGCCAGCGAATCGGCATGAACGAGCTTAAAATCCAGCGCAGTCGTCGACGAACCCAACAACAGCTGGAGCATCGCCACGTGCTCCGGATTGTCCTCGATGAGCAGAATATTGACGGTTTTTGAATTCATGTTTACGACCCGCGGGCCTCCTCAAGAAGCACCCTGCGGCACATACGTCGTGGATATAACAACTTCGTGCACGCTTGTATCCCCCCATTTTTTAATCAGGCGCCATGCTCGCGGGAGCAACTGCCCGATGCCGCTACATTTCACCCAAAGGGAACGGACCCGGCATGCTCATGACGGGCAATTCCCGTCCATGGTCTCCCTGACTTTTCGCGCGAGATCGGAGGGCGTGAACGGCTTTTGCAAAAACGCTGACCCGGCTTCGACGCCGTGCCGTCGCAAGATCACCTCATCGGCATAGCCGGAAGTAAAAAGGATTTTTGCATTCGCGTTTCGGCGCCGGATCCAATCCGAAAGACTCTTTCCTCCCGAATCCGGAAGCACCACATCGCAAAAGAACATATCGATCGAGTCGTGGTGATGCGCGTCCATCATTTCCCTGGCCCCTTTGCCATCGCCGGCCTCGAGGACGGTGTAGCCGAGCCGACGCAGGACATCCGCAGTCAGGCTCCGGACGGTGATCTCGTCCTCCACGTAGAGAATGGTCTCGCGACCTCCCGGCAGTTGGCCCGCTTCCTTTCGCAGAGTCGCCTTCTCACCACTTTCGTCGACCCGCGGAAGATAGATCGAGAAGGTCGTTCCGAGCCCCACCGCGCTATCGACGGCGATGTAACCGCCGCTTTGCTTGACGATGCCGTAACACGTCGCGAGTCCCAGTCCCGTTCCCTGCCCCGTTTCCTTCGTCGTGAAAAACGGCTCGAAAATGTGCTTCACGATTTCAGGTTCGATGCCGCTGCCCGTATCACCCACCGTCAGCTTCACATAATCGCCGGACGGCATTTCGTTCACCGCGTGAAAATCGTCGACGAAATACGTCACGTCCTCCGTTTGGATCGTGATGACTCCCCCACCCGGCATCGCGTCACGCGCGTTCACGCACAGATTCAGCAATACCTGCTCCAGTTGCCCCGGATCCGCCTTCAGACGCCCACTCAGCGCCTTGTGCGACGTCGCCACGCGGATGTGTTCGCCGATCACGCGTTGCAACATCGACTTCAAACCACGCACCGTGTCGTTAATGTCGATGACGCGGAGATTCAGCGGCTGCCTCCGGCTAAACGCAAGGAGCTGGCGAGTGAGCGAAGACGCAAACTCGGCGGCCTTCCGGATTTCCGCCAGATGCCGATACATTGCGTTCCTCTCGCCCACGTGTCCCATGATCAAATCGCTATAGCCGAGAATCGCCGTCAAAATGTTGTTAAAATCATGAGCGATACCGCCCGCGAGACGCCCCACCGCATCCATTTTTTGCGACTGGAGCAGCTCTTCCTCGAGCCGTTTCCGTTCGGTGATGTCCCGCGAAATCGACGACAAGCCCGTGATCTTTTCCCCGTCCGATCGGATCGGCGAATCCGTCAGCGACACGCTGATTCGCTTCCCATCCTTGCGTAGACGCACCGTTTCGTAGTTCGCCAGGCTCTGCCCGCATTTCACGGCGTGGATCGCCGCGTGAAATTCGTCAAACCGGTCCTCGGGGAAAAACATCAGCAACGGCCGCCCCGTCACCTCCTCGGCCGAATAACCGTAAATCCGCTCCGCACCCGCGTTCCAACTGCGGATCACTCCGTCCAGCGTACAGGCGATAATCGCGTCATTCGAATTCGCCACCACAGCCGCCAGTTCCGAAGTGGTGCGTTCCGCCTCCTTACGCTCCGTGATATCGCGCAGATACGCCGTGAATAACGGCTTCCCATCGACCTCGATGCGAGTGATCGCCGCCTCAGCGGGAAACTCCGATCCATCGCATCGCATCGCCCTCAACTCCATCCGCCGGCCGCGCACCGCGCGCCCGTTATTTGACGCACCGTACAACGCAAGACCCCGCCGATGCGTCTCGCGCTTCGTCTCCGGGATGAGCACATCGATCATCTCGCGCCCCAGCACCTCCGACTGCGAATAACCGAACGCCTTCTCCGACGCCGGATTGAATTCCGTAATCCTGCCGTCGACATCAAAAGTGATGATGCAATCCAAAGCCGAGTGAAGGATCGCCGCCTTCCTCATTTCGCTTTTGCGAAGCTCCTCCTCGGAAAGTTTCCGTTCGATGAGATGTGCGAGCTGACTGCCGATGATCCCGAGCGTCTGCAGCAGTTCCGGGTCAGGCAGCGACATCTTTGGGCTGAAAAATTCGAGGACGTGCTGGACCAACCCGTTCACCTTGATCGGCACGCCGAAGGCCGATCCCATCCCCGCCTTCACCGCGATCGTGGCGTTTGGAAAGGACGACTCATCGGCAAGATTCGCGATCCATTTTGGCTCGCCGCTTTGCCAGACCTCGCCAGCCAGTCCCGCTCCCGGCCGGTAGGTCGTCCGCACGTTCGCCGCCTCGAATTCGGAAATATCCACATTCGGCGTGTGCCAGATCTCCACGCAACGCAGGAGGGTCGCCGACAAGTCCACGTCCCAGACCGCTCCCATATCCCACTCCAAAATGTCGCAGATCGATTGCAGAATCTTTGGCCGGGCCTCCGCCACGGACGCTGATTCATTCAGCGCGCGCGCCGTTGCGTACTGCAGGCGCCGGCGCTGTTCGCTCCACCATCGTTCGGAGACATCCTCCACCGTCCCCTCGAGGTAAAGCAGCGTGCCATCCTCACTCCGCACGGCCCGCACGTTCTCTCGCAGCCACATCATTCGTCCGTCGGCCCGCACCACTTCGAATTCAAAATTCGAAACCACGTCCTCCTCGTGCAATACCTGAAGCAAAGCCGCGCGCTGGGCCGGATCGACGTAAAGCTGCGTCCCGATATCGGAGAGGCTCTCGATCAAATGCTCCGGCGACTTGTAACCGTACATCCGCGCCAGCGCACGGTTCGCCGTGATGAATTTCCCCTCGGGCGTCGTCTGGAAAATCCCCTCGATCGCATTGTCGAAGATCGACCGGTATTTGGTCTCCCGATCACGGAGTTCCTCGATCAATCGCGCCCGTTCGATCACATCCCGCCGCATCCTCCGTACGATTTGGTAAAGGAAGATCGTCGTCCCACCGATGGTCAGCAGCAGGAGCGAATGAATCGCCGCATCAAAGAGCTCCACGTTCGCGGTTGATCCTCCGCGCGGCCGCAGCCAGATGCTGCCGCCCACAATCCCGAGATAAACGAAGGCCAGCGCATAGCCGACATATTCGCGCTGGAGTCGCGGATTCCGGGGAGGTTCGGTGGGTGGAGAGTTGATCACGAAACGAGGTAGCTTGAAATCGCCGTAACGCCTTTTCAATCGCCGCGAAAACTATGTCCAACCGAACGCTGCCGCCAGAAAAATTCAGGCGACTCGAAAACCCGAGTGGCGAGTTTCTCGCGGTGACGATTGGCGCTTGGAGGCGCCGCCCGCCGGACTTTAGAATCCCCAGCCATGAATTCCACCGCCGCTGATCTTCACTCGTTCGAAATCTCCAACATCGCCACTTTCGAAGACGGTCCCGGCGGCCTCGTCCGATTGAATATCACCACGGTGCTCGCCAACGCGCAGATCTACCTGCACGGCGCTCACGTCGCGCAGTTCCAGCCGACGGGTGCCCCAGCGCTGCTCTTCATGAGCGGCTCCAGCCTTTTCGCGCCGGGCAAGGCGATTCGCGGCGGCGTTCCCGTCATCTTTCCGTGGTTTGGCGGACGGGCCGGGCATCCCGAATCGCCCGCTCACGGGTTCGCACGCACGCTGCCGTGGAAACTGGAATCCCTCTCGAATTCCGCCGACCAGACCGTGGAAGTCGTCCTCCTCCTCACCGCGAACGATGCGACCCGTGCGCAGTGGCCACACGAGTTTACGCTCCGCCATCGCATCCGCGTCGGCGCTCGATTGAGCATGACTCTTGAAGTCGAAAACACCTCAGGCGAGCCGTTCCAGTTTGAAGAAGCCCTGCACACTTACTTCACCGTCGCCGATGTCCAGCACGTCGGCGTCACCGGCCTCGCCGGCACGACCTTCGTCGACAAAGTCGACGGCATGCAGCGCAAGGAACAGGACGCCGCGCCGATCCGGCTCACCGGCGAGACCGACCGCGTGTACGTCAATACGGACACCACCTGCATCGTCGAGGACCCCGGCTTGCATCGAAACATCGTGGTCGAGAAAACCGGCTCCGCATCGACGATCGTTTGGAATCCCTGGATCGCGAAGGCCAAGTCGATGGCCGACTTTGGGAACGATGAATGGCCGGGCATGATCTGCATCGAAACAGCCAACGCGGGTGAAAACGCCGTCACACTCCCACCCGGCGCCACCCACACGATGACGGCCACCGTCGGCCTTCGCTAGGAAAGGCGGATGCTGGCCGAGCGCCCGTGCGCATCCAGCCCCTCGATCGCGCTGAATTTCTCGATCGTCTCGACCGATTTCCGGAGCGAACGCTCGTCGAAACGGACGATGCTCGTGCGTTTCTGAAACATCTCGGAAGTCAGGCCGGGGAAACTTTTCCCGGCACCGCCCGTCGGCAGCGTGTGGCTCGGACCGGCGACAAAATCACCCGCCGCCACCGGCGACCAGCCGCCGAGGAAAATCGCGCCGGCAGTCCGCACCTGCGCGGCGATGCGCGCGTCGTCCTTGGTGACGATCGAGATGTGCTCGGGGGCAAAATCGTTCGCGATCGCGACGGCGTCGGCGAGCGTCTTGACGAGGATG
>JAYTDO010000589.1:0-2031 GCA_043735935.1 Chthoniobacteraceae bacterium
ACTCGGGCATCGTTTTTGGAGGGCGGCGAGTCGGGTGTGGTGGCGAAGATCGGGAAGAGCGCGGAAAGTTACATCGTGGAACTCGTCGCCGCGCTGGACCCCGATAACACGATGCCGAAGAAGGGCGCGAAGTGGACGCCGGAACAAGTGGGGCTGCTGCGGGCTTGGATCGACCAGGGCGCCGCATGGCCGGCCGGGATTTCCTTTGCTAAACCGGCACCCCAGAATCTGCATCCGCGGGTGGTCGCACTTCCGAAGGACGGCGAGGATCATCCGCTCGACGTTTTGTTGGGCTCGTCGGTCGCGGGGGCCTTGGTCGAGGATCGCGTTTTTGCGCGCCGCATTTACCTCGATCTGGTCGGGCTGCTCCCGACGCCGACTCAACTCGAAGCATTCCTAAAAAATTCCGATCCGAAGAAGCGCGAAAAGCTCGTCGGCGCGCTGCTCGACGACCGGAAAAACTACGCCGACCACTGGCTCACCTTTTGGAACGACTTACTGAGGAACGACTACAAGGGCACCGGCTTCATCGACGGCGGGCGCAAGCAAATCAGCGGATGGCTTTACACGGCCCTCGTGCGGAATCTGCCGTACGATCAGTTCGTCTCGCAGCTCGTGAACCCGACCGTCGAGAGCGAGGGATTCACGCGCGGCATCATCTGGCGGGGAAACGTGAACGCCTCGATGCTGCCGCCGATGCAGGCCGCGCAGAACGTTTCGCAAGTCTTCCTCGGCATCAATCTGAAGTGCGCTTCGTGCCACGACAGCTTCGTGAATGACTGGACGCTCGCCGACGCATACGGAATGGCTTCGATCTATGCGGACGAACCGCTGGAACTCGTCCACTGCGACAAGCCCACCGGGAAGAAGGCCGCCATGCGGTTTCTCTATCCCGAAGTCGGCGCGCTGGAAGCCAATGCAACGAAGCCCGATCGCATCAAGGGGCTCGCGGGGATCATCACCAGTCGTGAAGACGGGCGCCTTTCCCGCACCATCGTGAATCGGCTGTGGGCGCGCCTGCTCGGGCGCGGGCTCGTCGAGCCGCTGGACGATATGGATAAGCCGGCATGGAACGCGGACGTGCTGGACTGGCTCGCGGAAGACTTCGTCGCGCACCGCTTTGATCTTAAACGCACGCTAGCCATGATCGCGACGTCGCGAGCGTATCAACTCCCGGCCGTCGAGGGCCCCAAGGAGAAGGAGGCGTATGCCTTTCGCGGCCCGCTGACGAAGCGCCTGTCGGCGGAGCAGTTCAGCGATGCGATCAGCTCGCTCGGCGGGGATTGGAAACCCCTGCCGTCCACGCTGGAGTTCGATTTCGGGGCGAGCGGCATCGTGAGTGGGCTGCAATTTCCGAAGTGGATCTGGACCTCAGAGCCGGTGGCGCTCGGACCGCTCCGCAATGCCGAGCGTGCCGCGCGAGCGAATGGCGAGGAGGCCCTCAAAGCCGCCCAGGAAAAGATCGCCGCCGCCACGCCCGCGCCGCATCCGGCGGACGATGTGGTGCTGCCCGAGGGCGACCGTCACAAGGTGGTGTTTCGAAAGAAGTTCAATCTCACCGAAGTGCCGGGCAATGCATACGGGGCGATCATCGCGAGTCAGGGATTCGACGTGCTGGTGAACGGCAGGGAGTCGAAGCCGGTCCAGCGTGACGGTTTTCGTAATGGACGGGTCGCGTTGCTCGATCTGAAACCGCTCCTCGTCGTGGGCGAAAACGTCATCGCGATCGACATTGCCAGCCACACGCAAAAGTCGATGAACGACAACGAGCGGAAGAAGTTTCCGCAATCCGTGACGCACCTCAACAAACGCAGCGGAATGGCGTTTTACGTGTGGCTCGAACTTTCGGGCGGCGACGTGGTTCAAATCGGGAGCGATGAGTCGTGGCGGGCGCGTCGGAATCCCGAGGGTGCTTGGAATGCGGTCGATTTCGGTGATGAAGATTGGGCGCTGGCGAGCGTGCTGCCGGCGGACGCGACGCCGATCGACGAGGGGCCGTCGCTCCAGCCGTTCCTGCGGAAGGACTTTGCG
>JAYTDO010000590.1:0-6381 GCA_043735935.1 Chthoniobacteraceae bacterium
AGGGCTTCGTCCACGGAAGGCTCACCGCCGAGCGCATCCACGTCGGCGATTTCGGCGAGGTGCTCATCACCGGCTGGGAGCACTCCAAAAAAATCAGCGAAGGCAACGTCACCGCCTACGAGGCCGACATCCGCATCGACATCGCCGCACTCGGCGACCTGCTCCACCACATTCTCACGCTCACGCCCGGCAGCGCCGACGACAAAAAAGCTGCGAGCGCGCCGCACAGCAGTTGGAAAATGCCGAAGGCGCTCTGGACGCTCGCCCAGCAAATCCGCACCACCCGCGGCGCGACCGCCTATCCGCGCGTGACCAAACTGCAAACCGACGTCGAGGATTTCCGCGACGAACTCGGCGCGCGCGGCGGCCGCGCCACCGCCTTCGACGTGCTGAAGCAGAGCGTGCAGAAGTGGCAGTAAGCCGGCGAAGTCTCTCCCCGCGGGCTGACGGCTTGCGCCGGGTCACATCCCGGAAGGTGCAGGCGCGCTGCCACCACTGGCCGGAGGGGAATCCTGACCCCGCTAAGACTGCGGACAACGTGCCGAGGTACAACAGTTAGGCGACGTTGATTTGGAAAGAGACATCCTCGGAAGAAGTCTACGAGAGAAGACGAATGATTAGCTGGATGGTTCCGACGATCAGTAAGATGCCTCCTGAAATTCTAATGAGTCTGTGGCGCTGCGCCAGTTTTTCGGGGCTCTCATTGGCGTGAAACCACTTCTTCGATCCGAATAACAGTAGTCCCCCAACCACGATGAAGAAAAGGCAATCAGAGTAGGCTACTAGAATCTGAAACATAACGGTCTTATGAAAATGGGAAGCGTGCTCAGTCGCCTAACGACCCCAAGCTCAGCGACGGCGGAGCGTGGCGCGGTAGCTGCGAAGGTGGAGCGCAGAAGGAGGCAACGGACGTAGGACAACGCCACGAACGGACGGGACGGATCCAAGCCAGAATAGCAGCTACCGTGACACGCGGAGCCGTTCGCTGCAGCGCATGGTTCGGCGACGTTGGATTGAGGACAGACGTCCGAAAAGAGTTCCGGGAGAAACGCCTGGACTCGCGATGGATGCTCGAACGGGAATGTCTGGAAAGCTGGG
Source organism: Chthoniobacteraceae bacterium (assembly GCA_043735935.1). Lineage (GTDB taxonomy): Bacteria > Verrucomicrobiota > Verrucomicrobiia > Chthoniobacterales > Chthoniobacteraceae > JANLQB01. Next base: position 1,099 of record JAYTDO010000590.1, read on the forward strand.
ACTCGGTGAAACGCACGCGACGGAGGGAAGCGAATAACCGCCGCACTGTTGAGACGCCGGAGCTGCTGCGCGTTCCAGCGTCTGGGCATGTGCGCCTCGCGATAGACTCCGAGCAAAGATGCTGTCGAACTCGCTGGCGACGCCCGACTGGGAACTCTGGAAACGCCGGCTGCGGAATCGACACGAAGCTACCGAAGGCCAAACCGTCGGACTCGCGATAGGCTCGAAACTGGAAGTCTTCAAACCGTTGAGCTTGGTTGATGGCATCGGACTCGGAATGTCTTCTGAAGCGCTCATTGCTCGGAGGAGATGTGCGAAGTCGCCTAACGACCGTAGCTCAGCGACTGGCCCGGCTGGCGGAGTAGCGCCTTGTTCGGCGGCTGTTAGTCGCCTTTAGTTGGGCCGGTCATGGATTGGTCAGCGTGAATTTCGCCTGCGAATTGCGTCCGGCATTTTGTATCAGGAACGTTACAATAACCCGCTGCTGATTCCAATCTGCGGGCGCAATCCGGGGTAGATCGATTTCAAAATAGTCTCCTGTATTTATGGCGCTTTGAAAGATCACTTGATCGGGGGCTGCTCCGCCTTTGCCCCAGGACAACGCTGAGTTTCTTTGCGGGTCGTAAAGACCGCTGTGGAAGAGAACGCTGCGGCTGTAGCCTCTTGCTTTGGATGGAAAGTCGAGGCGAACGCCGAACAGCGAATTTTCATCCTGCTTACGAAACGGGCCGCTTTTTTCGACTTGTACACGCCAGCGTGGGGCAGGATGATCAATCAAGTTACCAATCTGTGCGGTTGCGAAATCGCTATCGCCCATACCGAGGCGGGCCGTCCAAGTCCGCGCGTCGAAATCCGCGTAGGCGTTCGATTTCCGGTCGAAAAACCAGTAATAACTGCGGACATATGTCCCCAACAGGTTGTGGGCGGGTCGTGGTTCTTCCGTGCCGTCGGAGAGATCGAGGAAGACCACCCCTTCGGCGGGGATGGTTCCGGCCCAGTCGGAAGACGCAGTTTGCAAAGCTATCGTTTGTAAAACGCGCAGGTTTTCCGAGGTCGGATTGTCAACGTAGCTCCCGTTTTCTCGATCAATGCGGTAAAGCTGCATAACTCCCTTTGCAAAAGGCAACTGACGCAGGTTTACCTGCACCCGGCGCTCGGTCGAGGATTCGTTCCACAGCACCACGCAGGCACGATGCTTGTCCGACGATGCCATTGCATTGATGCCGTTAGAGCCATCCGGCTGGACGGCCACTCTATCCACCGGCATCGCGCCGTAAATCTTGAAAGCATTAAAGATCGCTTTGCGGTGGCCTTTCCAATCTACGAGTCCCATGCCGGGGCCATTGCCCGCGTCCAACCACTGCGCCCAGTAAACCTTCGCCACATCCGTGTAGGTCAACAAGCCTTTAACATCCCGAAAAAAGCGCATGGCTGCCGGATGACGGCTTTGCGGGCCGTTGGGCGGGAATTCTGTGAACGAAGCGTATTCCGTGAGAAAAACCGGCAGATCGGGCCGACCGGCGAGCGCCGCGCGCATCAAGCCCAGTTGCGTCGCGTAATTGTCGTAACCGTGAATCGAAGCGAAGTCGATGGGCTGCGACAGTAAGGGCGCCAAATAAGCTAAATCCAATGCCGCCGCCGGGCCGCCAACCAGAGCATCGGGGTCGCCCTGCCTGATACCTGCTGCGGCCCCCGCGTAAAGCTGCCCATAATCTCGCGGCGTGCCATTAAAGAACATCTTGCCGTCTGGATCCGGCATATCCGGTTCGTTCCAAACTTCGTAGAAAGGGCCTGAGAGTCCCTTGCCATTTCTCAGGTGCAAGGCATAATCGCGATTGATCTTTTGCCAGCTTCCCAGATCGGAGGGCATATCTTTCCATGCCGCCCAGACAGCGCGCGACTTGAGAGGATCGGGGCAGTAGCCCATGGCGAGTAGCAGTTTCACACCCGCCGACTGCAGTCTCTCCACAAATGCATCAATGGTCGCAAAATCGTAATTGAGCTGCTTTGCGGTTCCGCTGATCTGTGAGGGGGCAAGCACGTCCGGTTTGCCCCAGCCGAGCTCATATCTTAAATCAGCGACGTTGATCTCGCGCAACAGAGGCAGGGAATCCAGCAGGCCAGGCAAAGTGGTCAATGGCGTCTGATAAACGCCGAATTTCGTTTTTACTAGCGGCGCATCAGCTGGTTCTGAGAAATTCACCTCAAATGTCTGCGCGTTCGCGGATACAGCACGTAGCATCAAGCTCATAGTTAATATCAATTTGATACGGACAATGTGGGACAATATCTGCGTATTCATATATTCGAGCATATCATACACATCAGACATTCCGCATTCGACAACGCTGCGCGAAGTCGCCTAACTAGTGGCTATACGACTAGAAAACAGAGTGCTGGATAGCATGAGGGATGGGTGGGATGGCTCAAAGTCATGGACTGGGTTGAGGGTGGACGGCAATTTCTTTTGGAGAAAGCGGAAGATTTTCCTGCGTTGTGAAGCTGCGTGGCACTCCGGCAACTCACAACTCTGCCTGAGTTTGGCTGGCACTGGCGCGGGTTTCGCGGCAGCCTTTGCGGCCATGCCCCCGATCACCCGCCGCGATGCTTTGCGCCTGACCACGGCGCTCGCCATGACTTCATTCGCCCGTGCTGCGGAGGCGGAGGGCGGGTTCGATTTCATCGCGGTCAATGACCTGCATTTCTCGGATGAAAAGTGTGCGCCCTTTTTCCAAAACGTGGTGGCGCAGATGCGGGAGAGCGCGCCAAAGGCGGCGCTGTGTCTGATCTCGGGCGATCTCGCGGATCGCGGGACGCCGGAGCAGTACACCGCGCTGCGGGTTTGCCTCGATCAACTTGGCGTGCCGGTTTTCGCGGTGCCGGGAAATCACGACTACCAGACGGATGAGGATCGTGCGGCGTACGACGCGGCCTATCCGGGACGGTCGAACTACGTTCACACGCACGGCGGCTGGCAGTTCATCGGGCTGGATACGACGCAGGGGATGGAGTTCGACGGCACGGTGATCGCCGACACCACGCTGGCGTGGTGCGACGAAAATCTGCCGCAGCTCGATGCGCGCGCGCCGACCGTGGCGTTCACGCATTTCCCGCTCGGGCCGGACACGGTCTATCGTCCGCGCAATGCGGATGCGCTGCTCGCGCGGCTCGGCAAACTGAACCTGCGCGGGACTTTCAGCGGGCATTGGCACGGGCTGAATGAGCAGCATATCGGCAGCGCCGACGTGCTCGTGAACCGCTGCTGCGCGCGCGTCCGTGGAAACCGCGACGGCTCGCCGCTCAAGGGCTGGACGGTCGGCCACGCCACGCCCGACGGCACGCTGACGCATCGCTTCGTCGCGCTCGCCGCGGCGGAAAACGCGCGCTGAAAAAATGTCGGAGCGCTTCGACGTCCGCCGCCGTTTGGAGACGCCTGCGGGAATCCGCTACGGCGCGGTGGATGCGCAGACGGGCCGCGCGGCGCGGCTCCAGCGCATCCCCGAGGACGGCGCGGACTACGTGGTCGATGACGCGGTCTTTGCCACCTACGCCGCGCGGCTGCCGGCGCTCGACCACCCGAATCTCGTGCCCGCCCTCGAACTCGGCCACGACCCCGACGGAGCCTACGCCGCCTACGCCTACGCCGAAGGCGAGACGCTCACCGACTGGCTCGCCACACGCGCGCCGCTCAATGTGAAGGACACGCTCTCCGTAGCCACGGACTGCCTGCTCGGCCTCGCCGCGCTCGACCTCGCGGGCCTGCGGCACGGCGACCCGCATCCGCACCGCATCCTCGTGAAACGCAGCGAGCACGGGCGGCTCGACGCGCGGCTCGCGGAGGTCGGAGTCGCGATGCTTTCGCACCCGTCGGAGCCGGTGCCGCCGGGCGAAGCGATCCCGTGGCGGAGCATGGCGTTTGTCGCGCCCGAGGTCATCCGCCACGAGCCCGCGGACGCGCGCGCGGATCTGCACACGCTCGGTGCCACGCTCTACCTTTGCCTCACGGGAGCGCAGCCTTTTGACGGCGAAAATGAACACGCCATCGCCCGCGCGCGGCTCACCGCGGAGCCGGTGCCACTGCTCCAGCGGCGGCGCGATGTGCCGCCAAAAACCGCGGAGTGGATCATGGCGCTGCTCGCGCCGGATCGCGCTGCGCGCCCCGCCTCGGCGGCCCTCGCGCTGCAATCGCTCGAAGCCGCGCTCGGCAAAAACAACGTCTCGCAAAAACTCAGCGCAGTGGCTGCGCCGACGCTGCGGATGGCCGCGGTGCCGCCACCGCCGCCGGTCGTTCCAGCGCCCGTCTTTCCAGTGCCGCCGCGCCCCGTCGGTGCGCGGACGATGGTGGGCATCGCCCTCGCCGCGGCCCTGCTCGGCGCGGGTGGGATGTGGCTGTGGTCTGCGCGGCGCACCAGCGCCGCGCCGGCGACCGCGCATCCGCCGCCGCCGCCCGCGCCGAAGAATGTGCCGGGCCGGTTTGTGCGCATCGAACTCCCGCGCGGCAAGCCGCTCACGCTCGCCGAGGTGCAGGTTTTTTCCGGTGGAAAAAACATCGCGCCGCAAGGCCGTGCGAAGCAATCCAGCACCACGGCGAACGGCGAAGCGCAGCACGCCGTGGATGGCCGCACGGACGGCCATTTCAAAACGGGCACCTCCACCCACACCACCGGCACCGACGCGCAGACGTGGTGGGAGGTGGACCTGCAAAGCGAGCAGCCGCTCGAAGCCGTGACCGTCTGGACGCGCACCGACGACCCCGCCAAATACAAGGAGCGGCTCGCCGGTTTTCAACTCGTGGTGCTCGACGCCGCGCGCCATGAAATCTTCCGCAGTCCGCCCAACCCCGCGCCGAGCGAGTCCGTGCGTCTCGAGCTGACGCCCGCGAGCGCCGCACCGCCGCGCCGCTGATTGCGCTACGCCTTTAGCTCGGGCACGTCCACCCACGCGCGCTTGGCCCAGGATTCGAGGCCGAGTTCGGCGAGTTGCACGCCTTTCGCACCTTCGAGCAGTGTCCACGGGAAAGGCTCGCCGAGCGCGACATGGCGGAGGAAAAGCTCCCACTGGATTTTGAAGGCGTTGTCGTAGGACTGGTAGGCGGGGACGCGGTTCCAGCCGTCGGCGAAATTGACGGGCGAATCGAGGTCGGGATTCCAAGTGCAGCGCGGCGTCGCGCCAGCATGCTGAGCTACGCAATCGCGCAGGCCGGCGACGGCGCTGCCGCGGGTGCCATCGACTTGCAGCGTGAGCAGGTCGTCGCGCCGCACGCGCACCGTCCACGAGCTGTTG
>JAYTDO010000591.1:0-5777 GCA_043735935.1 Chthoniobacteraceae bacterium
CCACCTGGGGATTATAGGTGATGTAATTTCGGTCGATGACCCCTTCGCCCTTGTTCTGGGCCACCCGTTGGTTCGCCTTCATCGGAAGGTGACAGCCGAAGCAACTGGTTACCCACGAACTGTGACAGATCTGGCAATCCATCTTCTCGTTACTGTGTGCGAGATTCGCGGCGCACTCTTCGGACGTCATCTTGAGTTCGCCCCACTCCTCGCCATTCCGCCGCAGCGTCTTCGCGTAGCGGGCCTTCGCGTTGTAGTTCGGTGACGCAGGGTTGATGATATCGATGACTTGCGGCACTTCCCAGCGAATGTCGGGAGACATGCTGGAGTTTTGCCATAGGCGGCGTTTTGATACGCCATTCGGGTATTTTTTTGCTTCGCCGCTCGCTCCATCGAGTTCGTCCTCCCATTCAAAACGTGGCTTCCAGCCGGTGACGGATTTTGCGAGATCGACAGGCACGATTTTTTTCGGATCGGTCGGGTCGTAGTGGCCTGAGACTCCCGAAGTGATCAGGGTTGGTCGGGAGTTGACGGTGCCGTGGCAGTCCACGCACGTGATGGTCGTTGCGTTTCGCGGCTCACCGTAGAGCAAGCCGTTGCCATGCACGTCGACGTCGAAATGGCAGTCTCCGCACTGCATGCCTTTAGCGAGATGGATGTCATTGAGGTGGACGGCTTTCTTGAAATCCGAGTGGCCGATGACCTTATCATCGAGGTCCAGTAGATTGCCTTTTTTGTCCTTCTTGAAGATCGCGCGGAAAACCCAGCCATGGCCGTGATAATCGGCGAACTGTGTGTGCTTGAGTTGTGGATTGAGTTCCGCGGTCTTCTCGAGGAAATCCAGATTTCCCCAGAGCCCTCGCGCGGCGGCAGCTTCCGGATTTTGCACCGTCACCCGGGCCAGTTCGGCGTCAGAGGGATCATGCTGCTCCTTCGGATACATGTGCTCGCCGTCGGTCTCTTGATCCCACCAGATATAACCAAGGAAGGGGTTCACGAAGAGATTGCCCTGGTGCATGTGGCAGTTCATGCACTGTGAAGAGGGGATGGCCCGGGTGAATTTGTGGAAGACCGGATGTCCGCGCTCATCTTTGGAGATGGTTGGGTCTTTTGAGAAACTCAATCCTTGGTGTCCAAACCGGCTCCACCAGCCGGAGTTTGTCGGCGAACGATCGTTCGCGTAGATAACGTGACACGCGGAGCAACCGCTGGAGCGGTAATCGCCGGGCCGGTCGTTGGAGCCCATGAATCCGAGCATCGGATCGTGTAGCCGCGTCTTTTGTGCACCGAGAATGACGGGGTCGGTGCGGTTCAGCGTTCCAAGACCACGATCGCTCAAGCGGCGCTCAGGTTTTCCGGGCGGTTCGTCGAGAGTCGGGCTACCAAGGGACAGTTGGCCTAGGCCGCCCTTTTCGAAGATGCGGAAGAGATTGCCGGGCTGGCTGCGGTTGAAGCGGGGGATCGGGAGAATGAGCGGAAGAATGCCCAGGTCGCGGGTGTCGGCTTCGCTTGGCTTAAATGGGTTGTCGAGGCGAAGTGCCATGCCGTCAGCACCGTAGGCCTGTCCAACGATGGTATTTTTTAAGTGAATTGCGCCGTTGTTATACGCGGCGGCGTTCCAGAGCATTCCACCATGATTCATCATGGAATGGCGGACGCGCTCCACGATCTCGCCGTGGCAAAGTCCGCAAGCTTGATCCGCCACGCGTAGATCGCCCGGGTTCACAAACCGGATGAATTCCTGCGATTCGTGGTTGAGCAGGACGGTCGAGTTCGGCGGATTGGCTGAAGTTTCCCAAAACTCAGGGTTCTGCGGACGCACGTGCGCGTCCTGAATGGCGAGCCCGCGGGCGGGATTCCCGCCGTGGCAGTCCGTGCATCCGAGGATGACGTTCGGCGACTCGTGCATGGTGTGTGCGTCGGTCGTTTTGTGACAGTCCATGCACCCGGCGCTTTTCTGAGCAGCCTCAGCGGGCGTCTGGTCGATCCAGTTACGCTTCGGGATCGTGACGTTTGGGTGCGGTGATGGTGGCGCGGAGACGCTTGGTCCGATTCCGTTCATCGCGTCCGGGAAAATATCCAATGGAGCATTGTTGGCGGGCGAGGAGGTCTCGGGTCCGAGGCCAGTGCCAGTTCTGGAGGCTGGCAACCGCGGCATCACGGGCTGCGGTACGGTGGGTGGCGGCGCGAATGGGCCGACGGTTGGGAGCTTGACGTTCGGCGAAGTCGCCGGCTTGACGACCGGCGCTGGTGTGGCCGGGGCCGGCGCAGGCATTTCCGGTTTCGGTTTCTTCGCGAGCGAAGAGTCGAGCTCTGGAATATCGGGCAACTCGCCGCCGATGGGAGTCCCGGCAGCGGGTTTAACGGGATCGGCGCTAAAGAGCGCGGCCGGGATGGCGAGTCCGAGCCAGATCAATAGAAGGAAAGGCAGCCAGTATTTGCGCATGGCGGGTGGTGTTAGACCGGTAAGGATGTTTTCAAAGGCTGGATTCCAGTTCCCCACATAGGATCCACGGGAGCGGGACGACTCGAGTTCTGTCGCCGCTTCCTCAGTAGATGAGCGTGAGGGTCAGGAAGGCGTTATAAAGGTAACGATCGACCTTGCCAGCCTCGTCCTGAGGACCGTAGCCGGGGACGTATTGCGTGTTGCGTCGGTAAATGTCGCGGTAACCAGCGCCGGGCGAGAAGACGCCCAAGCCTGCGGCGAAGATGATGTTGTCGGTGAGCAGCGGGCGGTATTTAAATCCAAGGCTGCAATCGAGTCCCAATTCATCGCGCGACTTGTTGGTCTGGAGCGCCAGTTCGATCGGTTTCGTCTCGGCGAACCAAATATAGTTCACGTTCGCAAACGCCTTCAATTTCGGCGTTACGTCGATGTCGGTGGCGGCTCCGAGGATAAACACACCGGGATTGACGAAGCTCGACTGCCCTTCGGTCTTGCTGGTCCGGAAGTTGGGAATCAGCGAATCGCGCTGTTTCAGATTTACCCCCGTCGTCGAGAGGTTGATGCCCTGATGGACATACCAACTGAACGGACCACCAACGAAAAACGGATTTTCCAGGATCGAATCAAATCCGCGCGCGGTTCCGTCGGTCGGGTTCGAGTCGCCGCTGGCATAGAAGCCGGAGAGCTTGTAGCGAATCCAATCGCGATCATAGCTCAGTTCAAGCGCCGCCATCTGCGCGTTGATGTTGACGCTGCGCCCGGCGAGCGCATTGAAGTCGTCCTCGCCGTACACCTGGTAAAAGGCGTGCGTGATATTCAACCGGCCGATGTGTCCGTCTCCCGTCCAGCCGAGGTAAAAGGCCTTCACTTCATGGCCGTCGAGCTGGCTATTGCTGCCCGTGTCGCCGGTGTCGTTGATCGTTCCGAGGATCTGCGGTCGAGTGAGGAAGCCGTCTTTCTGATAATGCGTCCCGCCGTCATCCAGATTCATGTGGAAGGACAACTGGCCGGTGTAGCCTTTCCAAAACAGATCCTGCCGGAAGACGTTCGCGATCAGGATTTGCTGATGGCGGGAGTCAAAGGTGTTGAGATCCGAATAGGTGTCTTTTTCGCGTTGGTTGAAATAGACGAGGTTATACTGCCACCTGTTCGAGTCCCAGTTCCCGAAGATCCGCGCTCCCAGATTCGTGTCCGAATAGATGAATCCGCGGAAATCCGAGTTGAACGGCTGAATGCCCCAGCGGGACGACAGGAAGTCATAGGCATCGGAAAGATCGCCGATGTGAATTTCGGCAAACGCCTCCTGAAGCGCGATGAAGTCGCGATGGCGATTCGTATAGCGGGTGCCGGCGAAGTCCTTGTTTCGGTCTTTGTTCTCTCGCTCTTTTTTCTCCGGCGTCCCCTGGCTCGGGACTTCGTTCGTCTTCGGATCGACCGGCACGGGATCTCGCTGATCATTGACGCGGTTCAGTTCCGGTTGGAGAAAATTAAATACGTCGCCTGGATTGACGTTCTTCGTGAACTTCCCCGGTTTCCCTCCCTTCACGTTGTAGTCCACCCCGTTGTTTCCAACCGCTTGGATGACGTTGGCGTTCGGAGCGTGCCGGTCATCGTCGAATCCAGTGCCGCGAGGGTCCGGGTCGATCGCGTTGTTCTCCTTCACCTGGAGCCAGTTGTTATTATAAACGCCGAGCACCCGGACGAGCCAGGTCACCGGCTTGAAGGCGGTTTCGCCCTCGAAGATGTCGATCGCGAGCGACACGTCGTTATTGACCAGGATCGATTGGCTGCGCCCGAAGAATTCCGGCGAATTATTGGTCGCAGTGCTCACGCCGCTCGGCGTCGGAAGATTCCGATTCTCGACGAGCGTGAAATTCTTCGCCGTGAGGTTCATGAAAATGTCCTCGCCGATGATCGGGACGTCGCCTTTGAGCGTGCTCTGCTCATACGGATGCCACAGCCGCGCAGTGTCGTACATGTATGGCGTTTCGTGCGCCGGATCCATGTAGCGTTGCCAATGCGGGACATTCAAGAACCAGCGATTTGGGACGCCGGTAAATCCTTGCGGAAAGCCAAGGCCCTCGCGCCCGAGAGGATATTCCGGATATTCCCACACCTTCCGGATCGGCGTATGGCCACGGACCGCGCGGCGCGGGAGAGCGAGCCCATCAGGGATCGGATCCCCGATCGGCTTCGGTGCAGGGACGACGCTTTCGCCTCCAAACAAAAAGTTTTGCTCCGTCCCGATCGTATCCTGAGTCGTCGGCGACGCCACCACTGCCCCGCCATTCCCGCCCGGGTCCGGGTTAAACTGCCCGGGCGCTTTCGGCGGCGTGCCGCGCTGAATCGTCCGATGGCCGAAATCGTCGCCGATGAAAAGTGTCCGCAGAGCCGGGCGGCTACTTTTGAAATGCGGATTCGTCGCCTCCTCATCGCCCTTCTTTTTCGCTGGCGCCTCGGAGGCACTAGCGGTTGCGCTGAGCATCGAGGCGATGCTGATCGTGAGAACAAAACTGTTCACACACTTTAGTTGGAATTTAGACGCGGCACCCATTCGATTTCGTCGGGCGCAGTTGATAGAAAAAAAAATACGGGCACCGCAACCGAAATCGTCACGAATCTTCATGTTTGATTCGTGGCGCGACTTTGCTACAAGTCGCCGCCGTGATGAATTCCTGCATGCGATCAACTACCTGCCGCGCCGCTCTGGCACTCCTTTCCGCGACTCTTGCAGTATCGGGTGCAAAAGCAGACCCGGTGCAGCTAACGAAATCCGACGTCGAGAAAATCATCGCCAACGCCGCCACCGAGGCCGCGAGAATTGATCCTCGCGCGGTCATCGCGGTCACCGATCGCGACGGATTTGTGTTGGCCGTTTGGGACATGGCCGGGCGCCTGCCGAATCCGGTCCCCGCGTTCGACTTTAGCGACCGGACCATTCGCCAATACGGAATTCTTGCCGGAGCGATCACTCGCGCGGGCACGGCGGCGTTTCTGAGCAGCGACAGCGAGGCGTTCACCTCGCGCACCGCCGGTTTCATCATTCAGCAGCACTTTCCTCCCGGTGTCCGCAATACCGGCAACGGCCCGCTGGTGGGCGTCGGTTTTTCCAGCCTGTTTTTCTCGGATGTAAACTACATGAAGTACATCCCGAACGGCTTCGACGGATCGAAACCTCTCGGCCCGAAAGGACGCGATACAACCTCGCCCGGAGTGCGGACACCGAGCGTGCTCCTTAGTTCGCTCAACGATTCTCCCGGCGGCGTCCCGCTTTACAAACTCGGCCACCTTGTCGGCGGCGTTGGAGTCACGGGCGACGGTTCGCCGACCA